>DATJOR010000130.1:0-5267 GCA_035506875.1 Mycobacterium sp.
TGTCATCGACGTCTACTCCTATAAGTCCGCACGAGGTGCAGCAGAACCGCAAAGCCGTACCGGAGTCGTCCATCGACACCGACTCAATTTCTACTAAACCCATGTGGAACACGCGCCACGCCGCACCGTGTTGTTTCCAAATAGTGACTCGAACGGGCGCTCGTGCGCCAAACGCCTGCTCACCTTAGAAGGACGATGTCACGACCGTGTCACAATCGAACATCGGAAACCGTTTATTCCCAGAGGAGTTAGGTCGTGTGCGCTCGTGACGGTTGCTGCATCGTTCCACCGCGGGTCCTGCGCAGACTCGCCGACGACGAATCGATCCCGGCGGAGACACGACAGGCAATGCGCGACTGCGCCGCCGTCGAGGAAGCGTGGCGAGGACTGCGAATCGCCCAGACCGAGGCGATTCAAATCAGTCTTCTTGCCAGCGGGATCACCACCCTGCAAGTTGCCGGTGTACTCGCGTCGATCCCAGCAATCACGGTCTACGACTGCAAAAACACTCGGTCGCTGCCCGGGTCGCCGGTCTCGAATCCCGGTCGCAGCACGGACATCACGGCGAAACGCGCCTTCGATACCACCCGCGGTGTCGTCGATTTCTATCGGCAGTGCTTTGACCGGAATTCGGTCGACGATGCCGGCATGACGCTGATGTCGTCGATTCACTATGGCGTGCGCTACGACAACGCGTTCTGGAACGGCGCACAGATGACGTACGGAGACGGCGACGGCCAAATCTTCCTCGACTTCACCAAGGCGGATGACGTTATCGGCCATGAGTTAACGCACGGCGTCACTCAGTTCGCCGCAGGCCTTGACTACTCCGACGAGCCAGGCGCTCTCAACGAGAGCGTCTCCGACGTATTCGGCGCGATGTTTTACCAGTGGCGCAGGAAGCAGACCGTCGCCCAAGCGGACTGGCTCATCGGCGCAGATCTGATGGGCCCCGTGGCAGCTAAGAAGGGCTACACGTGCCTGCGCGACATGGCTCAACCCGACTCCCGACACAGTCTGTCGCCGCAACCGTCGCATTACCGCGACTACATTCCCGCAGGCGATCCGCACGAAAACAGTGGCATCCCGAACCACGCCTTCTACCTCGCGGCGAGGGCAATCGGCGGACGATCGTGGGAACAGGCCGGGAAAGTCTGGTATGCGGCGCTGACCAGTCCGGAGGCGTATCGGCTCATGACGATTGCGGAGTTCGCCGCCCTCACGCGTGCGGCCGCCAGATCGCTGTTTCCCGGAGATGCCAACGTCTATCGTGGGGTGGACGACGCATGGACGCGAGTCGGCATTCCACGATCGAGGCACAACGATGCAACACCCAGACCACTACATCATTGAGCGCCGTGGCGGCCTCGCCGGTCTGAAGGCTTCCGGCCGCATCGATGGTGACGCGATGGACCCGGACGATCGCCAACTGCTGGAAACGCTGCTGGACAGCGCCGAGCCGCTCGCCGCCGATCCCGGCGCAGATCGCTACACGTATGTCGTCACACGCAGAAACGCGCTCGGTAGCACTACCCGCGAGATTCCGGAAAGCGTGATGCCCGCTACGGTGGCGAACGTTGTCACTGCCGAACTCTGAACGCTTACTGCGCAAGCAGATTGACGAGGCCGGTGAATATGGTCGGCATCGCCGCTGCGGCCGGCACGATGCGCGCCCGCACCGGCGGCACGGCGCTAGCCTGAAGCAACGCCGCGGTCAGCATCCGATAACGCCGCGTCATCTGGCGCCACTGCCGGTCGTAGGTCTGCGGGCGTTGCCCGACAACGGATTTCACCAGCAGCTCCGCCGCACCGAAGGCCAGGCCGAGGCCCTCACCGGTGAGCGCGTCGACGTAGCCCGCCGCATCGCCGACCAGCAGAACCCGGCCTGCCGCCCGACTCGAAACCTGTTGGCGCAGCGGCCCGGCCGCGCGATCCGGCTCATGCGGCCGGCCCTCGATTCGATCCCGCAATTCGGGGAACTCCGCGAGGTGGGAATCGAAGCCGCCGCGACGAGACTTCAACACCGCCACGCCCACACAGTCGTCAGCTACCGGCGTCACGTAGGCCTCGGCGCCCGGCGCCCAGTGCACCTCGACGAAATCCGACCACGGCTCGGTCCGCACATGCCGTCGGATGCCCCACCGGCGGACACCCGGGCTCGGTCGCTCCAAGCCCAGGGACCGGCGGATCGGCGAATGCAGCCCGTCGGCGGCGGCAAGATAGCGTGCCCGCCATTCACCGGCGCGAACAGACGTCGCGTCTTGGCTTATCTCACCCACTTCGTCGTGGCAGATCCGCACACCCACAGCGGCGGCAGCGTCGAGAAGCGCCCCATGTAGCACGGTTCGGCGTACGCCGCGCCCGGCGCCGCGACTGAACGGCGCATCGACGTGTCGTTTGCCCTCGCGGTAGCTGATCCCCCGGAACGGCTTGCCGTGGGGGTGCACGCCAAGCCGTTCCAGGTGCCGCAGCGTGTGCGGCATCAACCCTTCACCGCACGCCTTGTCGATCGGTCCGCTGCGTCTCTCGACGACGACCACGTCCAGACCGGCTTTGGCGCCATGGATTGCGGTGGCCAGCCCGGCCGGACCACCGCCGACGACGAGCAGGTCGATCATGCCAGGCTCGCCAGTGCAGCGTTCTCGACGTGAATTCGCATTCTCAACAAGGCGGCGTTGAAAACCGAGAACACCAGCGCCGTGATCCACGCGGTGTGCACCAGCGGCAACGCAAAGCCTTCGACGATCACCGCGACGTAGTTCGGGTGCGGCACAAAGCGATACGGGCCGCCGGTGATGCGCCCCGCACCCGGTATCACGATCACCCGGGTGTTCCACTGGTAACGCAATGTGGTGATGCACCACCAGCGCAGCGCTTGTGCGGCCAGCACGATCGCAAGCATCGGCCAACCCAGCGCCGGGATGAACGGACGATGCAACGCGAGTGGCTCGAGCAGACATCCCGCAAGCAAGCCGGTGTGCAGTGCGACCATCACCGGGTAGTGCCCCGCGCCGAACTCGACGCCGCCGCTCTCCCGGCTCACCGACCGATTACGTTCTGCGACAACGACCTCGGCAAGTCGCTCAACGGCGACCGCGCAGATCAACAACAGATACCAGGGCATCAGCGGGTCACCGCCAACGCAGCATCACGAGTTCGGAGCAGAAGCCGGGACCCATCGCCATCATGAGCCCGGGGGTGCCCGCGGTCGGACGCTTGGCGATCGTGTCACGCAACACGTGCAGCACCGACGCCGACGAGAGATTGCCGACCTCGCTGAGCGAGCGCCAGGTCAATTCGAGTGCGTCGTCGGGCAGTCCCAGCGAGCCGACGATGGCCTCGATCACTTTCGGGCCACCGGGGTGGCTCACCCAGGTCGGGACATCGGAGATGCTCAAGCCATGTGCGGCAAGGAAGTTCGTGACGTCGTCAGGCAGATAGCGCTCGACGACGTCAGCGACGTCCGGTGAGAGGATGAGGCCGAAACCCGAGGAATCGATATTCCAGCCCATGGTTCCCTGCGAGTCCGGGTATAGGTGGCCACGCGATCCGAGCACCTCCGGGCCCGCGGCGCCGATCTTCTGCGCACGTCGTTCGCCGACGGAAACTACCGCCGCTGCGCCGTCGCCGAACAGCGCGGTGCCGACCAGGCTGGCGATCGAGCGTCCGGCCGCTGGGTAGGTCAACGAGCACAACTCGACGGCCACCAGCACCGCGACGTCGTCAGGCGCCCCGCGCAGGTAGTCGTTGAGCCGGGCCACCCCGGCAGCGCCAGCGACGCAGCCCAGACCGAACAACGGCACCCGGCGCACATCTGGTCGCAGTCCCAGCCTGGTGGCAATCCGGGCGTCGAGCGATGGAACGGCAATGCCGGTGACGGTTGTCGAGAAGATGACGTCGACGTCGTGCGGCTCCAGCCCAGCTTCGTCGAGCGCCGCGGTCAGCGCCGCGCAACCGAGTTCCACTGCGTTCTCGATGAAGATGTTGTTGGCGTCGCCGAAGTCGGTCAACGACGGATACTGCTCGAGCGGCAGCACCAGGTAGCGGCTGTCGACCTTGGCACTCGCGTGCAGCTTGCGCAGCACGCCCTCGTACCCCTCGAGTGCCGGCAACGCGGCGAGCGTCTCGGTGATCTCGCTCTGGGCATACCGATATTCCGGCAGCGCACCCTGCACGCCGGCGATGACACTCCCCGCACTTTGAAGACCAAAATTGCTGCGGCCCAATGACTTTGTCACGTTACTCACCCTTCTTTTTGAGTGTGTTCTTGCCGGCACCGTTGCCGCTGTCGATATCCCACGTCGTCCGCGTGTCCCCTCTGCACGCGGACGACGCGGACCTCTTGGGCGCCCACCGATGCCGACCACGGGCGACGTGAACCCGGGCTCGAAAACGCCTCATCGGTTACTACGAACGCCACCGCTGCTTGGTTCGGTCGGGGCACTATCAGGTAGCTGTGCAGTCGGATGCGGTCAGCCATGAGGACCACCTGCCCAGCGTAGAGCCCTTTTCAACGGCCGATGACTTTTGTCAACAGTCGGTGACTTGGAAGATACGCCCGGCCACAGCCGCTGTCAACAGAGGGTGACATATAGGGTTTCATGATGGCCGAGACCCGTCCTCGTGACGCCGCTGCGACCCGGGCGGACATCCTGGCCGCTGCGCGGCGTCGATTTGCGGCCGAGGGATTCGAGCGCACCACGTTGCGCGCCATCGCGGCGGACGTCGGCGTGGACGCAGCGTTGGTCATCCGCTACTTCGGCAGCAAGCAGGATTTGTTCGCGACGGCCACCGAATTCAGGATCGATCTGCCCAACCTGTCGGATGCCGACCCAGACGACATCGCGGACATGCTGTTGCCGCGGTACTTCGCGGTATGGGAGGACGACCACACGTTCCTGGCCTTATTGCGCGCGGCAATGACGAGCCGGGTTGCCGCCGATACCTTGAACCAGACGCTGGCCACCCACGTCGCGCCGACGCTGATGGGCGCCACCCCGGACAACCACATGAAACGCATCGCGGTGACGGACGCGTTCGTAATCGGTCTTGCCGCAACCAGATCCGTGCTCGCCAACCCGCCGGTGGCCAACCTCACCCGCGAAGAACTCAGCCGATGGGCCGCTCCGGTCTTCCGTCAGCTCCTGGTCGGGCCGGCGCCGTCGTGACTTCAGTGCGACCCCGAAACGCCAGCCGCACCCGCGCCGACATCTTGGCCGCGGCCCGTCGCCGCTTCGGGGCAGAAGGATATGAACGCACAACCTTGC
>DATJOR010000131.1:0-30026 GCA_035506875.1 Mycobacterium sp.
GCTCGAGGAGTTCGACCCGTTCTGGCAGGCCTGCATCAAGGCCGAGATCCCGGTCTCGATGCACGCCTCGGACAGTGGTTACTCCGAGTTCGCGAACGTGTGGGAGCCCGGCGACGAGTTCCTTCCGTTCAAGCCGACCGCATTCAGGAGCTTTGCGATGGGCCATCGGCCGATCCTGGACGCGATGGGTGCACTCGTGTGCCACGGCGCGCTGTCTCGCAACCCCGAGCTACGGATCCTGTCGATCGAAAACGGCGCCGACTGGGTGCCCGACCTCTTCAAGGGCCTCAAGGGCGTCTACAAGAAGATGCCGCAGTCGTTCAGCGAAGACCCCATCGAGGCGTTCAAGCGCTGCGTCTACATCACCCCGTTCTGGGAGGACCGGTTCACTGAGATCGTCAACATGGTCGGCACCGACCGGGTGATGTTCGGATCGGACTGGCCGCACCCCGAGGGCCTGAAGGATCCCATCACCTTCGTCGACGAGCTCACCGACTTCGGCGAGGAGGATGTCGCCAAGATCATGGGCGGCAACCTGATGAAGCTGATGAAGGTCGCCAAGCCGGTCTCCGCCTAATTCGACGTTCGCTGCCGCAGCGTCAGGCTTCAAGCCTGGCGCGCACAGCGGCGAGGCGTTCGGCCAACTCGGTTTCGTCGATGAGTCCGCGCCGCACGAGCGAGTGTGCCAGCGCGGCCAACCGGCTCTCCGGGTAGGGCAAGTCAGAGTAGACGGTTGCCGAGAGCATGTCTTCTTCACTGCGCTGCTCGACGCCGGGTAGCGCTGCGCCGCGGCTGCTTTGGTCGAGTGCGTCGCAAATCCCGTCGAGGCTCGTTTTCCAAGGCGGCAGCGGGTTGTCGACGCCGTACTTCGCCGCCATACGGCCCCAGACCTGGTTTCTTTCAATAATTCTCGCCAACGGAGCGATGGGTTTGTCGAGCGAATGCCGTTCCCCTGAAGCGCTCATCGGTGCCTCGCCGCTCACTGGTCCGCGGGGTGAATCGCGGGGCGGGTCTGGGTCACCACATTGGTCGTCACGCCAACCTTGGGCAAGGCGACACCGATCAGGCAGTCGCGCGTGACGAGCTCGACCAGTTGATCCTCGGTCCACCCGTCGGTTCCCTCGGGACGCACCGGCATCACCATGAAGCGGTGCTTTTGGTTCGAGTCCTCCACCCGCACCTCAACATCTTCCGATAGGTACAAGCCGAACTCCGCCAGCACTTGGCGAGGCCAGCGCACGATGCGACGCCGAAAGTTGGGCGTGCGGTACCACTCCGGCGAGTTGCCCAGGATTGGACGCGGATAGCAGGAGCAAAGCGTGCACACGATGACGTGATGCAGCGTCGGCGTGTCTTCGAGCACATGGAACGCCGTGAAATCGCTGGGTGTCCCGAAGCCGGTGGGTTGCAGCCAGTCGACGCCGACTTCTTTGCTAGCGGCCATGGGATCGGTGAGGACCAGTTTCCTGAACTCGGGATCGATCCACGCCCGCGCCACCAGATGCGCGGCAGGGGTTGGGCCGATCTGTTCCGCGAATTCGGTGAAGTGTCGGTGTTCCTCAGCAGTGAAAATGCCTTTTTCTATGCATAATTCGCGAAGCGCGATCTCCAGGACTTCAAAGTCGGTGATCTCGTCCACCATGGGCGCAGCGGTACGGTCGTGGTCGTGGTCGGTCATGCTGCCGCCTCGAGCCACCGCTCAGGGATCTCGGTCTGCAGGGTGTCCTTGCCGAGGCCGGTGTAGTTGTGCCACAACTCAGACATGTTGAACCGCACGATGTAGAACCACTCGGGCTTCTGGTGCGGGCCATCCCACGTCTCGTCCTCGGCGGCCGGGCTTTCGTAGGAGACGACGGCGATCTCCCCCGTCGCGCCACGAACGTACTCTTGGGTGCGGGTGTAGAGCAGCGCGGGAAGCTCTCGCACCACGACACGTTCACCGACCTTGAACTTCGGCGCGCCGGCCTGGCCGGCGAACACTTGCGGGTCGCCTTTGCCGACGGCGTGGGTATGGTGTCGATTACGTTTTACCGCGGCGGGGTCACCTTCGAACTTGGGCTTGGCCTCCAAAGGCTTTCCCCGCAAGCCGCCTGGATACCGTGCCTTCACCTCGGCCATGCGTTCGGCCAATTCAGTCAGACCGATGTGGTGCTTTTCGGCGAGTACGCGCGCGACGGCAAGCAGCCACCGCCCGTAGTAGGGCAGCCCGAGATAGATGGTCCGGCCCAGGTCGACGTTGCCCATCCGACGCCGTTCCTCGGACAACCAGATCCCACGCCAGCCAAGCACCTCACACATCACGTAGGTGTTTTCTTCCCACATCTCGTACTGCTTGTTCTCGAACTCCCTCGGGGCGTCCGGCTCACCACCGACATCGTGCGGAGTCTTGGTATAGGCGGCATATCGATCGTGATCGATGAGATCGGGGGTGGGCGCGTCCGGGAGTTCGGGGTAGGAAGACTGAAGGCGCGCCACCAGTTCCAGCTGTGCTGCTCGGTCCGACGAGGTCGTCATGAGAGGTCCATCCGCTACGAGGGGCGTCGAGTGTCCTGAATACACTTCACTCCTCCGGCAAACATCGCGCAAGCGTTAAACGAATTCCGATACAGCGGTTTCCGGTACTGTCACGTGGATGGAGCGGCGCGTCCTGGAAGCGGTCATCTATGAACGCGAACCGCCGATTGCGCGGATCGTGCTCAACCGCGTCGACAAGGCCAACACCAAAGACGCGACGCTGGTGGCCGAAGTCGACAAGTGCCTGCACGAGGCCGACCGCGACCGCGAGATCAAAGTCGTGATCCTCAAAGCCAACGGCAACGGCTTCTGCGGCGGCCACGTCGCGCGTTGGGGCCCGGACGAGAATCCGTATCCGGACTTCGGGGACACCTTCGAGGATCTCTACAAAGGCACCGCTGATCTGTTTTTGTGGCCGACGCTGTATCTGTGGGAATTCCCAAAGCCGACGATCTCGCAGATTCACGGCTATTGCATGGGCGGCGGCATCTATCTGGGCCTGCTGACCGACTTCTGCGTCGCGTCGGAGGACGCGTATTTTCAGATGCCGCTTGCGCAGAGCCTCGGCGAGCCGGGCGGGCACACCATGATCGAGCCGTGGCTGCTGATGAATTGGCATCGCACCATGGACTGGTTGCTGCTGGCACCGACGCTCTCGGCATCCGAAGCGCTGGAGTGGGGGCTGCTGAACAAGGTGGTGCCGCGCGACGATCTCGAAGCCACCGTCGAAGAGATGGCACGTAAGATCGCCCAGATCCCGTTGACCACGTTGATGGCGGTGAAGAACAACGTCAAGCGGGCCTATGAGCTGATGGGAATGCGGGTGCACCTTCAGGTCAGCCACATCTTGACCAACATGGTCGGCGCGGCTTCCGACGTTCAGGCCCGGCGAGCCGAACTCATCCAATCAGGCTTGAAACCAAGAGATTTCGTGGACCGCGACGAACCCGAGCCTGCTGGCGATTAACGACTCTTCTCGCCGGCCCTGTCCGCTGCTAGCCTGCGTCCTGCCGCGTGCCGCGCGGCGACATAGCCGAACACCATCGTGTAGGCGATGCTGCCGCCCGCCCCCAAGTAGTTTCGGCCCATCACCGTCGCGGTGATGTTGCCCGTCGCGTACAGCCCCTCGATCACGCGGTCGTTCTCGTCGAGGACTTGCGCGTACTCGTTGGCGACCAGCCCCCCACACGTTCCGACATCGGCGGGAACAACCCTGGTGGCGTAATACGGTGCCTTATCGAGTGGCCCGATCGCAGCGTTGGGCCGGTACCCGGGGTCACCGAGGCAATCGTTGTACGCCGACTGGCCGCGGCCGAAGTCCGGGTCGAGGCCCTTGGCCGCAAAACCATTGAAGCGCTTTACCGTCTGCTGCAGCGCGCCAGCCGGGACCTCCATTTGGCGCGCCAGATCGGCGATGGTGTTACCTCGCAGCACCGCGCCCCGCTCGATCAGGTCTTGGGGGAGGCTGCGCTTCTTGAACGGGTTGGCCCCCGAGACGTATCTATGTATGTAGCCCTCGTCGAAGACCATCCAGCACGGCACCGCCTTATTGGCATACATCGCCTTGCCCACCTCGACGTATGAGTTCGACTCGTTGCAGAATCGCCTGCCGGCGCCATCGACGTAGATGGCCCCGGGCCGCTGCCGACCGCTGCCAAGCGCTCTCGCGGCGTCACCTCCGTCGGCGATGAAAATCGATGGCAACCACCAGGCTTCGTCCAACAAATCGGTTTTCGCGCCGAGCCGCATCGCCGTCTGGAGCACCTCGCCGGTGTCGCCGGCGTTGGCGATCGACCACCGCCCATCGTTCGGTTGGTCGCCGCCGTAGCGGCGGCGCATGTCGGCGTTACGGCTGAAGCCGCCGGCAGCGAGCAGGACCCCTTTGCGCGCTTCGATATTCAGCGATGTGCCGTTGTGAGTAACGCGCGCGCCGATGACACGACCGCCGTCGACGATCAGGTCCTGCATTGCGGCCTCGGTCCAGATCGGCGGCTCGCCGCAGAGGTCCATCAGAGCCTTGAGCATCTGACCAATGAGCGAGGCTCCGTTGGTAAGGAGATCTTGACGTCGCAGCTTGGCGGCCCTGGTGCGCGCGAACACCCGCGTCGCAACGGCGAAGGCCCGCGGCGATCGATTGAAGTACTGCACCGCGCGCAGCTCGTTCGTCTTGAGGACGAACCCGCCGTAGCTCTTGGCCATCGACGGCTGGACCTTGTCGCTCCAGGTACCCAACGCTGCCGCGTCGTACGGGACACCTTCGATCGCGCGGCCAGCTTCGTTGCCGCCCTTGTGGTTTGGGTAGTAGTCACTCCAACCCGGGCATCGCACGAGCCGAACGCCTTTGCGTATCAGGAAATTGATCATCTCAAAGCCCGCGGTGAGGAACATCTCGCGCCGTGCCAGGGATGAGGGCTCGCCGATATCGCCAACCACGTCGTCGAAGTACGCCAGACCGTCCTCGTGCGAATCCGGGATGCCATCGGCGCGCATCAACGGGTTGTTCGGCAGCCACACCATGCCACCGGAAAGTCCTGTGGAACCACCCACCAGAGCTTGTTTTTCGATCACCAGCGGCTCGATCCCGGAGTCGAGCGCCGCCAGGGCCGCGGCCATCCCGCCTCCCCCGCTTCCCGCGATGAGCAGGTCGACGGAGTGGTCCCATTGGGCGGTCATGGTGCCTCCGTGTTGAATCCCAGATCGACGATCGGCACGTCGATGGTGGTATTGGTTTTCTGGATCGCAGGTACCAAGGTGTCGTAGGGCAATCCGGCGAGGAAGCCGTCGACGACGCGTTCGAAGTTGGATATCAGCCCTTCGATCTGGTCGGACAGCCGCATGTACTCGAATCCCCTGGAGTGCAGTCCTTTTTGCTGGCGGGGCAAGTTTGAGAAGTCCTGAGCCGGGATCGGTGGCCAGCGTGGGTCGTCGGGTGCCATCGGCTCCGGCGGCGTCGGCTTTCCCGTAGAGAGGTCGGAGGGCAACCGGGTGAGCGACCAGATCTCGAACAGGGTTTCCTCGGGCCCGAGCGGGCGGATCCGATACGACGAGGCGCTGCTGTAGGTGGGCAGGATGAAGTGATGCGGAAAGCAGAACCCGATCGCGTCGGTAATCCCGCGGCGAATGAGGTCGTTGAGGTCGGGCATCTTGCTGCCCCGCGCCCGATGCCAGCTGACGACGGCGTCGTTGAGCGCGCTGCGCCAGGCGGTCATCGCCTCGGCCGGATCGGACGGCAGTTCGATGGTCTGCATGCCCTCGGCGATGCGGATGTCGTTCTCGTGGGTCATCCCGCCCATGCCGTCACCCAGCGTGCGCATGAAGTAAAGGCTGCTCGCGACGACGGGATGCACGGCTTCCGACGGACTGCCGCTCTGCGCTGACGGCAGCAACTGCGGATGGGTCTGCGGGACGTGGTAGCCCTCCATGAACGCCGCCGTCGCCAGTTTCCAATTCACCGGCAGCCGGCACGACTGCCACCACTCGACGCGCAGCGAATCCACGTTCCAGGCATCGTAGATCGACGCGAACGGCTCCTGGCAGGCGCGCAACGGCGGGGCGTTGTCGTCGAGGTTGATCCACGCGCATCCGCCCCACAGCTCGCACCTGACCGAGACGAGTTGCAGGTCGTCCGGGCTCATGTTCTCCTCGGCGAACACCTCAGGTCGCAACACGAACGTGTTGTGGCCGTCGATGCCCCAACACCAGCCGTGGAATGGGCAGACGAAGGTGCGCCGATTTCCGTTGCCCTCCACCAACTTGACCCCGCGGTGGCGGCATGCGTTGTGGTAGGCCCGCACGGTTTCGCTGTCCGCCCGCACCACGATGATCGACTCGTCGAGGATCTCGTACTCCACGAAATCGCCCGGCTTGGGGATCTCCTCGAGCCGGCATGCCATCTGCCACACTCGCGGCCAGAACAACTCGGCTTCCATCGCGTAGAAGTCCGGGTCGTAGTAGCGCTGCTTGGGAATCCGATTGGCGGTCTGCACCGCCCATGGCACCGGAAGCGGTTGCCAGTTCGCATCGGTCCGCGCAGTGGTTGCTGGGTTGGCCATCTCAGTGTCCCTTGTGTTGCCTTATACGATCCGTGATACCCGCCCTTGCCAGTACCGTTCGCGGATTCGCCTTTTATAGAGCTTTCCGTTCGGGTCCCGCGGCAACTCCGGGTCGAATTCAACTGTGCGTGGGCACTTGTAGCCCGCGAGGTGTCTTCGGCAGTACTCGATGAGCTCAGCTGCGAGGTCGGGCCCGGGTGTCACGCCGTCGACCGGTTGCACGACGGCCTTGACCTCCTCGCCGAACTCGTCGTTGGGCACGCCGAACACCGCCGCATCGACAAGTTTGGGGTGCATGATCAGCAGGTTCTCCGCCTCCTGGGGATAGATGTTCACCCCGCCGGAGACGATCATGAACGTCGACCGGTCGGTGAGGTAGAGGTATCCGTCCTCGTCGACGTAACCCATGTCGTCCAACGAGCGCCACCCGCGGTCGTTGGACACCGACGCGGTCTTGGCCGGGTCCTTGAAGTATTCGAAGGCGGGTCCACCTTCGAAGTAGAGCTCGCCAGACTGCCCGACGGGAAGCTCTTGTCCGTCCTCGCCGACCACGTGCACCGGCGCCATGGGTATGCCCACCGAACCCGGGTGGGCGAGCCACTCCTCGGGCCCTATCGTGGTGCCCGCGAATCCCTCAGTGCCCCCGTAGTATTCGTGGATGATCGGACCGAACCACTTCATCATCTGATCCTTGACGTCCACCGGGCACGGGGCGGCCGCATGGATCACACATTTCAGGCTCGAAACGTCGTATCGCTCACGAACCGCTTTGGGCAGCTTGAGCATGCGGACGAACATGGTCGGCACGAATTGCGCGTGGGTGACCCGGTGAGTCTCGATCAAGCGCAGCACGGCTTCCGCGTCGAACTTGGGCATGATGATCGCTGCGGCGCCAACCCGGTTGACCGCCATCGTGTAATTCACCCCGGCGGCGTGGTACATCGGCGCCGGCGACAGATACACGTCGGCGGGGCTCAACCCGTACTTGTGAATCAGCGCTATTTCCAGCACCGACTGCGCCCATGACCCGTTGCCGTCGGTCGGCAGCGGCCGGCGAACGGCCTTGGGTCGTCCGGTGGTGCCCGACGAATACAGCATCTCCGACCCGTCCGACGCCGGGGGCGCCTCACGGGCCGTCGCCACAGCATCGTCGTAGGATTGCCAGCCGGGCAGTTCGCCGCCCACCGCGACGTGGACGTCGACGGCGGCGTTGGCTTTACGCAGATGCGCCGCGAGATCGCCCATCGAAGCGTCGACGAATACCGCCTTGGCATCGGAGTCGTCAATGACGTAGGCGACTTCGTCGGGCGTGAAGTGGGTGTTGACGGCGGTGTAGTACAGCCCGGAAAGCTGGCAGCCCCAGGTGATCTCGAAGAACTCCGGCCGGTTCGGCAGAACGAGAGCCACGCCGTCGCCGCGACGCAACCCGGCGCGCTGCAGCATCGCGGCGACCCGTTGACTCCGTGCGTACAGCTCGCCGAACGAGATCGTGTCACCATCCGCGATGATCAGCGCCGGCGCCTGGCCGGTGCTGCTCGCGTGATCGGCGATGTTCACGAAGCAGCCTAAGTCGTCGCCGCGCCGTCGGTCTGGGCGGCCGCCGCGGCTTGGCGTCGGGCTTGCTCGGACGGCAGCACCTTGTCCTTGAAGACCGTCTGAATCAACTGCTGCACATCCTTGCTGATCGAGGCCAGCGCGACCAGGTCGTTGGAACTCTGCCAGTGCACCCGCATGCCCATCAGCTCCCAGGCCCGTTTCAGGTTGGCCTTCGTCGCCAGCAGCGTGGTCATCGGCGCCTGGGCGATGTGGCGGGCGATGGCCTCAACCCGCGCGTCGAGTTGGTCGCGCGGAACGACCTCGTTGACCAGACCGACCTCCAACGCCTTCTTGGCGTCGATGACCTCGGCGAGGTAGAGGTAGTACGCCGCGCGCCGCCAGTTCATGAATACCCATGGCTCGATGGAGCACTCACCCGAGGGCATGCCGAAGCCCTGCAACGGCGGGTAGGAGAAGTACGCGTCCTCGGAGGCGATCACGATGTCGGTGGTCAGTCCGTAGTGCGTGCCACCACCCACGCAATAGCCGTGCACCTGCGCGATGGTCGGCTTGGAGAACTCCCACAAGTTCAGGATCGGTTTGACGAACAGGTCGGTCTGCGGCTTCCAGGGTGTGCCCATCACCTTTGCGCCCTCGACGAACTCCGGGTAGTCGACGGCGTTGTTGCCGATCGCGTGTCCCGAGCAGAAGCCCTTGCCGTTGGCCTTCAGGATCAAAACCTTGATGTCATAGTCACGGTCGGCGTCCAGCAGCGCGGCGTCTACCTCTTCGGCCAGCTTCTGGTCCTGGGCGTTGGCCTTCTCGGGCCAGTTCAGCGTGACCTTCGCGATTGCCCCTTCTTTTTGGTAAATGATTCTTTCGCGGGTCTCGTTGAGATCCATGGCGCTTTCCTTTCAATACCCTGGTTACGAAGTAATGACGCCGATTTCGGCGCCGATGTCGTAGGTGGTTCCGATCTGGCCCGTCCACTGCACAGTGCCCGAGGCGCCGGCTTCGATTTCCTGTTCCACCTTTTCAGTGGCGATCACATAGATCGGTGTGCCCTCTTCGACGTGCTGCCCGGCATCGACGAGAAAGTCGGTCAGCTCGGCTTCGGCCACGGCTACCGATACCCGCGGAATACGAATAATGAAGTCACCCACGGACTTTAGCCTTATCCAGGGTGCGCTTTGCCGCTTCGACAATGCCCGACGCCGATGGGTAAACCTGCGCCTCCAGCGGGGCCGCAGCGGGGTTGGGGACGAATCTGGCGCCCACCCGCTCGACGGGCGCGGCCAGTTCGCCGAAGAGTTCGGACTGCAGGATCGCGGCGATCTCTGCGCCGGGCCCAGCGAATTGGACTGCGTCGTGGACGATCACGGCTCGCCGCGTCCGGCGCGCGGATTCGATGATCGTCTCGACGTCGAGGGGAACAAGCGTCCGAAGATCGACGACCTCCGCGCTCACCCCCTCGTCGGCCAATGTGGCAGCGGCTGCGAGGGCTTCGTGCAGGCTGCGGCCGTAGCTGATCACGCTAACGTCGGTGCCGGCTCGCTTGATGTCGGCTTGGCCGAGCGGGATCGAGAACCCGGGTTCGAGCGGAACAGGCCCCTTCTTGCTTTGCAGCCGAACGGTTTCGACGAACAGGCAGGGGTCCTCGTCGAAGATGGCGGTGGTCAGAAGGCCCTTGCCGTCGCGCGGGGTCGACGGCACGATCACCTTCATCCCGGGGATGTGCATGAACCACGCTTCCAGGCTTTGCGAGTGCGTGGCACCGGTGGCCAGACCCGCATATACCTGAGTGCGGATGGTGATCGGCGCGGTGGTCCGCCCGGCGGTCATGAATCGCAGTTTGGCGGCATTGTTGATCAACTGGTCGGCGGCGATGCCGATGAAGTCCATGATCATGATCTCGGCCACCGGCAGCAGCCCGTCGATGGCGGCACCGATCGCCGCACCGACGATCGCGGCTTCGGATATCGGTGTGTCCAGCACCCGGTCGTGGCCGTACTTCGTCGACAACCCTGCCGTCGGACCGGTCGCTCCGGGATCGGCGATGTCCTCGCCGAGCAGGAACACCCGGTCGTCGGCCTGCAACGCTTCGTCGAGCGCGAGGTTGAGGGCCTCGCGCATCGTCATCTCTTTTTCGTCCATGTCTTTACACCGGGTATTTGATCGGGGCGGCGTACACGTCACGGTCGAGTTCGGCCACCGACGGGGAGCCGGCGCTCATCACGGTTTTCAGCGCGGCCTCGACCGTCGCCGCAGCCTCGTTCTCGACGCGGTCGAGCTCATCAGGACCGCAGATGCCGGAGTCGGCGAGATGGACGCGGAATTTCGGCACCGGATCGGCGGCCATCGCCGCGGCCAGCTGTTCCTTGGGGATGTAGGGCATCCGGTCACCGAAATAGTGGCCGCGGAAGCGGAATGTCACACACTCGAGGAACGTCGGGCCGCCGCCGTCGCGCGCCCGCTGCAGCGCTGCGTCGAGCGCGGCCTTGACGGCCAGCGGGTCGTTGCCGTCGACGCGCACGCCCGGCATGCCGTACCCGGCCGCGCGGTCGGCGACGTGTTCGAGTTTCATGGTGTCGGCCGTCGGCGTCATTTCGGCGTAGAGATTGTTCTGGCACACAAAGACAACCGGCAGATCCCACAGCGCGGCCATGTTGGCCGCTTCGTGGAATGAGCCGGTGTTGGTCGCGCCGTCGCCGAAGCTGACCACCGTGACGCGGTCGAGGCGCTTGCGTTTGGCAGCCATCGCCAGTCCCACCGCCACCGGAGGCCCGGCTCCGACGATTCCAGTCGAAAGCATCACGCCCTTATCGGGTTTGGCGATATGCATGGTGCCGCCCTTGCCACGACTGGCGCCGACCGTACGGCCCATCATCTCGCCGTAGATCTCCTCGAGCGGGACGCCCTTGCCGATCAAATCGTGCAGTCCGCGATAGGTGGTGACCAGCTGATCGTCGGGTCGCAGCGACACACCCATCGCCGCGGCGATCGCCTCCTGGCCGCGCGACGGCCAGTACACGCACATGAACTCTCCGGTGCCGATGCCTTTCGACAGCCGGTCGTCGGCCGCCTTCATCAGCACCATCAGCGCATAGATGCGCTTTTGGATCTCCGGACCTATCTCTGCCGTGGGCGTCACTTGGTGTAGGAGCCGATCTGCCGGTAGACCTTGGGAATTGGCGGTGGCTCCAAGCTGAGGTACTGCAGCGAGGACATCTTGCCGCTGGCACCGAGCTCCCCCAGCCGCTGCACGACACCGTCGAGGTCGTCGCAGTCCAGCTCGTAGATCGCGATGAAGGGGCCCTTGCCGTCGGTGGGCGCGAACCGGCGTGCCGAGACGATGCCGTCTACCGAGCAGATCTCCGCCAGATGGGTGTCGTTGTACCAGTTGTGATAGTCCGCCTCGCGGTCCGGCGATACCGGCATCGTCTCCAGGTAGATGACTCCCTTAGGCATACTCCCGCTCCTCCGTTTCGCTTGCACCACAGTTCGATTGACTCAACCTCATCCGCCCGACCACGGCTTCACCTTGAGGAAGCCACCGGCGTCGACGCGCAACTGCTGGCCGGTGACATAACGTGCAGCGTCCGAGGCGAGGAACAGCACGGCCTCACTGATGTCCTCGGGTTCGACATACGGCACCGGCATCGCCTGCACCAGTGGGAAAACCGGCTCGGCATCCTCGCGGGTCGGGTTCTTCAGGTCGGGCCGGAAGGCTCGGTACATCGGCGCGCTGTGCAGCATGTCGGTATTGACATTCGTGGGGTGCACCGCGTTCATCCGGATGGAGAACTTGGCCAGCGCCAGCGCGAAATCGTTGACATAGTGCGCGGCAGCTATTTTCGCGAACGCATATCCGGCGCCGCCGGGGCCGCCGTCGATGCCGGTGGTGTTCATCGACGACATGAATGCAGCGTTGGATCCGATCACGATGATCGAGGCGCCGGCCTGCAGGTGTTTGAGGCTGGTGTGCACGAGGTTGATCACGCCGAGCAGATCGACGTCCACCGCGTCGGCGAAGGCCTGCGGCGGCAGGCCCGCGGTCAACGGACAGATGCCCGCGTTGGCGACCACGATGTCCAGATGTCCTAACTCGCCGACGCCCCGGTCGATCGCCGCGGACAAGGCGGCGCGGTCACGAACGTCGGCGATCTCGGTGAAGGCGCGCTGGCCCTCCTTCTCGACCAGTCGTGCAGTTTCGTCGAGGTCCTCCGGGCGGGCCAGCGGGTACTCGTTGGTTTCGATGTCTGCGCAGAGGTCCACCGCGATGATGTCGGCGCCCTCGGCGGCGAGCATTCGGGCATGAGAGCGGCCCTGACCGCGCGCGGCCCCGCTGACCACCGCTACCTTGCCCGTCACTCTGCCCATCGCCAGTCCTTTCTCAGCGCTGCGGATAAAGGCGAATCACACTGCGGCTCAAGATTTTTCGCGCGACTGCCGGGAAGGCCAAGCGGGGCGCCGACCCGGCCATCAGGTGGGACCGGACGAGCGTTCGACTCCATCGCATCTCTTCCACGACGCTGCGTCGTTGCAGTTCAGGCTGACGAATACCTATAGTATCTATACTACCTAAAATAGAAAAGACACCGAAAAGAGAGGTTGAATGTCAGCCGTGCTCACTGGCGTCCGGGTGGTCGAGCTGGCTTCGTGGACGTATGTGCCTGCTGCCGGTGTCGCGCTGGCGGACTGGGGCGCCGAGGTCATCAAGGTGGAAAGCGTCGTCGGCGATCCTGGCCGGGCGTTGGTGATCGGCGGGTTCACCCGGCAAGCGGCACGCGCCGACACCGACTTCATCCTCGAGCTGAGCAATCGCGGAAAACGCAGCATCGCTTTAGATCTCAAAAGTGAGCAGGGTCGGGAATTCTTCGGGCGACTGCTCGCGGATGCCGACGTATTCCTCACCAACTGGCTCCCGGCAGCGCTGGAGCGGGCACGTCTGACGGTGGACGACATCCGCGCGTTCAACCCGAACATCATCATCGCCCGCGGAACCGGGTTGGGTGTGCGCGGCCCCGACCGCGACCGGGGCGGCTTTGACGCCGCCACGTATCTGGCACGTGGCGGAGTCGCCTACACGCTGACACCGTTCGGCACGGAAAATCCCGCGGTGCAGGGCCCGGCGTTCGGCGACCTGCAGGCGGGCATCACGCTGGCCGGCGGTGTCTGCGCGGCATTGTTCCATCGCGAACGCACCGGTGAGGCGACGATCGTGGACTCGTCGCTACTGGCCCAGGCAATGTGGAGCATCGCGCCGTCGATCTCGGTCGCCGACCTGTTCGATATGGACGGCATCCCCGGGGCGCCGCCGGGGTTGGCGATCAACCCGCTGGTCAACCGCTATAAGACCAAAGATGACCGGTGGATCCAAATGGTGTTTCTGCAGCCGGACAAATTCTGGGCCGGATTCTGTCAGCGGATCGGGTTGCCTGAGCTGGCCACCGACGAGCGCTTCGTGCCGTCGTCGAATCTGATCGCCAACGCCGCCGAAGCGACCGCGCTGGTCGGCGCCAAGTTCGCCGAGCACGACCTGGAGTTCTGGCGCAAGGCGCTGGCCGACGAACCCGGGGTGTGGGCGCCGCTGGCCACACCACGCGAAACCCTCAACGACCCGCAAAGCAAACCCAACGGCTACCTGATCACTAATGTCGACGACCAGGGCGTGGAGTATGTAATGGTCGCTGCGCCAGTGCAGTTCGATGAGACGCCACCCGGCCCGAATCGCGCCCCCGAACACGGGCAACACACCGAGGAGATTCTGCTCGAACTCGGCTTCGACTGGGACGACATCGCCACGGCCAAGGACAGCGGAGCGATACTGTAGCCTGCCCTTCGAAACGCGATCTTGTGTGAAGGGGCATGTCATGGCTGCGGGCGTCGAGCAGTTGGAATTTCAGGCCGAGGCGCGACAACTGCTGGACTTGATGGTCCACTCGGTCTATTCCGATAAGGATTCATTTCTGCGGGAGTTGATCTCGAACGCCTCCGACGCCCTGGACAAGCTGCGTATCGAAGCGTTCCGTAATAAAGATCTTGACCCCGATGGCAGTGTGACCTCCGATCTGCACATCGAGATCGAGGCGGACAAGGACGCCCGCACCCTGACCATTCGCGACAACGGCATCGGCATGACGCGCGCCGAGGTCGTCGACTTGATCGGCACCCTGGCCAAGTCGGGCACCGCCGAGCTGCGCCAGCAGCTCAAGGATGCCAAGAACCAAGCTGTTTCCGAGGAATTGATCGGTCAGTTCGGTATCGGCTTCTATTCCACCTTCATGGTGGCCGACAAGGTCGAGCTGCTCACGCGTAAGGCCGGCGAGAGCGCGGCCACCAGGTGGGAATCCAGCGGCGATGGCACCTACACCATCGCCTCGGTCCAGGACGCTCCGCAGGGAACGTCGGTCACCCTGCATCTCAAGCCCGAAGATAAAGAGGACGCACTCCACGACTACACCTCGGAGTGGAAGATCAGGACGCTGGTCAAGAAGTACTCCGACTTCATCGCCTGGCCCATCCGGATGGAGGTCGAGGTAAGGACCCCCGCTTCCGAGGAAGGCGGCGAGGAGACCGTCGCAAAAGAGACCCAGACCCTCAACTCGATGAAGGCGCTGTGGGCCAGGCCCAAAGACGAGGTCTCCGACGAGGAGTACAAGGAGTTCTACAAGCACATCGCCCACGCCTGGGACGATCCGCTCGAGGTCATCTCGATGAAGGCCGAAGGCACCTTCGAGTACCAGGCCCTGCTCTTCATCCCGTCGCACGCCCCATTCGACTTATACGAACCGGGCGCCGACATCGGCGTCCAGTTGTACGTCAAGCGCGTCTTCATCATGGGTGACTGCGACGAGCTCATGCCCCGGTATTTACGCTTCATCAAGGGCGTCGTCGATGCACAGGACCTGTCGCTCAACGTTTCCCGCGAAATTCTGCAACAGGATCGTCAGATCAACGCGATCCGGCGTCGGTTGACGAAGAAGGTCCTGTCGACGATCAAGGAGCTGCAGTCCGAGCGGCCTGACGACTACCGCACGTTCTGGGGCCAGTTCGGCAGGGTCCTCAAAGAAGGCTTGATGCGGGACATCGACAACCAGGAGACCTTGCTGCAAGTCTCCTCCTTCGCTTCGACACACAGCGACGACGAGCTCACCACGTTGACCGAGTACGTCGAACGGATGAAGGACGGCCAGCAGCAGATCTTCTACGCCACCGGTGAGTCACGTCAGCAGATCCTCAACTCACCGCACTTGGAAGCATTCAAGGCCAAGGGCTACGAAGTGCTACTGCTCACCGATGCCGTCGACGAGATCTGGTTGGGCACAGTCACCGAGTTCGACGGCAAACCACTCCAGTCGGTGGCGAAGGGCGAGGTGGACCTCGACAGCGAGGAAGAGAAGACGGCCCACGAGGCCGAGCGCAAGGAGCGGGAGAAGGATTTCGCCGACCTGCTCAGCTGGCTGAAGGAAACCCTGAGCGAGCACGTCAAGGAAGTGCGGTTGTCCACCCGACTGACCGAGTCGCCGGCCTGCCTGATCACCGACGCCTTCGGCATCACCCCGACCCTCGCCCGCATGTACCGGGCTTCCGGCCAAGACGTTCCGATCGAGAAGCGGACGCTGGAATTAAACCCGGACCATCCGCTGGTCACCGGCCTGCAGCGGGCGCACAAGGACCGCGCCGATGATGCTGCTGGGCTTTCTAAGGTCGCCGAGACCGCCGAATTGCTCTACGGCACAGCGCTTCTCGCTGAAGGCGGTACGCCGGAGGATCCGGCGCGGTTCGCCGAGTTGCTCGCGGACCGGCTAGCCCGCACCGTCTAGACGCGGCTAGTTGCCGTGCCGCACCTGGCTGAACGGCACACCGCGGTCGGCGGCGTACTCGCGGGGGAAGTTGAGCACCCGCTCGCCAATCACATTGCGGGCCAACTCGCTGGTGCCGCCGCCGATGCACACCGTCTGACGGGACAAGTAGCGCAGGCCGGTCTCCAGCCCCTGCCCCTCCGCACCGACGACCCCAGCCGTTCCGGTGATGGCCAGCCCGGCGTCCATCTCCAAAGTCACCGTCTCGGCGTGGAAAAGCCGCAGCAGCGTTCCGGCAGCAGGCGGCAGGGTGCCGTCGCGGACGCAGTGGAACACGTGTTCGCCCAGTTGGTCGCTGACCGCGCGGTGCACCAATGCCCGTCCGGCGATCTGTTGCACCCGCTCGTTGTCGGCCTGCCCGACCTTCTCGGCCAGCCGCGCATAGTTCACCGGCGTCGTCCGGCCGCCCTCACTGCCACTGCCGCTGGCGAATTCCGAACTTCCGCCTACGGCGCGGCGCTCGTGATAGAGCTGGCGCGAGGCTACCGTCCAGCCGTCGTTCACCTCGCCGACGACAGCGTCGTCGCCCACGTCGACACCGTCGAGGAACTCCTCGCAGAACTCGGTCGACCCGTTCAGCTGAGTGATGCGCCGCAACGTGATTCCGGGATGTTTGATCGGCACCAAGAACATGGTCAGGCCGTCGTGCTTGGGCACGTCCCAATTGGTGCGGGCCAGACAGAGGCCGTAGTCGGCGGCGAATGCGCTGGTGCTCCACGTCTTTGCGCCGTTGATCACCCAGCGGTCGCCATCCCGCTCGGCGCGGGTGATCACACCGGCGAGGTCCGATCCGCCGCTGGGCTCGGACAACAGCTGAACCAGTACCTCGTCGCCCCGCAACGCCGCACCGATGCGCTCACGCTTCTGTTCCTCGCTACCGGTGTCGAGCAGCGTCGCGCAGCAGATGGTGAAGGTCGGCGTGTTGAGAATCAGCGGCATCTCGTAGCTGAGACTCTCCTCGTTGAACGCCCTCTGGTATTCGTAGTCCAAACCCAGCCCGCCGTACTCGCGGGGAAAGCAGATTCCGGCGAATCCGCCTTCATACAGCCGCTTTTGGAGTTCACGGGCCCGCTGCCAGCAGCGTTCCTCGTCGCGGTGGGCGGCCGGCGGGTGTGCTGGATCGATCGGCGGCATGTTGTCGGCCAGCCAGGCTCGTGCCCGCGCGCGAAACTCGTCAAGGGATTCCACGTCGGTGGACGCCAGGTCAGCCTTGGTCATCAAGCCGACCTCGGGGCCGAGTTTCCTGCCTCCTGCGCCTGGTACACCCGCAGGTTGTGCTCTTCGGGCGTACCGAACATGGACCGGTACAACGCAACTCGCCGCAAGTACACATGCAGATCGTGCTCCCAGGTAACGCCGATCCCACCGTGCATCTGCACACAGCCTTGGACGATCTCCGTGGCCATTTCCCCAACATACGACTTGGCGATGCTGGCTGACAGCCCGGCGTCAGGTGAACCGGCGGAGATCGCGGCCACCGCTGCGGCCGTCGTCGCCCGGCATGCCTCCAACCACATCTTCATATCCGCGAAGCGGTGCTTGAGTGCTTGGTAGGACGCCAGCGGGCGGCCGAAAGTGTGCCGGTCCAATGCCCAGGCGACGGTGAAGTCGAAAACCGTCTGCAGAATGCCGACCACCTCGGCGCACTGCAGCACTTGCGCGATTTGGCTTTGACGGTCAATGAGTCCGGCGGTCTCGGCGACGCTGCCGACGGCCGCACCGTGTTCCACGGCCACCCCGTCGAAGCGGACGCGGGCGTACTGCTTGACCAGATCGATCGACTGCTGCGGCTCGACCTGCACCCCCGAGGCGTTGGTGGGTACCAGGAACTGGCGCACGCCGTCCTCGCTCCGCGCCACCACAAGCAGCAGGCCGCTCTGGGCGCCCGCCTCCACACGGTCTTTGACGCCGTCGATGCGGTATCCGGCGTCGGTCGATGTGGCGGTCAGCGACGGCTGATGAGGGTCCCAGCCCTGCCCCGGCTCGTAGACGGCCCAAGAGGCGACCGTCTCACCGGAGATCAACGATTCGATCGTGGCTGCGTGGGAGTCGTGCTCGGCGCAGTTCACCAACGCGGCCAGCACCGTGCTGACCGGATACAGCGGCCCCGGCGCCACCGTCTTACCGAGTTGTTCGGCGACCATCGCCAGATCGGCGAAGCCATCGCCCGAGACGCTGCCACCACCGAGTTCCTCGGGGACGAGCAAAGCCGTCCAACCCAGCTCAGCGGCCCGGCGCCACCAGTCCTCGTCGAAGGAGATGCCCGCCGCGTGCAGCTCTCGCACCCGGCTCAGCGGAACCTCTTTTTGAAGAAAAGCTTGGCTGGTGGAGGCGAAGAGTATCTTTTCGGGGGAATCGACGGCAGTCATGATATTGGCTGGACCTTCCCGTCCGATTCGATCCCAGTCGGGGTTCACTGGTGCCTTCGATGGTAGCAATGAGCAATACAGTAAGAGATACCGGAGTTCAGTCGATAATGACGTCGAGACGCTGTGGTCAACATGGCTGACGCGGACAACCAGCAGGAATCGGAGAAGGCGAAGGCAGACGCGATCGCGTTGGCCGAGGAAGCCGAGGCGGAGGCCGCTGAGGCGGAAGCGCTGGCCGCGGCGGCGCGCGCACGCGCCCGCGCTATCAAACTGCGGCGCCAGGCAGAGTCGCAGACCAAAGATGCGGGCGAGGACGCCACCGCCGAGGCACCCGAGGCACCCGAAACAACCGAAGCCGCAGAGCCGGCGGAAAAGCCGGAGTCACCCGCGACGCCGACCGAGCCGACGCCGCGACGGCTGCGGGTGCCTAGGGTCGCGGGGTTGTCCCGGTTAGCCATGCCCCTCGCCGTCGCCACCATCGTCGTCATCTGCGCTCTGCTGGGAGCGAGCGGATGGATGCTGTGGCACCACCACACCGCCGTGGCGGAGCGGCAGCAACGTGCGGCCTACGTCGCTGCCGCCCGACAGGGCGTCATCAACCTGACATCACTGGACTTCAATCATGCCCAGGAAGATGTCCAGCGGGTGCTGGACAGCGGTACGGGCGAATTCAGGGATGAATTCCAGCGTGTCGCAGGCGATTTCGCGTCGGTGGTCAAGGATTCCAAGGCGGTCACCGAGGGATCGGTCAAGGCCGCCGCGGTCGAGTCGATGAGCAACGGCTCCGCGGTCGTTCTGCTTCTGGGCAACGAACGCATTACCAATTCGGCTGGCGCCAAAAATGATCCACGGGTTTTCCGATTCCGGGTGACAGTGACCCGAGACGGTGACCAACTGAAGATTTCGAAAGTTGAATACGTCATATGAGCCGCGCCGGCGACGATAAACAGGGCAGTGCGATCCGGAAAGGGCAGGAGGAGCGGCGCATATGAGCGCGGACGACAACACCGAGCAGCCCGACGCCGATGCGCCGGATCTCGAGCCCGGCGACGGGGTGGAGATCGACAAGACCACACACGACCCCGACGAACGGCAGGCCGACAAGACGACGAAGCTCCGTCGCCCCGTCGTCGCACCGCTGGTTCTCGCCCTGCTTTTCCTGGTATCGGGTGCGCTGGCGGCATGGTTGTACGTCACGCAGTACCGGCCTGATCAGCAGACCGACGCCGCGGCCAGTAAAAGCGCGTTGGACGCAGCGCGCGACGGCATCGTCGCGCTGCTGTCCTACAAGCCGGAGACCCTGAACCAGGACATCAGTGCCGCGAAATCTCATCTCACCGGGGATTTCCTGAACTTCTACGACCAGTTCACCCGGGACGTCGTGACGCCGGCCGCCAAGGAAAAGAAGCTGACAACCTCGGCTCAGGTCGTCGGCGCCGCAGTGTCGGAACTGCACCCGAATTCGGCGGTGGTGTTGCTGTTCGTCAACCAGGCCACCGTCAGTCAGGACCGGCCGGATCCGGCGATGACGGCCAGCACCGTGCTGGTGTCGTTGGCGAAGGTCCACGGCAAGTGGCTGATCAGCAAGTTCGACCCGGTCTGAGGTAGCGGCTAGACGGCGAACGAGCGGCGGAGCGTCTGAGCGTGCAGGGCGGCGCTTTCCCGGGAGACAACCCACTCGGGCACCACTGAATCGAAGCCGTGGAATGTCGCCGCGACGACGTGCAGTTCCGTGTGAACGAACGCGTGCAGCAGGCGGTTCGCGTAGTCGATGGCCTCATCGCGACACGGGTCGATCTCCGCGCAACTGATGAACGCCGGCGGCAACCCCTCCAAGTTCGCCCGGTGGGCCGGTACGTGTTCGGCGGTCGCGCCGCTGTGACCGAGGTAGTGGCCCCACGCGCGGCTCACGGCGGGGCCGTTGAGCCCCGGCGTGCGCTGGAATTCCCGGCGCGACGGCGTCGCATCGGAGTCGAGCATCGGCTGGTGCAGCACCTGGGTCAGGATCGGCGGGCCCTCTTGGTCGAACATGCGCTGGGCCAATGCCGCCGTGAGCGCCGCGCCGGCATCCCGGCCCATCACCACGGCGCGGGTGCCGTCGGCGCCAAGGCGGTCGCTGTTCTCGACGGCGTAGCGAAACGCCGCTTCGACGTCGTCGAGTGCTGCCGGACACGGGTGCTCAGGTGCCAGCCGATAGTCGACCGACACGACGAGGCAGCCGGCGGCGCGGGCCAAGTCCACGCAATGCGCGTGGTCGGTATCGAGGTTTCCCGTCACGAAGCCGCCGCCGTGGGCATACAGCGCCAGCGGCGCCGGCGCCTTGGTCAGGCCGCGGTAAAGCCGCAGACCCAGCCGCCGCTCCCCCGGACCGGTGATCGCCCGGTCCTCGATCTCGACGCTGCCGGTGTCGACGGCCGCGGCACGCTCGGCGGCAAGACGGTCGCCGCGCTCCCGCTCGGCGGGCAGTGTCTCGGCGCGGAATTCGACGATGTCCAGGCCGGCTGCGGCGTCACGCAGCGCCGGGTCGATGCGACCTAGATTTTTCGGCCTGCGCGGCTTCGCGCGATCAGTTTCGGTCGTCATGGCATCAAGGTAAACCTCAACCGTCACCGCCTGACCCGAAATTGAGGCTCACCTGCGGCTGCTCTCCGGGCAGTGCCTTCACCGTCGCCGGCAGCCCGTACAGTGCGGTCGCGTTGCCGCGCATGATCCGCTCGCGCTGCGCCGCGGGGAAACGGTTGATCGCGTAGGCCGGCGCGTCATAGCTCCAGTGCGGGTAGTCGGTGGAGAACATCAGGTTGTCGCCGAAGTCCATCATTTCCAGGTACTCGCGGAACTGGACGGTGTCGGCGTCTTCCAACGGCTGGGTGGTGAACCGGACGTGTTCACGGACATAATCCGAGGGGCGGCGACGGACGTGCGGCAGGTCAGCGCGCCGGGCTTTCCAGATCCGGTCCATCCGCGACATCACCGGCATCGCCCAGGTGAAGCCGCCCTCGATGAACACCACCCGCAGATCGGGGTGCCGGTCGAAGGCACCGTCGAAGACCAGGCTCATCAAATGCGAGACGTACAGCAGCGGCCAGGACGCGAAGAAATCGTGCCAATGCGCCGGGTTTCCCACCGGATACACCGGAATCAGCTCGAACGGCGTCTGCCCCATCAAATGCGTGGCCACCGGCAGGCCGTTGGCTGACGCGGCCCGGTAGAGCGGGTCGAAATGCGGGTTGCCGAACGGGATTCCACGTGTCTGCGGCGTCATCAACACTTGCGCCATGTAGGGGTGCCCCGCCCAGCGCTGTACTTCACGCGCCGCCTGCTCGGGCGTCTGCGCGCTGACACTGATCGAACCGCGCCAGCGGCCGTGCGCATTGTTGCGGTCCAGCCAGACGTCGGCGAGCCAGTCATTGTGGGTCGACTTCAAGACGTGCTCGGCCTGCGGCAGCTGCGCGTCACACATCGGCTCCAACGTCGCGATACCCACCCCCGCGTCGACCAGCAGTTGTTTGGCGGCGAAATCGGGATCGCTGCCGGCGACGCCGCCGCCGGGCGGCCACGAGTCCATGCGCAGCGACGACGTCTTGTACGAGTCCGGTGTGTCGTAGAAATGCGGCACCGGGCTTACCGCGTTTCCGGTCGGCCAGATCTTGTCGACCCATTCGGCGGGCGCGTAGGACTTGAGCACGTCAGTCGACACCGGCAGCGGGTGAACATCCGTGTCGACAATGCTGACCGCGATCTCGGTCTGCGGCTCGACCCGTTCCATGATCGTCATCGCGTTGCCTCCTTTACTGCAAGCCCATATAGCTCACTGGCGTTGCGCCACAACACTTTCTCGCTTTGCGCGGCATCGACCCCCTTAAGATCTGCAGCCGTCACCTCCGGCGACGACGTCGACCAGTGCGGGTAACTCGAGCCGTACATCACTAGGTCGGCCTTGGCGGAGAACTCCATCCAACGCTGCATCTGGTCGGCCTCGGTTGGCCCGTCGAACGCCGACGAACAGAACCGGACGTGGTCCGGCAGGTATTCACTGGGGTATCGGTCCACCCACGGCGTCTGATCGCGCATCGACAACCAGAAGGTGTCCAGCCGCCACATGAGCGGGGTGAGGATGTCGTATCCCCCGTCGGCAAAAACAAATTTCAGGCCCGGATGCCTGCCGAAGGTGCCCTCGACAATGAGCGTCGCGAGGTGGACGAAGTAGTTCAGCGGCATGAAGGCCGCATAGCCCGGATAGGTGTGTGCGTGCCCGGCGAATGTGGGCGCATAGTCGACGCCGTTGCCGCCATTGATGTGCACCGCAACCGGCAACCCGTGCGCGGCCGCGGCCTCCCAGATCGGCTCGAACACCGGCTTGCCGTAGGGCTCGCGGGACTGCATCGGAACGCCGACCTGGACCAGCTTGGGATGCGCGGCAAGGCGTTCGATCTCGGCGACCGCACCCCTGGGATCCTCGGGATTGACCCGGATGGTGCCGCGGAAGCGGCCGCTGGTGTCGGGCTCCAGCCATTGGTCCAGCAGCCAATCGTTGACTGCCGCGCAAATTCGGCTGTTCAGCAGGTAGTCGGCAATGTTGCCGCGAGTCAACGGATTCAAGATGGCGAATTGCGCCCCGCCGTCGTCGAAAAGATGGCGGGCAACGGTCTCGGGATCCGACCCCGGGTAGTGCTCGCCGTAGAGGTCTTTGCGGTAGTCGCCACCAGGCGCCTGGTACCACTGCTGCTCGACGTCGGGGATTGCCCGCAGCTGGTGCGCCTCAGGGAGATAGCGCCGGATCTCGGCGTTCGAGCGGAAATGCGGCTGCACATTCGTGTCGATGATCATGCGCTGACGTACACCTCACCGTCACTGACGTCGACCTGGTAGGTGCGAACGCGCCGCCGCGGATCGGCGACGTTGCAGCCCGTTGTGACGTCGAATTCCCAGTTGTGCCAAGGGCACCGAACGATCTGCCCCTCGCGGGTGCGCCGCAGTCCACCCGGTGCCGCGGGATCGGCTTCGTTGGTTCCGCCGATCAAGCCCAGGCACAATGGCGCACCCTCGTGCGAGCAGTAGTTGACGATTGCGTGCAGCGACCCCCGCACGTTGTAGACGCCGACGCCGAACTTCCCGACGTCGACAAGCTTCATCGCACCCGGCGGCAACTCGTCAAGCCGGCAAACGAATCGGCGTTGCAGCACAGCCGGACCACCGCCTTCCTCACGATCGTGCAGGTCAATACTGTCCCCGTTACGGTAGACACCACAAGCCGTTGGGCTTCGTTGCTATTTATGCAATGATAACGACAATCCCCAAAAGCGCCCAGCAACCACGTAGGAGCGGCAATGACGCTGCGAACCGATCCTGACGAGCCCGTCACCCTCGACCCCACCGGCGAAACCAGCCCGTACATCTTCTTCGAATACATGCGGCGCACCGATCCGGTGTGGCACGGCGCCTTCATGGATCACGACCAGATGCCGGAGGAACTCCGCCCGGGCGACGAGTGGGTGTTGTTCGCTTACGACGACGTGTTCCGCGCGTTCCGCGACGACCGCGTCTTCACCTCCGCCGAGTACGACAAGACGATCGGTTTGGTCATGGGCCACACCATCCTGGCGATGGGCGGCAAGGAGCATCACGACCACCGCAGCCTGGTGGCCAAGGCCTTCCGGGCGACCGCGCTAGAACGCTGGGAGCCATCGGTCATCGGCCCGGTCTGTGACCAGTTGATCGACGAAATCAAGGACGACGGTCACGCCGACCTGGTCAAGGCCCTGACGTTCGAGTTTCCGACCCGGATCATCTCCGAGCTGCTGGGGCTGCCCCGCGAGGATCTGGACATGTTCCGGCGGCTGTCGCTGGACCTCATCTCGATCCCGACCGACATCATGGCGGGGTTGAGCGCCGCGAACGAGTTGCACGGCTACTTCCTCAACCAGGTCGAACAGCGGCGTCGCAAACTCACCAACGACATCATCGGCGACCTGGTCGCCGCCGAGATCGACGGCGAGAAGCTCACCAACGAGGCCATCATCGCCTTCTTGCGTCTGCTGCTGCCCGCGGGCCTGGAAACCACCTACCGGTCCTCCGGCAACCTGCTGTACCTGTTGTTGACCCACCCCGACCAGTTGGCGATGGTCCGGCAGGACCGGTCGCTGATACCGACCGCGATCGAGGAGGGGCTGCGAATGGAGACCCCGCTGACCATGGTCATGCGGACGACCACCGAGGACGTCGAAATGGGCGGCAAGACAATCCCGGCCGGCGCTCAGGTCGACGTCTGCATGGGCTCCGCCAACCGCGACGAAAGCCGCTGGCCCGACGCTGACACCTTCGACATCAACCGAAAGCGGCACGCGCACATCGCCTTCGCCGGGGGAATCCACATGTGCCTGGGCATGCACCTGGCCCGGCTGGAAACCCGGGTGATGCTGAACAGCCTGCTCGATCGCGTCGACGACCTGGCGTTCGTCACCGACGACGGTACCGGCAAGGAGTCCAAGATCGTCGGACACACCTTCCGCTCACCCAATAAGCTTCCGGTCACCTTTGCCGCGACGTCATGAAAAGCCGGGCGGCGATTCTGCATGACGTCGGCGGCCCCTGGTCCGTTGAGGAATTCGAGCTAGACCCTCCTCGCGCCGGGGAGGTTCTCGTCCAAATGGCCGCCGCGGGGTTGTGCCATTCCGACGATCACATCCTCAAAGGCGACCTGGCGGCCCCCAACGAGGTCCTGCGGGCGATGGGGCTGCCCACCATGTTTCCCACCATCGGCGGGCACGAGGGTTCCGGCATCGTGCGCGAAGTCGGCGACGGGGTAACCGATTTCGAGCCCGGTGACCACGTGGTGATGTCGTTCATCGCCGTCTGCGGCCAATGCCGTTGGTGCGCAACCGGCATGGAGTACTTGTGCGACGCCGGTATCGGCACGATGACGCCGGGCATGCCCACCGACGGCACATTTCGCCACCACCTCGCCGACGGCAAACCGTTGGGCCACATCTCCAAGGTCGGCGCGTTCGCCGAACACACTGTGGTAGCGACGAATTCACTCGTGAAGGTCGAGCCAGATCTCCCGCTGCTGCCGGGTGCGCTGCTGTCGTGCGCCATCCCCACCGGATACGGCTCGGCCGCCAATCGGGCCGGGGTCCGCGGCGGCGACACCGTCGTCGTCATCGGCGCCGGCGGTATAGGTACCGCCGCGATTCAGGGCGCCCGCATCAACGGCGCGGCGCAGATCGTGGCGGTCGACCCGGTCGAGTTCAAACAGAAGTCGGCACTGCGGTTCGGCGCCACCCACAGCTGCGCAAACGTCGACGAAGCGCTGGACCTGGTCACTGGGCTGACCTACGGGGTAATGGCCGACGGCGTGGTCGTTTCGCCTTCGCTGATCGGCGCCGACGACGTTCGCAGCGCGTTGCGGCTGACCCGCAAGGGCGGGACGTGCGTGCTCACCGGTATGACCGCGCAGACAACCCGTGGGATCAAATTCGACCTGCAGGATTTCATCCTGATGAACAAAAACCTGGCGGGTACCGTATTCGGCTCGTGTAATCCCAAGGCCGACATCTACAAACTCGCCAGGCTCTATCAGAGCGGCCAGCTGCTGCTCGACGAGATGATCACCAAACGCTATCGGCTCGACGACATCAACGAAGCCTACGCAGACCTGCTCAACGGCGAACTCGTGCGCGGCGTCATCGATTTCGGGATCGCTTGAGTTTCTGCATCTGACCATACGAATCAATTGGGCTGTGCAGGGCCAGGCCACCGTCGGCGTGCACGACTTGCCCTGTCACCCAGGGTAATTCGAGGACACCGACGATCACGCCGGCAACGTCATCGGCCTCCCCGAGACGTCCTAAGGCGGTGCGCTCAGTCAAGCCCTCCACCCAGCCGGGCAGTTGCTCCGGTTCGCCCAGCATCGGTGTCCGGGTGACACCGGGACCGACGGCGTTGACCCGGATGCCGTGACCGCCCCATTCCATCGCCGCCACCTTGACCAGCATGTTCAGCCCCGCCTTGGACACGCAGTAGGCGCCCATCTCCCGGTCGGCGACGGTTCCGCTGATGCTGGAGACGACGACGATCGATCCGCCGGTCTCCGCGTCGATCATCGCCGCAGCCGCCGCCCGGATGGTCAGCCAGGTGCCGGTGAGGTTTACTCCCAGCACCCGCTGCCACTGCTCAACCGACTCCGCCAGCAACGTGCCCGACGCACCGATACCCGCGCAGGCCACCACCCGGGTGGGCACGCCGTGCTCGCGCACGGTCTGGCTCATGGCCGCCGTTACCGCGTCCGGATCGCTTATGTCGCAATCGATGTCGCCGCCGGCTTGGTCCCACACCACGATGTCGTGGCCCGCATCGCGCAACCGTCGGGTCACTTCCCACCCGATACCCGACGCACCGCCGGTGACTAAGGCGGTCACGCCGCTGGCCCGATCAACTCCACCAGCACTCCATCGGGTGCGGTGATGACCGCCATCGGGACGGTCGCTCCGGCCGGTGCGGGCACACTGATACGACGGACGCCGTCGGTGAAACCCAAAGCGGCCAAAGCGGACAACGTCTCGTCGACATCACGCTGCAGGGAAAGCAGGAAGAAGCCGTGCCGCGGGCCGACTGCTGGGGCCGTCGCGTCGACGGCTCCGTCGAAAACAACGAGTTCAACGATCCCGGTGTCTGGGTTTTGCGGATCGCCCAGGAAGACCGACCGCAGCTGATTGGTCTGGGCACCGAACAGCTCCCGCCAGTTGCCGTGGAACGTGTGGTCGAACAGCTCGGTGAATCCCAGCCCGTCTCGCCAGAACGTCAACGACCGCTCGACATCGGCGGTGCAGATCGCCGCATGATGAACACCCAACACAGGGTTACTCCCGCATCCTCACGACACCGTTGTCGCACTAACGCGAGTGTAGAACCCGACCATGCGGCCTAGGGGGCCAGCTGAAGCTGAATGTTCGCTTGCTCTGGGTCCCCGGCCGGAAAGCCGCAGGCCGCTTTTCTACCGTCGGTTGAGATTGTGCCCGCGAGGGTGTTCGGGTCCCACGAGCGGTGCGCCGAGACGACGTCCGGAACGTTGGTACCGTCCGGGCAATCTGCGCCATCGGTGGTGTCCAACGTCCACTGCCCGTTGACCAAGTTGGCCTGCCCCAGGGATTTTCCACCGGCCGTGCGAGCCGCCGTGGCGCATCCGTCACCGCACGGCGAAAAGTACCAGTCGTTGGTCACCGGGTGACCTTTGATCATGAACGGCTGATTGGTTTGTGGGTTTATCTGGGTCTCGATGTAGTGGGCGTTCGTCTGGAAATCAGCAGGAAATGGTGCAGGCACTGCCGGCCCCCAGGCGCCCGCGGGGGCGGCCAGTCCGAGAGCGAGACCGCCCAGAAAGGCGGACGCGGTGATACACCGTGCGATAGCCATGACCTTGTTCCTCCTACGGAGCCATTAAGGGATGTCCACTATGGACCTAATCACAGAGGATCATAAAGGTGGAAGGTATGCCGCAATTTTCGTCCGACCCCGTTTCCTGACCCTGGGTTCGTGTTTGCCTGCTGTTAACCCCGCCTAGTGGAATTCGTAGCGAACCGGGAGGTGTTTGAGTCCACCCACGAAAGTGGTGGCGGTGGATTGCGGAGCCCCGGTCAGCTCAATGGATTTCACTCGCGGCAACAGCTCGGTGAAAAAGCTGTTGACCTCCATGCGGGCCAGCGCTGCACCTAAGCAGAAGTGCACGCCGTAGCCGAATGCCAAGTGCTTGTTGGGATCGCGGCCAACGTCGAAGCGGAATGGATCGGTGAAGACGTCCTCATCCCGATTGCCCGACACGTACGACAACAGCACCGACTCGCCCGCCGCGATCGAAACTCCGCGCACCGTGGTGTCTTCGCCGGCGGTGCGCATGAATTCCTTGACCGGGGTCACCCATCGGATCATCTCCTCGGTGGCCAGCGGCATCAGGTCGAGGTTGTCACGCAACCGCTGACGTTGGTCCGGATTCTCGATGAGCGCCCGCAAGCCACCCGAGATGGTCGCACTGGTGGTGTCGTGACCGGCGGTGGCGACGATGAGGTAATAGGACACCGTGTCGATGTCGGACAACGGCTCACCGTCGATGCGGGCGTTGGCGATGGCGGACGCGAGATCTTCGGTCGGGTGTTCCCGACGCGCGGCGGTCACACCGTTGAAGTACTGGAACATGTCGAGCAATGCGGGCAGCTGATCCTCGTTATCACTGCCGCGCTTGAACTCGCTGTCGTCGCTTCCGAACAGCTCCTGGGTTAGCTCGAGCATTCGCTGAAAGTCTGACTCGGGGATGCCCAACAGCGACATGATCACGTAGAGCGGGTAATTGACCGCGACCTCCTGAACGAAATCGCATTCGGGGCCCACCGCCATCATCTTGTCGACGTAGTTGCTTGCCAGCTCGTCGACGCGGAGCTTCAACGCCCGCATCGCCTTTGGCCGAAACCAGTCCGCACCAATCGCCCGCACTACCCGATGCTGCGGATCGTCCAAGTGGATCAACGTGCGGACACCGGCGGCGGCTTGCAGCTCGTCGCCCTGCGTCGTCGTCAGCACCGGACGCGGCCAGTTGGTGAAAAGCATGTTGTCGCGTTCGATGCCCATGATGTCGGCATGCTTGGTGATCGCCCAGAATGGGCGATAGTTCGGCACCTCGACCCAGGACACCGGCGCGTTGGCGCGCAAATGAGTAAGCGCCGCATGCAACTTCGGTTCATCGGCATATGCCAGCGGATCGGCGAGAAGCTTGGCGGCTTCATCCATCGTCGGCGTACTCATGGGCAGCTCCTCATTGACGCAACTCGTGCAGTACGGCGGTGACCCTGGCATCGGAGACGGTACGGGGAAATGACGGCATTACGCGGTCGATGACGCCGTCGCAGCGATTTTGCAGCGCCGCTGCGAGTTTGTCGTACGTCGCGACGACGGCGAAGGTATCCAGGATCTCGTCGTCGATCAGCGCGGCCATCGCATCCCATTCCCCCTGCCGGGATAGTCGATGCAGCTCTGTCGCGACCTCGCCCCAACCGTGCAGCTCGAGGACCTTGCTGTAGGCAGGCGTCGATCCGTAGAAGGCGATCTGCTTGCGGACACCGGCCGCACCGAGCTTCAACTCCACGTCGTCGTCGCCGGTCACCACGAACACTGGGCACGCCACTTGGAATGCGCCTGGATCACGACCCGAGCGGTTCAGCCCACGCTGCACGGCCGGGATCGTCACCTCATGCAAATAACGCTTCGTGGTAAACGCATGGGCCAGCAAGCCGTCGGCGACCTCACCACACATCTCGGTCATCGCTTCGCCGACCGCGGCGATAAAGACCTTTGGCGCCGAAAATGGTTGCGGCTCAGGCGTAAACATCGGCGTCATGAGCTTGTGCGTGTAGAACTCACCCTCGAACTGCAGCCGGGTTCCGTCCTTCCAGGCCGACCAGATCGCGTGCAGCGCTTGCACGAATTCGCGCATTCGGGCCACCGGATGACTCCACGGCATGCTGAATCGCTTCTCGATGTGCGGCTTGATCTGAGTGCCCAGACCAAGGATGAACCGGCCCTGCGAGTAGGTCTGCAGATCCCAGCCGAGATTGGCCACGATCATGGGATTGCGCGCGAACGCCACCGCGATGCTGGTGCCCAGTTCGAGTCGCGTGGTGTGTTCGGCGGCCAGCAGCAGCGGC
>DATJOR010000132.1:0-3412 GCA_035506875.1 Mycobacterium sp.
AAGGCGTACGAATTCGTCAAAGAGACCGTCGCCCACGGCGGCTCGGTGTTGTTCGTCGGCACCAAGAAGCAGGCCCAGGAGTCCATCGCCGCCGAGGCCACCCGCGTCGGCATGCCCTACGTCAACCAGCGCTGGCTGGGCGGCATGCTGACCAACTTCTCCACCGTGCACAAGCGGCTGCAGCGCCTCAAGGAGCTCGAGGCGATGGAGCAGACCGGTGGTTTCGAGGGCCGCACCAAGAAGGAAATCTTGATGCTGACCCGGGAGAAGAACAAGCTGGACCGCAGCCTGGGCGGTATCCGCGACATGGCGAAGGTGCCGTCGGCGGTCTGGGTCGTCGACACCAACAAGGAGCACATCGCCGTCGGCGAGGCTCGCAAACTGGGCATCCCGGTGATCGCGATCCTCGACACCAACTGTGACCCCGACCTGGTGGACTATCCGATCCCGGGCAACGACGACGCGATCCGCTCGGCGGCCCTGCTGACCAAGGTGATCGCCTCGGCGGTGGCCGAGGGCCTGCAGGCGCGTGCCGGTCTGGGCCGCGGCGACGGCAAGCCCGAGGCGGAAGCCGCCGAACCGCTGGCCGAGTGGGAGCAGGAACTGCTGGCCTCGGCGACCGCCACAGCGTCAGCCGATGCCCCCGCCGCCGAAACCCCAACTGAATCAACCGCTGAACCTTCATAGGAAGGCTGACCATTGCCGAACTACACCGCTGCCGACGTCAAGCGACTTCGCGAGCTGACCGGCGCCGGGATGCTGGATTGCAAGAACGCGCTGGCCGAGAGCGACGGCGACTTCGACAAGGCCGTCGAGGCGCTGCGGATCAAGGGCGCCAAGGACGTCGGCAAGCGCGCCGAGCGGGCCACTGCCGAGGGATTGGTCGCGGCCAAAGGCGGCGCGCTGATCGAGCTCAACTGCGAGACCGACTTCGTTGCCAAGAACGCGGAGTTCCAAAAGCTCGCCGATGAGGTGGTGAGCGCCGCCGCTGCGGCCAAGGCGGCTGATGTCGACGCGCTCAAGGCGGCTCCAACTGCCACCGCAGGTGACAAAACCGTCGAGCAGGCCATCGCCGAGCTGTCGGCCAAGATCGGGGAGAAGCTCGAACTGCGTCGAGTCGCGTTCCTCGACGGCACCGTCGAAACCTACCTGCACAAGCGCTCGGCCGACCTGCCGCCGGCGGTCGGCGTTCTGGTGGAGTACACCGGCTCTGACGCCGCTGCGGCGCATGCCGCCGCGCTGCAGATAGCCGCACTCAAGGCCCGCTACCTGACCCGCGACGACGTGCCCGACGACGTGGTGGCCAGCGAACGGCGCATCGCCGAAGAGACCTCGCGTGCCGAAGGCAAACCCGAACAGGCGCTGCCCAAGATCGTCGAGGGCCGGCTGAACGGATTCTTCAAGGACGTTGTGCTGCTTGAGCAGCCGTCGGTGTCGGACAACAAGAAGACCGTCAAGGCGCTGCTCGACGAGGCCGGCGTCACCGTCACGCGATTCGTCCGGTTCGAGGTCGGCCAGCAGTAGCATCGGCCCGATGCGACATGTGCACGCGTTCGGCGACGATGCGCTCGGCGAGATGGACGCGGTCGGTCTGGTCGACGCCATCCAGTCGGGTCGGGTAGGCCGGGCAGAGGTCGTCGAGGCGGCGATTGCGCGTACCGAAACGGTCAACGTCGCCCTCAACGGCTTGGCGTATCCGACATTCGATCGGGCCCGCACCGCCGCATCTGCGCCGCCCAACCCCGGCTTCCTCAGTGGCGTGCCGACATTCGTCAAGGACAACGTCGACGTCGCCGGACTGCCGACGATGCTGGGGACCGACGCGTGGAGCCCGCGGCCGGCCGATGCCGACAGCGATTTCGTGCGGCTCTACCTGTCCACCGGGATGACGCCGCTGGGCAAAACGCAGATGTCGGAGTACGGGTTCAGCGCCTCGGCCGAACATCCGCGACTCGGACCGGTCCGCAACCCGTGGAACACCGACCACACCGCGGGCGCGTCATCGTCGGGATCCGGCGCATTCGTCGCCGCCGGTGCGGTGCCGATCGCGCACGCCAACGACGGCGGTGGCTCGATCCGAATTCCCGCCTCCTGCAACGGACTTGTCGGGTTGAAGCCGTCGCGCGGCCGGCTGCCAATCGATAAGGAAGTCAGCCGGATGCCGATCCGGTTGGTTGCCAACGGTGTGGTCACCCGATCGGTGCGCGACACTGCGGCCTTTTACCGGGAAGCCGAACGCATCTGGCGTCCAGCGAAGCTGCCGATGATCGGGGACGTGACGCGCCCCGGCAAGCAGCGGTTGCGGATCGCCGTGATCACCCGCTCATTGCTGCGGGAGTGCAGCGCCGAGGTGCGTGAGCTGACGCTGAAAACCGCGGGCCTGCTCGAAGGGCTCGGCCACCGCGTGGACCATGTGGACAAGCCACCCGTGCCCACCAGCTTCGCCTCCGATTTCTTGCTGTACTGGGGGCTGCTGGCACTGGGCCAGATGCAAATGAGCGGGCACGCTGCCGACTTCGACCGCACCCGATTGGACAACCTGACCTTGGGTCTGGATCGGTTCGTACGCCGCAATGTGCACCGGTTGCCACTGGCGCTCATTCGACTGCGTGGCACACGCCGTCACACTGCGCGCTTCGCCCGAACCTACGATGCGGTGTTGACCCCGACCCTGGCCCACGAGACGCCGCCGATCGGTTACCTCGATCCGACCGCCGACTACCAGCAGATCATCGACCGGCTGCAACATTGGGTCGCGTACACGCCGCTGCACAACGTGACCGGGGAACCGTCGATCTCGTTGCCGCTGGCGGAATCCGCCAACGGGTTGCCGGTGGGCATGATGCTTTCCGCCGGTACTGGAGCTGAAGCCAGGCTGCTGGAACTGGCTTACGAATTGGAAGAGGCCCGGCCGTGGGCCCGCATTCAGGACAACAGCGTTCGGTGACGATTCGGGCCGGTACGGCCCGATGACGAATCGAACTACCAGCTCTAGTCAGCTCCCAACGCCGCCAACATCCGTTTGAACTCCTGCTGCTCGGCCGGGGACAGCTTGGCCAGGACGCGTGCGTCGGCTTCCCGCACGGCAGCCTCGGCGCGCTTCAACAGTGCCCGGCCTGACCCGGTCAAAGTGGCCGGTAGCGCACGACCGGACGCCACCGCCGCCGGCCTGGTCACTATCTGGGCGTTTTCCAACCGGTGCAACACCGTGTTCATCGCCTGCGGCGAGACGTTGCCTTCCCGGGAGAGTTGCGCGCTTGACATCCCCGGACTCATGGAAAGCATTCGCATGCAAACGAATTCGGGTAGCGTCAGACCGAGCGGGCTCAGCGCAGCCGCCACCTCCGGTCGCAACGTGGCGACCACTTGATACAGCAGGTATCCAAGTGGCGCGTCCTGTGTCGTACTCATG
>DATJOR010000133.1:0-6342 GCA_035506875.1 Mycobacterium sp.
TCCCTCGGCGGTTTCGAACACGCCCATATCCGACAGCGAGCCAAGTTTGTCTGCCCGCATCGTCACCGAAACCCGTTCGGCACTGTGGGTTTCGACGAAGACGACGTGGTCGATCAGCAGCGCGCTACCGGCGTCGTCCCAGGCGTTCGACGCCTTCTGGGTGAGGAACTGGCGGGCAGCCAGGTGCCGGTTAGCCGGATCGGCTGTTGATTTGAGGAATTCGCGCAGCAACATGTCCGGGTCCATACCCGGCGTCGGCTTGGGCAGATTCGCCGGTGCCGGTCGCTCGACGGTGCCGATGGCATGTGGCGCCGACGCACTCGGCACGCCGGCGCAGCCCGCGAGCACGACGGCCAGGGCGAACACCAGGCCAGTCAATTGCCGCATCACACACCCCTTTCGGCGTGCTCACGCGGCCGGAGTTGACGCTCCTTGCGTTCTGGCGCAATCGGTTTCATCGGCAGCGGACTGGTGGTGACCTTGTGGCCGCGGACCAGCGGCAGGGTCAGCCGGAAGCAGGCGCCCTTGCCGGGCTCGCCCCAGGCTTCGAGCCGGCCCTGGTGCAGGCGCGCGTCCTCGACGCTGATCGCCAGCCCCAGCCCGGTGCCACCCGATCGGCGCACCCGCGACGGGTCCGAGCGCCAGAACCGGCTGAACACCAGCTTCTCCTCGCCCGGCCGCAGCCCGACGCCGTAGTCGCGGACCGTGACGGCGACGGTGTCTTCGTCGGCGCCCATCCGGATCCGCACCGGCTTGTGCTCGGCGTGGTCGATGGCGTTGGCAATCAGATTGCGCAAGATCCGCTCGACGCGGCGCGGGTCGACCTCGGCGATCACTTCCCCGGACGGCATGTCGACGATCAACTGCACCCCGGCGTCCTCGGCCAGGTGGCCCACGTTGCCCAGCGCGCTATTGACGGTCGAACGCAGATCGACTGCCTCGACCGACAACTCGGCCACGCCGGCGTCGTGCCGCGAGATTTCCAGCAGATCGTTGAGTAGCGATTCGAACCGGTCCAGCTCGCTGACCATCAGTTCGGTGGACCGCTGCAGGGCCGGCTCGAGGTCCTCGCTGTGGTCGTAGATCAAGTCGGCGGCCATCCGGACGGTGGTCAGCGGCGTGCGCAGCTCGTGGCTGACGTCAGAAGTGAACCGGCGCTGCAGGTTTCCGAACTCTTCGAGTTGGGTGATCTGCCGCGACAGGCTTTCGGCCATGTCGTTGAACGACACCGCCAGCCGGGCCATGTCGTCTTCGCCGCGGATCGGCATTCGCTCGGACAGGTGTCCTTCGGCGAAACGTTCGGCTGTCCGCGCCGCGGCCCGCACCGGCACCACCACCTGCCGCGTGACCATCCATGCGATACCGGCCAACAACACCATCAACACCAAGCCGCCGGTGGCCATGGTGCCGCGGACCAATGCGATCGTGCTCTGCTCACTGCCCAGCGGGAAGATCAGGTAGAGCTCCAGGTTGGTCACCCGCGACGACGTCGGGGTGCCGATGACCAGGGCCGGACCCGAGAAACCGTCGGTGTGCACGGTCGCGTACTGGTAGGCCACCTGCCCGGCCTTGACGAAATCCCGCAGCGCGGCCGGCAATTGGTCGACCGGCCCGGCCGCGGCCGCGGGCCGCGGACCGTAGCCGGGTACCACCAGCACCGCGTCGAACGCACCGGCCAGACCGGCGCCGGAGGTTGGGTCGGTTTTCGACGTCAACGTGCTGCGTGCCAGCTGCAGGCTGCTGTCCAGCGAGCGCGCCTCTTCCCCGTTGACGATCCCGCTGACCGTGTCTCGGGCCCGGTCGATCTGTTCGGTGGCCGCTCGGACCTTGACGTCAAGAACGCGATTGGTGACCTGACTGGTCAGCACGAAGCCGAGCACCAGGATCACCGCAAGCGACATCCCCAGCGTCATGGCGAGCACCCGAAGTTGCAACGAGCGACGCCAAGCCGCGCCGAAGACTCGACTCAACGCGCCGATGCCCCGCATTACCGAACCGGAACGGCCCGAACGACCGCGAAGGCGCGGCCTCGAGCCCCACATCACGGGGCTCCGTCAGAGGTCACGGAGGTCCGGCCTTGTAACCTACTCCTCGAACGGTCAGCACAACGGTCGGGTTCTCCGGATCCTTTTCGACCTTGGCCCGCAGACGCTGGACGTGCACGTTCACCAAACGGGTGTCCGCTGGGTGACGGTATCCCCACACCTGTTCGAGCAGCACATCACGAGTAAACACCTGGCGGGGTTTACGCGCCAACGCCACCAGCAGGTCGAACTCCAGCGGCGTCAGGGAAATCTGCTCGCCGTTGCGAGTGACCTTGTGCGCCGGCACGTCGATGTCCACGTCCGCGATCGACAGCATCTCGGCGGGCTCGTCCTCGTTGCGCCGCAGCCGGGCACGCACCCGAGCGACCAGCTCCTTGGGCTTGAACGGCTTCATGATGTAGTCGTCGGCGCCCGACTCCAGCCCGAGGACCACGTCGACGGTGTCGGTCTTGGCCGTGAGCATCACGATCGGAACACCGGAATCGGCGCGTAGCACCCGGCACACATCGATGCCGTTCATTCCGGGCAACATCAAATCCAGCAGCACCAGGTCGGGGCGCAGCTCGCGTACCGCGGTGAGTGCCTGGGTGCCATCACCGATGACCGCGGTGTCGAAACCTTCGCCCCGCAGCACGATGGTCAGCATCTCGGCCAGCGAAGCGTCGTCGTCGACCACGAGAATCCTTTGCCTCATGACGTCCATGGTGTCACCAGATCTTGATAAAACGGAGCTACCACACGCGCGTTTCGTGACCCAATACCACAGTTGCTGTGCTAGGCGGTCAACTTAGCCGCCAGCTGACCCGGGTCAACCTCCGCGTCGACCACCAGCCAGCGCCCACCCCAGCCCGCGGCGGCCAGCTCGGCGTAGGCCACGCCGGTGCGTTGCTGCAGCTCGGTGTCGCGTTCGTAGGCGTCACGCGACCGGCTGGCATCCCGGCGGGCCCGGTCTCGGGCGCGCTGGCCGGCTAGTTCAGTCGAAACCCCAAGCAGCAGTTGCCAATCCGGCGCAGGAAGCTGCAGCCGGCGGTACTCGATTTGGTGTATCCAGTCCACCACCTCGCCGTCGGCGCCCTGGTGCAGCCGCGCGGCGCTGTAGGCGGCGTTCGACGCCACGTAGCGGTCCAGGATCACCACATCGTGGTCGCCGCACAGCTCACGGATCTGTGTGGCGGCGCCGGCACGGTCCAGCGCGAACAGCAGCGCCATCGCGTAGACCGACGAGGCGAGGTCACCGTGCTGACCGTGCAGCGCCTCGGCGGCCATGTCTGCGGGCACCGACTGCCCGTACCGCGGGAACGCCAGGGTGGCCACCGACTTGCCGGCGCCTTGCCAGGCCGTGGTCAAACCCTGCGCGAGGGTCCGCTTGCCGGCGCCGTCGACACCCTCGATGGCGATCAGCACGTCGCGAGCTTAACCGCTGGGATGGGGGCGGAACTCACGCCACACCAGCCACAACTGCACCTGAGCCGGGTACACGCATCATTTCGGAAAAGAAGGCGCCGGTGATATCAGGTGCCAGTTGATATCACATACGCAGTCGAAACGAAGAAGCCACTAACCCGACAGCCAGCGACTCAAGAGGCTGATGGGACTCGTGAGACGCTGCCGTCGCGCGACGCTGGCCAGGCTCAGTAGCGGTAGTGGTCCGGCTTGTAGGGCCCGTCGACGTCGACGCCGATGTACTCGGCCTGCTCCTTGGTGAGCTTGGTCAGCTCGCCGCCCAGTGCGGCGACGTGCACGCGGGCCACCTTCTCGTCCAGGTGCTTGGGCAGCCGGTAGACCTCGTTGTCGTATTCGTCGTTCTTGGTCCACAGCTCGATCTGGGCGATGACCTGGTTGGAGAAGCTGTTGCTCATCACGAACGACGGGTGTCCGGTGGCGTTGCCCAGGTTCAGCAGCCGGCCCTCGGACAGCACGATGATCGACTTGCCGGTGTCCTTGAAGGTCCACAGGTCGACCTGCGGGCGGATGTTGGTCTTGGTCGCGCCGGACTTCTCCAGTCGGGCCATCTGGATCTCGTTGTCGAAGTGACCGATGTTGCCCAGGATCGCCTTTTCCTTCATGGCCTTCATGTGCTCGAGGGTGATGATGTCTTTGTTGCCGGTGGTGGTGATGACGATGTCGGCCTCCCCGATCACGTCCTCCACCCGCTTGACGTCGTAGCCCTCCATCAGCGCCTGCAGCGCGTTGATCGGGTCGATTTCGGTGACGGTCACCCGCGCGCCCTGACCGGCCAGCGACTCGACGCTGCCCTTGCCGACGTCGCCGTAGCCGCAGACCAGCACGTTCTTGCCGCCGATCAGCACATCGGTGCCGCGGTTGATGCCGTCGATCAGCGAGTGCCGGCAGCCGTACTTGTTGTCGAACTTCGACTTGGTGACCGAGTCGTTGACGTTGATCGCCGGGAAGGCCAGGTCGCCGGCCGCGGCGAACTGGTAGAGCCGCAGCACGCCGGTGGTGGTCTCTTCGGTGACGCCCTTGATCGACTCGGAGATCTTGGTCCACTTGCCCTTGTCGGTCTCGAAGCGGTGGCGCAGCAGGTTGAGGAACACCCGGTGCTCAGCCGAGTCGTCCTCGTCGTCGGGCGGCACCACGCCGGCCTTCTCGTACTGCGCGCCGCGGAGCACCAGCATGGTGGCGTCACCGCCGTCATCGAGGATCATGTTCGCCGGCTCATCCGGCCAGGTCAGCGCCTGCTCGGCGGCCCACCAGTACTCCTCGAGCGTTTCACCCTTCCAGGCGAACACCGGCACGCCCTTGGGTTCTTCGGCGGTGCCGTGCGGGCCGACGACGACCGCCGCGGCGGCGTGGTCCTGGGTGGAGAAGATATTGCACGACGCCCAGCGGACCTCGGCGCCCAGCGCGACGAGAGTCTCGATGAGCACCGCGGTCTGCACGGTCATGTGCAGCGACCCGGAGACGCGGGCGCCTTTGAGCGGCTGCACGTCGTGGTATTCCCGGCGCAGCGACATCAGGCCCGGCATCTCGTGTTCAGACAGCTCGATGTCGCGGCGACCGTAGTCCGCCAAAGACAGGTCGGCAACCTTGAATTCGATGCCGTTGCGGACGTCGGCGCTCAGCGAGCTTTCGGTCGTCGTCATGTGTGTAGACCCATTCCTTGCTCATCAACTAATTAGCTTGCATATACATTAGTCCCGACGCAGTGGTGCCCTGATGTGGGGTCAGTCGGTCTCCATGACACCGTAGCGCTCGGCCGCCGGGGTCATCAGCCGCGCCAGATCCGCGGCAACGTCATGGTCGGCCTCCGGCGGCATCGACACGTAGCTCATCGCGAGCCGCACGATGGCGCGTGCCAGCATCCCGGCGTCCTCCTCGCTGGCCTTCACCCAGCTGTGCATGAACGACGACGTCAGCCGGGCCGAGCAGTGCGTGATGATCGGCCCGCTGTCGGTCGTGATGATCTGCAGCAGATCGGGTTTGGCGACACCGGTCAATAGCGAGATGACCAGCGGATCGGCCGCCGACTCGGAGAAGAACGCCCGAAATCCTTGCAGGAAGGCGGCATAGACGTCGCCGACGTTGGAGTAGATGGCGTCTTCGACGGCGTTCACCAATCGGTCGGCCAGTCGCAGCGCATAGCCCTGAGCAAGACCTTGCCGCGAGCCGAATTCGTTGTAGATCGTTTGGCGGCTGATGCCCGCCGCGCGGGCCACGTCGGCCAGCGTGATCGCCGACCAGTCGCGGCTGAGAAGCAACTCCCTCATCGCGTCGAGCACCGAATCACGCAGAAGGGCCCGTGACGCCTCAGCGTACGGGACCCTTTGCTTCACAAGCGCGACACTAGTCGCCGGTGCGCTGGTCACGAACGAGCGACTTCCACCATCTCGAAGTCGGACTTCGCTGCGCCGCAGTCCGGGCAGCTCCAATCGTCGGGGATGTCGTCCCAGCGGGTGCCGGGCGCGATACCGTCTTCGGGCCAGCCCTTGGCCTCGTCGTACTCAAAGCCGCACTGCACACAGATGAACAGTTTGTAGTCGGTCATTTCGTCGCCTCCTCGTTTGTCCGATTCCTCCTCGTGCCGCTCGCGGCACGTATCGTCATCGGACGTCTCAGTTGTTCGAAGTCGATCTTTTCCCGTACCGCGCAGTCCGGGCAGCACCAGTCTGCGGGCATCTGATCCCAGCGTGTTCCCGCTGGAAATCCTTCTCGTGCAGCGCCTTTGGCTTCGTCGTAGACGTAGTCGCAGCCGGGGCAGCGGTAGGCGGCCATCAGGCGGTCGCCCCGTAGCGGGCGAGGATCTTCTCCCGGCGGCGCGGTTGCACGTTGACTCGGG
>DATJOR010000134.1:0-31805 GCA_035506875.1 Mycobacterium sp.
GTTCTTGGTCTCGGCGGCACGCGCGACGGTCTGCTCGAACGTCTCGAACGCGGCGGCCAGCTCATCGCGGCTAAACACCTGCTTCACGCAAGAAACTAGAACACGTTCTATCCGGTTTTGTCGAGCACATGGATAATCGAAGAGATGACGGACTACAGCAAGGCGATATTGGCAGGCGGCTGCTTTTGGGGCATGCAGGACCTGATCCGCAAGCAGCCGGGCGTGGTCTCGACCAGGGTTGGCTACACCGGCGGTGACGTCCGCAACGCGACGTATCGCAATCACGGCACGCACGCGGAGGGCATCGAGATCACCTACGACCCGGCACGCACCGACTTTCGGACACTGCTCGAATTCTTTTTCCAGATCCACGATCCGACGACGAAGAACCGCCAGGGTAACGATGTCGGAACCAGCTACCGCTCGGCGATCTTCTACCTCGACGACGAGCAGAAGCGCATTGCGTTGGACACCATCGCCGACGTCGAGGCGTCCGGCCTGTGGCCCGGCAGGGTGGTGACCGAAGTCAGCCCCGCCGGCGACTTCTGGGAAGCCGAGCCTGAGCACCAGGACTACCTGGAGCACTACCCGAACGGGTACACCTGCCACTTCATCAGGCCGGACTGGAAGCTGCCGCGACGGGCCTCCGCCGACCGCTAACGGCGACCGCTAACGCCGCGAGATTGCAGCTATGGCTGTGATTTTCGAGATCGCAGCCCTCACTGCAATCTCGCGTGGCAGAGCGGTTATTTCCCGATCGCGCGTAACTGATACAGGCCGCGGGTGGTGGCGACGATCTGACCGTCGGCGTCGGTCACCACCGCCTCCAGGGTGAAGTCGGCTTTCCCGCGTTCGGCGGCTTCGGCTTCGACCCTAGCGATCGTCTCGTCGTCAAGGCTGGCTTCCGCGCGCACGTCGGATTTGGCCATCGCGACGAAGTGGATGTCGAGGCTTTTGACCAACGGGAAGTACTTGGACCGGTCGAACGTGATCAACGGAATGATCCCGCCGAGCACTTCGGCCACGGTGAACAGCACGCCGGCGTAGATGACGCCGAAGTGGTTTCCATTACCTTCAGCCGGGACCGTGGTGGCGGCAAAACCGGGCCGCGCCTCGACGACTTGCACGCCCATCTTGTGTGCAATCGGGATCGTCGATCCCAGGGCGCCGTTCATCATGTCGACGAGCTGACCGGCCCCACCGTCATTGGCAGTCATGACCGCCGATCTTAACGCCGATGGACCACGATCTTGCCGCCGTCCTTTGGCGTAAAGGCAACGCCCCGGGAATGGTACTTCTCCCCCGGAGCCGATGTGATCTCGATAGTGAAGTGGCGCAACACGGTTCGTAGCACCACATCCATCTCCATGTTGGCGAACACCGCTCCCACACAGCGCCGGGAGCCACCACCGAACGGGATCCACGAGAAGCTCGGCGGCTTGGAGCCGACGAAGCGCTGCGGGTCGAAGCGGTCGGGATCGGGAAAGACTTCCGGGTTGGCGTGCATGCGCGCGATGCTCACCAGAATCGAAGACCCACGGGGAACCGCCCACTCGCCCAGTTCGTAGACGGGCACATAGACGTGTCGACCGGCGAAATCGATTACTGTTCTGCTGCGCTGCACCTCGAGGATCGTCGCCTGCCGCAGTTCGTTGTCTTCCGTGTCGGCCTCGGTAACCAGTGCGTCGAGCACCTCGGGGTGCCGGCTGATCCGCTCGAACGCCCAGGCGAGGGTGGACGCGGTCGTTTCGTGTCCGGCAGCCAACAGCGTGAGCAGCTCGTCACCAATGTCGCTGCGCGACATGGTCGAACCATCTTCATAGGTGCTGCGCAGCATCAGCGCCAGCACATCGGTGCGATCCTCGAACTTCGGGTCGGCCCGCTCGTCTTCGATGAGCTTGTCGAGAACGGCGTCGAATTGCCGCCGCCATGCCGCCAGCCGCCCCCACGGGGAGTAGCGGCCGTACGTTCGCTTCGGCTTGGGGAATACCGCCATCCGGGAACCCAGCGTGACCCACGGCGGGAGGATCCGCCGCAGCTCATCGAGCTCGGCGCCCTCGGCCCCGAAGACCGCGCGCAGGATGGCGTTGAGCGTGATGCGCATCGTCGACGGCAGCGTGGCGAACGTCGTGCCCTCGGGCCAGCCGGCGATCTCACGCAGCGTCTCTTCTTCGATGATGTTCTCGTAGTTCTTGATGCTCTTGCCGTGGAACGGCGGAGCCAGCAGGCGGCGACGCTGCCGGTGCTCCTCGCCCTCGAGCCCGAACACCGAACCCGACCCCAGCAACCGGCTCAGGTTGGGCTTGATGTTGCCGAGAATCTCCGGGCTGGTGGTGAAAACCTGTTTGGCCAGTTGCGGATTCGCCACCACGGTGATCGGTCCGTAGACCGGGACGTTGAGCATGAAGACGTCGCCGTGTCGGCGAGCCATCAGCCGCACCGCCCACCGCCGCGAGATCGAGAACGCCGCGCCCTGCAATGCCTTCGGAATTCGGGTAGCGGGCGGCAGGTTGATTGCGGCCGGCGCCGGGGCCGCTTGGGTGTCGATGGTGCTCATCGCTGTGCACTCCCAACGTCAATTTGGTACTGCGCCGTACCAAGGGCGTATGGGGGTACGGTACCCTTTAGTACCAAGTGCTGGCAAGGGCTGACGCGGGTTGATTCCTGGAAGGGAGGCGACGTGGCAACAACCGTCGCTGACGACGCGGCATCGGTCGAGCCCGCCGATACGTCGGCCGATATCGACCCGTTCCGCCGCCGACTGCTTGATGGCCTGGCGGCCTCAATCGGCGAGCGTGGATACCGCGCCACCACCGTCGCCGACATCGTTCGTCATGCCCACACGTCGAAGCGCACGTTCTACGACCAGTTCCCCAGCAAGGAGCAGTGTTTTCTCGAACTGCTGCACGCCGACGTCCAGAGGCTGGCCGACGAGATCCGCGCGGCCGTCGATCCGAACGCGGATTGGCAGAACCAGATTCGTCAGGCCGTCGAGGCGTACGTCGGCCATATCGAGTCCCAACCGGCGATCACGTTGAGCTGGATTCGCGAGCTGCCATCGATGAAGGAAGCCGCGGCACGGCCATACCAGCGTCGCGGCATGCACCTGTTGACCAGCCTGCTGATAGGGCTGAGTGGTAGCCCGGGGTTCCAGCAAGTCGGCCTGCCACCACTGACCCGACCGCTGGCCGTGATCCTGCTGGGCGGCCTGCACGAATTGACCGCGCTCACTGTCGAAGACGGGCACAGTCTGCGCGACATGGTCGAGCCCGCCGTGCACGCCTCCGTTGCACTGCTCGGCTATCGCCGCTAGCTCTTGAGGAAAGCGCGCAGCCGGTCGAGCACCAGATCCGGCCGCTGCTCGACGATCCAGTGGCCGACGCCGTCGACCAATTCGACCTCGAAATCGCTGATGTGCGCGGCATATCCGTCCAGCAGAGCCGGCGTGAGCACCGGATCTTGGGTGCCACTGAGCCAGCGGACCGGGACATCGACCGGAAGGTGGTCGAATTCGCCGCGCAGCCAGCGCAGCATCTCGGTGCTCTGAAAGGTCCGATACCAACGCGAACCGGCTACTGCGTGCCCGGGCTGACGCATGCATTCGACATAGAGTCGGACGTCGTCTTCGGGGACGCTGAACCCGCCGCCGACCCACGACGCCAACATCTTGAAGTAGCGAGCCTTTGGATCGCCGATCAGGCGCGGGCCGATCACCGGCAGCAACATCGGGATCTGGTACCAGAACCGCCAGATGTTGCGCATCATCGACAAATCGCGCGCCACGTAGGGCGCCGCGGTATTGAGTCCGAAGAAGCCGGTCACCTTCGCCGGATGGCGCAGCATCATGATGAACGCGACCGGCCCGCCCCAGTCGTGAGCCGCCAGTCGCACCGGCCCGACGCCCAACCGGTCCAGCACGGCCGCCAGGTCGTCGGCCATGTCGTTCTTCAGGTAGCGCGAGCGCGGTGCGGAACTCCACCCCGCGCCCCGCAGGTCAGGACACAGCACCCGGTAGCCGTCGGCGGCCAGCGGGCCGATCAGCTCGTGCCACTCCCACCAGTTCTCCGGAAAGCCGTGCACCAGCATCACCGGCGGTCCGTCGGCGGGTCCGGCGTCGGCAACGTGAATGGTCACGCCGTCGCCCAGATCGATGAACTTGTGCTCGACGCCATCCAGTGAGGGCTGGGTAACCATGGCTTGACAATTTAGCAACGGAAGCGACATGGGTCGCGGCTACACATTAAGTGTGGTCATTCACCGCACAATCGGGATGGTTGCGGGGGCCTGCGCGGCAATGATCGGCCTGGCCCCAAGTGCGCACGCCAACCCCTTCTCCGAGCAGTTCCAATCCCCATCGGGAGACATCTCCTGCAACCTGGTGAACTCACCCCCTACCGACAGACTGGGGTTCGGTAAGAATTTCGTGCAGTGCGACATCGTCAACCAGAGCTGGGTGCCACCGCAGCCGCCGCCACCGGGCAGGGCTGACGCCACCGCCACCGTCGTTCTCGTGCGGGGCCAGTTGCCGATTGTGGGCTACAGTCCAGGCGCCTTGGCGGCCGCCGACCCGGTGAGTTACGACAAACCGCTGTCCGCGGGTGCCATCTCCTGCAGCAGTGACCAGTCCACGATGAAGTGCACCGACACCAGCACCGGGCATTTCTTCCGCGTGTCGCGGGAGTCCTACGAGCTCGGGTGATGAAAACTATCTATCAGCCAGTCGCCGAACTCAGGCGGCGACTGGCTCATGCACCTCGGTGGTGACAGGCTTCTTCGGCGGCAGCGCCAGTTTGACGATCTTGCGCACGACGGTGGCGAACTGTCTCGGCAGCGAACCCGAGTTGTACGGGATGCCGTAGCGCCGGCAGATCTCTTGCACCTCCGCTGTGATCTCCGCGTAGCGTCGGGCCGGCATGTCCGGGAACAAGTGGTGCTCGATCTGGTGCGACAAGTTGCCGGACAGCAAGTGGAACAGCCTGCCGCCGGTCAGGTTCGCCGAACCGAGAATCTGACGGAAATACCACATTCCACGTGACTCGTCTTGCGTCTCTTCAATGGTGAATTCCTGTGTCCCGTCTGGGAAGTGGCCGCAGAAGATGATCATGTAGGACCACACGTTGCGGATCAGGTTGGCGGACAGGTTGCCGGCGAACACGAACGGTGCGAACGGCCCGGCCAGCAGCGGGAAGGCAACGTAGTCCTTCAGCATCTGCTTGCGGGTCTTACGCCAAATTCCTTGCAGGACTTCCTTTTTATCGGCCATTCGGATTTCGCCGGAGCGGATCCGTTCGGTCTCCAGTTCGTGCAACGCAACCCCGTACTGGAAAAGCACCATCAGCAGGAAGGCGTAGAGGGGGTTCCCCAGGAAGTAGGGCTGCCATGGCTGGTCCTCGCTCATCCGCAGGATGCCGTAGCCGATGTCGCGGTCCATGCCCACGATGTTGGTGTAGGTGTGGTGCATGTAATTGTGCGAGTGCCGCCACTGATCGGCCGGGCACGCGGTGTCCCATTCGAAGTCACGGCCGCGGATCGCGGGATCCCGCATCCAGTCGTACTGGCCGTGCATGATGTTGTGGCCGATCTCCATGTTGTCCAGGATCTTCGCCACTCCGAGCATCGCGGTGCCCGCCAGCCAGGCCGGCGGAAGGATCCCGGCGAACAGCAGGGCGCGTCCGCTCACCTCGAGGACACGCTGCGTCTTGATGACACGGCGGATGTAGTCGGCGTCACGCTGGCCGAGGTCGGCCATCACGCGTTCCTTGATGGCGTCGAGCTCACGGCCGAATGCGTCGGCCTGCTCGGGTGTCAGGGCGATCTTGGGCTGCGTCATGAACTTCTCCAAGCTTCTCTAGTGCGGGTTAGGGGCTTTAAAGCGCAATGTCGACGTCGCCGACGGGAACGGACACACAGATCTGCACGTCCTCGTCGGGAGCGGTCGACACCGCACCGGTGGTCAGGTTGCGCACCACACCGCAGGTTTTGCGACGTGTGCAGGTGTGGCAGATGCCCATCCGGCATCCGCTATCCGGGGTGAGGCCGGCCGATTCGGCCTGCTCTAGCAGCGAGCGGCCGTCGTCAACGACCTCAATGCCGCTGTCCGCGAACGACACTCGCCCGCCCGACGGCTCCGCGGGCAGTTCGAGCGTCGGCGGCACGAAACTCTCCGAGTACACGTTCTCGCAGTGCTCGCGAACCGCCTCGATCAACGCCATAGGCCCACAGACGAATACGGCGTCTGGTGACGGCATCGCCGCCGCCAGGTGTTCGGACCCGAACCGGCCTTCGAGATCGCCGTCGGCTGAGCGGGTGTAGCCGTGTAGTACCCGCACGCCTGCCATATCGGCCAGTTCGTCGCGATAGCAGGCCTCGTCGGCGTTACGTGCGTAGTGCACGAAGGCGATGTCGCCCGGGTGGACCTCGTCGACCAGCGTGCGCAGCATCGACATGACGGGCGTGATGCCGCTGCCACCGGAGACGAACAGAATCCGGCTGGGTCGCTGTGCAGGCAACACGAAGTCGCCAGCGACGCCGCTAAGTCCGACCACCATCCCGCGCCGGGCCCGCTCGTACAGAAATGTCGAGACCAGTCCGCCGTCGAGATGTCCGATCGTCAGCTCGAGATGCGAGGAGCCCTCGGCATTGGCCGGTGAATAGCACCGGGTGTGCCGACGGCCGTCGATCTCGACGGTGAGGTTGACGTGCTGACCGGCACGAAAGACATCACCGCCGGCGGTGAACGCGTCATTGGGCGCCAGCACCAGGGTGACGCTGCGCGGGGTGGTCCGCCGCACATCGACGACCTTCGCGCGACACTCACCGCGCGTCCAGGTAGGGGCCAGCAGTTCGGTGTAGCGGTCGACGCCGTGCGGACCGGTCAGCAGGTTGACCAGGTCGGAATCCAGTACCCGCTTCGTCAAGTTTTGGGTGAACATATGTATACTGTGCGGCAGGATGCTGCAGCTCGTCAAGGGTTTCCGCAGGTCTGTGGTAGGGTTCACACAGTGAACGACCGTACGCCTAGCTCACGCCCGCACCGGTCGGGCCGCGGGCGTAGTCGCGACGGCCCGTCCCGTGAGGAGCGCAAAGAAGCGACCCGGCGGGCCATCGTCGCCGCGGCGCTCAAGCTGCTCGACGACCGCAGTTTCAGCGGTCTGAGCCTGCGCGAGGTGACCCGCGAGGCCGGGATCGTGCCGGGCGCGTTCTACCGTCACTTCGAATCGATGGAGGCCCTCGGGCTGGTGTTGATCGACGAGTCGTTTCGCACGCTGCGCGACATGCTGCGCGGCGCCCGGGCCGGCAAGCTCGACCCGAACCGCGTGATCGAGTCGTCCGTCGAGATCGTCGTCGCCAGCGTCACCGACCGTCGCGAGCACTGGCGCTTCATCGGGCGCGAGCGCTCCAGCGGTGTCACCGTGCTGCGCTACGCCATCCGCACCGAGTTCCGACTGCTCACCTCGGAGCTGGCCACCGACCTTGCCCGGTTCCCCGGGCTGAACGCTTGGAGCACCGAAGATCTCAACGTGCTCGCGACGTTGTTCGTCAACTCGATGATCGTCGTGGCCGAAGCGCTCGAGGACGCACAAGGCGCCGAGGCGATCGAACAGATCCGACGAACCGCCGTCAAGCAGCTGCGGATGATCGTGATCGGTATCAACGCCTGGCGCAGCAACCCTTAGCACCCGAAGCCAGTGCCGAGCGGGGCCATGATGGTGCAATGGCCACCAAAATGCGGGATCTGCTCGGCGGCGCGTTGCCGTCGCTGCGCTACGAACCCACCGAAAAGCGGATTCGGGTTTCCCTGAACGGCGAGCCCGTTGCCGACACCATCAACGGACTGCTGGTCTGGGAGCCCCGGCGGGTAGTTCCGACATATGCGGTGCCGGAGCGAGATATCTCAGCCCGGCTGGAATCGGCGGGCAGGGTAGATGTCCTCGCCGACCTGCCGGTGTTGGTCCCGACCAACCCGTTCACCGCGCACAGCTGTACCGGCGAGATGTTCGATGTCGTCGTCGGCCCGGTTCGGCACACGTCGGCGGCCTTCCGGCCGGACGATCCGGACCTGGCCGGTTACGTGACGCTCGACTTCAGCGCGTTCGACTGGCGCGAAGAAGAGGAACCGATCGTCGCTCACCCGCATGACCCGTTCAAACGCATCGACATCCTCGCCAGCACCCGCCACATTCGGATCGAGTCGGAAGGCCGCCTGCTCGCCGAGTCATCACGGCCGCTGCTGTTGTTCGAGACATTTCTGCCGGTCCGCGTCTACCTCCCGCGCGCCGACATCGTCGTCGATCTCGAGCCGACCGACACCGTCAGCTATTGCGCATACAAGGGCCGGGCGTCCTACTTCTCGGTGCCCGACGGCCCGGCGGACGTGGCGTGGACCTATCACCAGCCGCTGCGCGAAGCGGAACCAATCACCGACCGCATCGCGTTTTTCAACGAGCGGGTGCACATCATCGTCGACGGCAGACGCTGACGGCCATGGCCACGCTCAACGGGACGCTGGTGTCGGTGTTCTTCAGACACCTTCTCGGGCAACAGTGTTGGCGACTCGGAGTGGTACGGCGAGGATCACGCGGAGGGTCGGTCGCCCAGCTCTACGGCGGGATACGTCCTGCCGGGTTCGCAGCTCGATGCGGCCGGTGGCGTCGGCCTGGTCGTCTCGCAGTGGCACACCGCACGCGGATGGCCTTACCGGGCAATACAATTCCGGGCGACCCTGCGCGATACCACTAAAGCATCACCTGTCGACATTGAATAGCGAGTCGCCGTCCTCGGGGGTTCCATCGACCTGACCGCGATGCACGCGGGCCGGCCGCTCGGAAGGTGGTCCCTCGTCGGGCAGCACATCGGGTTCCTCAGCGCTCAGTTTGTCGTCGAGGGATTCGCCCTCTTCGGCTTCACGCGCCGTCATCCCGAACTTGTCGGCCTCACTCCAGTCGTCGGGCGGGTCCACCACGATGTCCCCGTCGTCGTTGCGGACCTCGTCGGAATCGGTCGACTCTTCCGGGTTCAGGGTGTCATCATCAGGCATAGCCAAACGGTTGCCCTCGGCCTTCGGCCGCTAAACCCGCAGTGCTTACCGGGGCGCCCGCCACATCGGCCACAGCGTGGGACCGCCGTCGGGCATTACCAATTCGCCGGTCACCTCGAAACCGAACCGCTGGTAGTAGGCGATATTTTCGAACTTGCTCGACTCCAGGTAAGCCGGTGCATGTTCGGCGTCGACGCGGTCCAGTCGTGACCGCATCAGCGCATGCCCATACCCTTTGCCGCGGACGATGGTGTCACTGCCGAGGACGGCCAGGTACCAATGCGGTTCTTCGGGGTGGTGTTGCTTCATCTGCCCGAGCAGCTCGCCGAGTTTGCGGCCAGTCGCCAAGCGAAATCCAAAGCCGAGAAGGAACGACGGCAGCATCATCGCTTGTTCGCGAGCCGACTGCTTCCACCGCCCGGGTGGATCCCACAGCGCTGCAGCGCCGATCGTCGACCCGTCGGTGGCGACTTCCGCGCCGCCGCCGGCGAGGTGATGATGGCGGGTAACGGTCGCGAAGAATTTCCGCAGGTGCGCCACCCGGGATTTGTCGTCGGGCATGATCCAGATCGACACCGGGTCGTCATAAAAGGCGCGACCAAGCGCCTGCGACAGCCCGCTGATGTCCGCCTTCTGAGCGGGACGCGTGTTAATTGTCATTGGCAGTCAGAGTAGTAGCGTCTGAAATCGTGTGGGACTTCGAAACGGACCCCGAATACCAGGCGAAACTGGACTGGGTCGAAGAATTCATGGTCAACGAGCTCGAGCCGCTCGACCTGGTCGCGCTTGATCCGTACGACAAGAAGAACCCCGAGACGATGACGGTGCTGCGTCCGCTGCAGCAGCAGGTCAAAGACCATGGGCTGTGGGCCGCGCACCTGAAACCGGAACTCGGCGGGCAGGGCTACGGCCAAGTCAAGCTCGCGCTGCTCAACGAGATACTCGGCCGGTCTCGCTGGGCCCCGTCGGTGTTCGGCTCGCAGGCTCCCGACTCCGGCAACGCCGAGATCCTGGCCCTGTTCGGCACGGATGAGCAGAAAGCCCGCTACCTGCAACCGCTGCTCGACGGCGAGATCACCTCGTGCTATTCCATGACCGAACCGCAAGGCGGTTCGGATCCCGGGCTCTTTGTGACCCGCGCCGAACGCGACAACGACACCTGGGTCATCAACGGCGAGAAATGGTTTTCCACCAACGCCCGACTAGCGAACTTTTTCATCGTCATGGCGGTCACCAATCATGAGGCACGCACCCGCGACAAGATGTCGTTGTTCATCGTGCCCGCCGAGACACCGGGTATCGACATCCTGCGCAACGTGGGCGTCGGCACGGATTCACACGCCACCCACGGCTACGTGCGCTACAGCGACGTGCGGGTACCGGCCGACCACATACTCGGCGGCGAAGGGCAAGCCTTCGCGATCGCCCAGACGCGCCTCGGCGGTGGCCGTATTCATCACGCCATGCGCACGATTGCGTTGGCGCGGCGGGCATTCGACATGATGTGCGAGCGGGCGGTCTCCCGCCAGACTCGAATGGGTCCACTGTCGAATTTCCAGATGACGCAGGAAAAGATCGCCGACAGCTGGATCCAGATCGAGCAGTTCCGGTTGCTGGTGCTGCGCACGGCGTGGCTGATCGACAAGCATCACGACTATCAGAAGGTGCGCCGCGATATCGCCGCAGTCAAGGTGGCGATGCCGCAGGTGCTGCACGACGTCGTGCAGCGCGCGATGCATCTGCACGGCGCGCTCGGGGTCTCCAACGAAATGCCGTTCGTCAAGATGATGGTCGCCGCGGAATCGCTGGGGATCGCCGACGGGGCGACCGAGCTGCACAAGATGACCGTCGCCCGTCGCACCCTGCGCGAATACGAGCCGGTGTCAACGGCTTTCCCGTCGCAGCATCTACCGACCCGGCGCGCCGAGGCGCAGGCCCGGTTGGCCGAGCGGCTGGAGCACGCCGTCGCCGAGTTCTGAGAACTCTGCCGTGGGTAACCGGGCAGGGGAATTGATCCCCGAGCGGAAAGGCCATAGGACGCTTCGCTGCGACGGCGGATCGCCGCAGACTCATAGGCATGGAGTTGTTCGATGATCGCGCGACGGTCGGTCGCTGGTTGCGCGATGAGGAGGTCACCGTCGGGCCGGTGTCGGTAGCAGGGACCTCACTATCCCAGAGCATCCGACCGGCATTGTGGTCTTTGCGCTGCGGTATCACCTCGAGCGGGGCGATTTCTACGGCTGGCTGGACAGCCATCGCCGACAAGGGCTTCGCGACACAAGTGGCGGCATGGGAGGACGAATTGCAAGCACATGAGGCCGCGGATCCAGAACGAGTACGCCGCCGATTGATTCAGGCAGTGGAGGAAAGATATCTCGATCTCTGAGATAGCCGCCAAATACCGGGCGCACCAACGCCATCAAGACCCGGCGCGATATGCGTTGCTAATTTGGGCTCTCTGAAGGACGCGATCGATCGCGTTCAGCCTCGTTGGCCTCCTCGCGCCTACGGAAGTACGTCTCCGCGGTCAGTAAGCGTTTGATGATATCGAGGTAACGGTTGCCGGCCATGTCAACTCCTCCTATTGTGGTTCCAGCCAACCTGCTTGATGCCACACCAGTCGACAGGTCCAAAGTCCCGGATCGAAGGCCGAACGACCCTAGATCGGCATGCGTCGGCGTTTTAGCTTCGAATCAGCCCGCAAATCGACTCGCACGGCCTCCCAACAATCTTCAGGAGCCGCATGACCACCGCCCGCCACATAATGCACACCGGAGCAAAATGTGTGGCAGCACATGAAACGTTGACCACCACGGCCCCGCATATGCGCGATTTGGGCGTGGGAGCGCTGCCGATCTGCGGAGACGACGATCAGCTGCACCGGATGATCACCGACCGCGACATCGTCACCAAATGCATCGCCGGAGGCCACGATCCGAATGCGGTCACCGCCGGCGAGCTGGCTCAGGGCAGCACGCATCACGTCGACGCGGGCGCCAGCATCCAGGAGGTGCTCAACGTCATGGAAGAACACCAGATCCGCCGACTGCCGGTGATCGAGGGTCATCGTCTGGTCGGCATGGTCAGCGAAGCCGATGTCGCCCGCCATCTACCCGAACATGCGATCGTGCAGTTCGTCAAAGCGATCTGCGCCGCCCAAGCCATCTCCGGGCGCTGACCCTGCGAAAGCTGAGCCGTAATTATGGGCACTCACTACGAATCCGGCCCCGCGGCGGGCCAATACAGCTCGGACGATGACAATCAGCTGCAGTCGGAGGACACCCTCATCGACCGCGGCGTCGATGACATACTCGACGAAGGGTTTTCGCCGCCCGAGCGACCATATGCGCCCGGCGCCTTTGGCCCGGCGGAAGGCATGGACCAGCTGCTGAGCGAGGAAGAGCCCGATCCGGCAGCGCGGCTCAATGTCTGGCTGGACAAAGATGAGCAACAACGCTCCGATGAGGCTGAGCACGAAGCTGAATTCCCCGATGCACGCGAAGTCGGCACGGTGCGAGCAGGCCGGCTTGTCGCGCCGGACTACGGATTCGGCGAAGACACCGAGGCAGAGCTGGTAGCGGAGGACGCGGGCATCAGCGGCGGCGCGGCCTCCGCTGAGGAGGCCGCGGTGCACATCATCGAAGAAGAGCCGTAGACAAGCCTCAAAAGCTCGCCCGCCGGTAATTGGCGCGATGAGGGACGTAGAAATCCGCGGTGGCGATTCAACCGGAAGACCGTTGCTTAGGCCGCGACGGCCACATGAACTGACAGGTGCTCGCCGACTGCATAGGCTGCGGGCCAGTCGCCATTCCGGACCGCTCGCGCGAGGTCTTCAACCATCGGGCTGTTGGCACCCAACTCAGCCAACCACGCTGAGACCGTAGGGCCAATGGCGTTGCAAGGCACGCGAACTGTACGTTCTTGGTGCAAACGATCCGTTACTTGATACAGGGTCGTCGACGGTACGGCGGCTCCCGCGCGAAGATGAAGGTGATGCCACAGCGACCGTGAGTGCCTAGCTTCGATCCGGGATGATGAAACCATGATGGCCTCCTCGTCGAACGATCCTGTGGATTCGATTCGACCACGCCTGCGTCGCGCCGCGTAGAGCGCAAAGCCACCGTACTGGTGGGCCTTTGGCGATCGGTCTAGCCTCGCTGAGGTCCTGGCCGTCGGGGGACTTTCGGCCATATGAGTTGGGGCCTGATGCCCTTCCGTCGTCGAGCTGATGCCTGCACAATTGGACTTCTGACGGAAAGGGATGTTCATGAAGGCGACGGTTGGAGACTGGCTGGTGCTTAAGGGCGCGACGGTCGATCGACCCGACCAGCGGGGGCTGATCATCGAGGTGCACTCATCCGATGGTGCACCACCGTATGTGGTGCGGTGGCTCGAGAACGACCACGTGGCAACGGTGTTTCCCGGCCCGGACGCCGTCGTCGTCACTGCCGAAGAGCAAAAAGCTGCCGACAAGCGGGCGCAACATCGGTTCGGCGCGGTGCAGTCAGCGATCTTGCACCCGTGATCAGGTGCCGGCGCGATCTACAAACACAGGACTCAGCGCCGGTTGCGATTCTGACTCGTCAACGATGCCGGGATAGTGCCTGAGGTGAACACGGCCATGGCGTCATAGGACACCTTCGAAGTGTCGATCAGGAATTCCCAAGCCCGCGTGTCAACGTCAGGTTGTGTCTTCGACAACGGCTGGCCGGTAGCTGTCATTTTGCTGCCCTTCTGAATTTGTGCGTTCATTGCCGTGAGGCTCAGTCGAGCCGCTCGATCTCGTCGGCCGCGTCAGTCAGTGCGAGCGCCAGCTCGCGAGCCGCTGTCGCATCGAGCGCGTCCAAACATCTCGTATGCACGGCGATCCACCGACGTGTCGAGCCGTCGGCATGCTGTCGGCCGAAGATGTGAACACGGGTCTGACCGACCTGCCGAGTAGTGCCCTCGAAATCGCGGAACCAGTGGCCATCACGCTGCCAGCCAAATATGCGCTTTACACCGGCGGGCAGAGCGACGTCATCGAATGCCGCCGCCGCGGTCGTGCTCTTGGCCGCCCACTGACGCGCCATTTTCAGTAATGCTTTCGGTTCGTCGAGTTCGAGCTGCTCGAGGTGCGTGATCTGAGCAGCTGTGAGCTGGTCGGCCAACTCCCGCCAGCTCTGGGCGGCGTCGTCTGATGTGGTCATGATGTGCAGTGTCTGCGGCAGGGCCGGTCGTTGGCGAGAGCCGAAGGTCACGACTTGAGCCGCCGCTATTCCGGACCCCTAAAAACAAAAACGTGGCCGTCCATAGCGGGGGTGACTATGGACGGCCAACGTTTTGACGTCGGTGATGATTACTGTTTGCTCGTCGCTTCGCCGGCACTTCGCACTACGCCACGCATGAATTCGATCCGCGTGGTGACTAGCTCCTCAGCCAACTTCAGTGCGGCATCGATAACGCTCTTACGTCGTGACTCTCCCTCGACGACCGAAGTCACTTCGTCGACGAAGGTGCGAACGGCTTCGATACCTCGCTTGCGTCCGGCTTCGAGCGATTCGAGGACGTCATCGGAGAGTTCGGCCCAGCGTGGCTCGGTCTTGTCTGGCGCTTGTGTCATGAATTGTGCTCCTTATGCCGATTTGACTCCTCGAGACTATGGCGGCCCCAATGCCGAAACGAGTGACTAAAGTCATGTATCACTGCAACATTCGGCCCTTATCGGGTGCCATTGGCAAGACAGATCAGTTAGCTTCGCGGTGACCTTCGGCGGGACGTAAGCCCCTGTCACCAGCGGTGAAGCCGGTTTAGCTTCTGCGACCATGGTAGTAACTTCCAGCGGCGATACCCCACGGCACCGGCATCACACGCCGCCCGGTGCGGCTTTGGGTAGCGCGGTTCGACCACTGACGCAAGCCGGGCGCTACGTTGCGCGATCGTGGCTGTCGTCTGGCGAGCGCGATCAGGATGAACTTCCGATCGCTCGGCCGACTATCGCTCTGGTGGGACAGGCTCTTCGCGATGAGATCGTCCTGATGGGGTTGAAGGCGCGCCGTCCGGTCAGCCAGCCGCGGGCGTTCAAGCGGATCGACTGCGAAGTCGCCGCGGCACTGGAGTTTTACGGGGACAAGGGATGGCTGGAAAACCCGAAACGATTCTTCGCTCAGCCTCCTCCGCTTTCGAATGTCACCGTCCGCCAGGTGAAGGGACGCAAACCCACCTTTCACCGTATCGATTTCGACAGCGGGTACGCACCGCGTCCTGGTGAGCCGGGCCGAGAGCGATGGCTGGGATATACGGCCAACAATCGGGAGTACGCGCTGTTGCTTCGCCACCCGGAGCCGCGACCGTGGCTAGTGTGTGTGCACGGAACCGAGATGGGCCGCGCGGCGCTCGACCTTACGGCATTTCGCGCCTGGCAATTGCACGAAGAGTTCGGCCTGAACCTCGTCCTGCCTGTCCTTCCGATGCATGGCCCCCGTGCGCGTGGGCTGCCGAAGGGGGCCGTATTTCCCGGTGAAGACATCCTCGACGACGTGCATGCGACAGCGCAGGCGGTCTGGGACATTCGGCGGTTGCTGACCTGGATCCGTCTGCAGGAGCCGCAGTCGCTAATCGGACTGAACAGCCTGTCGTTGGGGGGCTACATCGCGGGGTTGGTCGCCAGTATCGAAAAGGGGCTCACCTGTGCGATTCTCGGTGTACCGGTAGCCGATTTAGTCGAGGTGCTGGGGCGCCACGCCGGGCTCGCCGCTAACGATCCTCGGCGTCACACGTTGGAAATGGCTGCGCCTATCGGCCGAATGATCTCGCCCTTATCACTTACTCCGTCGGTTCCGATGCCGGGCCGGTTCATCTATGCCGGGGTGGCCGATCGGCTTGTGCATCCACGCGAGCAAGTGACGCGGCTCTGGGAGCACTGGGGCAGACCGCAGATCAAGTGGTACCAGGGCGGTCACATTGGGTTCTTCCGTTCGCGTCCGGTACAGCGGTTCGTGCGAGACGCGCTGGTGCAGTCAGGTCTGCTGGACGGCTCACCGGTGTTGCACGCTCGCCCTGCCTAGACGCGGAGGAGGAGGAGATGAATACGCTGGACCCGTTGGTGGCCAAGCGCGGAGCTGCGGCGTCGCTGCTGACGGTAGCTGTGAGCATGGCCGCCACCGTGCTGCCGCCACTGCTACCCCTCAGCCGAAACTACGGGCTGGATACAATTTGCCGATATCACACGTGCGGGGTCCCTCACGCCTAAGAGCCGCCGAGTCGCAGACGATCGTCGAAAGCTTCTGAGCTTAGATTTCGGTCAACCGGCGGTGACGCGGTCGTCGTGGGCGAGAAAATGCTTCAGCACCGCATCACGTGCTTTGAGCTTCGGCCAATGCCCGATGCGGTCGTCGAGCATCACCACATCAGGCGCGGCAATCACCTTGGCGTAGCGGCGCGCCGACGGCGAATATCGGCACAAGAGACGATCGTCGAGAACATTCGGGACTTTCGGCGGTATAGGCACACGGTGGTGGTGGATAGCCTTCGACAAAGACGCACGGAAAAACACCAGGAAGGATCGAAATGACCCAGACGGCACGATCGAAATCCCACGCATCCGCATCGAGCGATCTGGTCGAAGAAGTTAGCGATTCGGCGAAAGTCGGCCAACATGCAGCTGCCGAGGCGCTCCGGATTTTTCGCGATACCGTCGACCAGGCAATTCCGGAGGCGCTGCAACCGCTGCGGACACAGGTCGTCGACGCGGCAATCGAGCTCGCCGACAAACTTGCTGCAGCCCAATATCAATTCCACCGCAACCTGATTCGCAGCGCCGACCGTGCGTTGAGCAAGTCAGACGGCCACCAGAAGTAGCCCGACACCAGCCACAGCACCCTACTTAACGAGATAGTCGGATGCAGACACGGACTCTCATTCCCACCGGCACGGCGGTCGCGGCCACCGCCGTGGTCGGCGGGCTGGCCAGCCGGCCGGCTAATTCGCGCTGGTATCGCTCGCTGCGCAAGCCGTCCTATCAGCCCCCGCAACAGGCGTTTCCGATCGTTTGGCCGCTGCTCTACGCCGACATCGCAATTGTCTCGTCGAACACCCTCGACGAGATGCAGCGCGAGGGGAAAGTGCCAGAACGCCGCCGTTACTGCATTGCTCTGCTGGTGAACCTTGTATTGAACGCCGGATGGTCGTGGCTGTTCTTCAACCGGCGCCGGCTGGGCGCCTCCGCGCTCGGAGCCGGTGTGCTTGCTGTGAGCAGCGCGGACCTGACCCGCCGCACGGTCGCCATTCAGGGCGTCCGCGCCATTCCGCTTCTCGTTTACCCGCTGTGGTGTGCCTTCGCGACAGTCTTGGCCAGCCATGTCTGGTTCCTGAATCGGCGTTGAGAATCCCGAAAACAGAAGGCGAAACTATGAAGTCATTGATCATTTGTGTTTCGGTTTCCCATGGCAACACTCGTCACGTTGCTGATTGCCTGGCTGAGGTGCTGGATGCCGAGGTTGTCGAACCAGAGGCAGTCGACGTGGACAAGCTCAGCGAGTATGACTTGGTTGGCTTTGGCTCCGGCATTTACTTCATGGCGGTCCACCGACGGCTCCGCGACTTGATACGACGCCTACCGCACGTTGACGGCGTCCGGGCGTTCACTTTTTTCACCAGCGGCACGAGAACGATACCGCTGATGAAGTACGACAAACGGGTTCGGGATCAACTCGAAGCAAAGGGCTTTGAGGTGCTCGATTCGTTCTCGTGTCGAGGGCTTGACACGGTGGGGCCATTCGGGTTTATCGGCGGAATAAACAAGGGACGACCGGACGGCCGCGACCTAGATCTCGCCGCGCTGTTCGCCGAACGCCTTCGCAAACGGATGGCGGCCCCGCGGGCGTCCTCGTAACTGGTAGTCGGCGACGGTCAACCGCCGGTGACGCGGTCGATGTGGGCCAGAAAGTGCGTCAGCACCGCATCGGGCGCTTCGAGTTGCGGCCAATGCCCGATGTCGTCGGCCAGCATCACCACGTCAGGGTGCGGTATCACCTCGGAGTAGCGCCGTGCCATGTGCGCACCGGAATTGGGGTCGACCGGCCCGTCGATCAACCGCATCGGAACTTCGGTCTGCCGCATTGCACGCACCCACCGATTTCGATGGGTTTTGCGGTCGTTGATGAAGCGGCCGACCTTGTGCAGTACGCGGCGGCCGTCGTTGTAATCCAAGATCTGGTTGAACACATCCATCATGTGTCGTGTCGGTTTGGTGTTCGGGCCGAACATCTCGCGCACCGTCGGCTCCAACACCCGACGCGACAAAGGACTGTTCTGCACCGGACTCAAGATGTCGCCCAACGGAGTTCCCGACATCAGCTTCTGCGCCGCGCGTGGCGTGTAGGTCTCGACGAACATGCCGCCGTTGAGCCAGGTGATCGAGTCGATGCGCAGCGCGCCATAGGCGTGCTGACCAAACTCGTGACGGGCCAACAGTTCCTGGCCCACCGAGTCGCCAATGTCGTGGGCAAGGATGTGTGCGTTGCCGATTCCCAGGTGATCGAGGAGCGCCTCGTGCATGTCGGCGTGGTCGTGCACCGAGTATTCGTAGGCGACGGGCTTTGCCGAAAAGCCCATTCCCATCATATCCGGCGCCACGACCGTGAAACGCGCGGTCAGCGTCGGCCAGATCGGTGCCCAGTCAAAGGAATTGAACGGGTAGCCGTGGATCAGCAGCAGCGGAGGCCCGCTGCCTTCCATCCGGTAGAAGATGTCAAAGCCGAGGTAGTCGAAATGCTCTCCGGCAGCCTGCCAGGCTGCCAGCTCAGCGTCCATGGCCTGTGGCTACGAGATGTAGCGAACGACGCTCTCGGCCACGCAGGCCGGTTTGTCCGACCCCTCGACCTCGACGGTGGTCGAAACGGTTGCCTGCACTGCGCCGTCACCCAGGTCATCGACTCCGAGCAGCGAGCTCTTCGCGCGCACCCGCGAGCCGACCGGGACCGGTGCGGGGAAGCGGACCTTGTTGAGGCCGTAGTTGATTGCGAGTTTGATGCCGTTGACGGTGTACATCTGGTGCTGCAGCCGCGGCAGCAGCGCCAACGTCATGAAGCCGTGCGCGATGGTCTTGCCGAACGGGCCCTTGGCCGCTCGCTCCGGGTCCACGTGGATCCACTGATGATCGCCGGTCGCGTCGGCGAAGAGATTGACGTCTTCCTGGGTGATCGTCACCCAGTCGCTCTCCCCAATGTCTTGGCCCTTGATCGCGGCGAGGTCGGCGACTGATTCGAAGGTGCGCATTGCGTTCTCTCCTTTGTGTCGGCCCGACGGCGGTGAGGCCGCGGCGGTAAGCGCTGGTAAGTATCGTGCCACTGCCCCGTCGGGGCGCCACCACCGGGATGTTTCGCCTGGAACGCCGTCCGGGTAACCAGACCGAACCGAAAGCTGGCGGGAACCGAACGTGTTTGGCCGGAAGGCCACCGTGCTGAGGCGGACGTCGAGCCCGAAAAGCACGAAGCACGCTCGCACAAAGGGCACGATGACGGCAGCTACGTCGGGCGGACAATAGGCGCTGATGAACGCTCTCGATGTCGCCGAGACCGGGGCGGGAGCGCGCAGCCGAGACAAGTAACGAGCAGGGCTGTTGCAGGATGATCGGATGAGGCTGCTACTGGTCGCCGATACGCATGTTCCGCGGCGCGCCCGTGATCTGCCCACACAGGTATGGGACGAAGTGGCGCAGGCTGACGTCGTCTTTCATGCGGGCGACTGGGTGGCGGCCGGGCTGCTCGACACGCTGACGGCCAGAGCGGCGCGGCTGGTGGCCTGCTGGGGAAACAACGACGGACCGGACCTGCGGTCGCGGCTACCGGAACGCGCAGACGTGGTGCTGGACGGACTGCACTTCACCGTCGTCCACGAGACGGGCGGCGCAGCCGGCCGCGAGGCACGGATGTCGCGGCAGTACCCCGATAGTGACGTGTTGATCTTCGGCCACAGTCACATCCCCTGGGACACCACGACCAGTACCGGCCTGCGGCTGCTGAATCCGGGCTCGCCGACAGATCGCCGCCGGCAACCGGCCTGCACGTACATGACCGCCACCCTCCGCGACGGCGACCTGGCCGACGTAGCGCTGCACCGCGTCGAGCGCTAGCCCGCTTATGAAGGCATAGCCACTGCACAGCTCTCGCCAATAATTAGCTCTTAAACAGAGGTATTGTCGGGTAAGTGCAGGTAACGACCGATTTAGCGGCGGAGGTCTTCCGCGTCGTCGGCAGATTCCGCCGGCAACTGCGAAGGTCCGTCGGCCGCGGTTTTGACTCCGCGCGACTTTCCGAGTCGCAGTCGGAGCTGCTCTGGCTGGTGGGCCGCAAGCCCGGTATATCGGTCGGCGCCGCCGCTGCCGAACTCGGGTTGGTGCCCAACACCGCCTCGACCCTGGTTTCCAAGCTGGTGTCCGGCGGCTTACTGACCCGCACCATCGGAGCGACCGACCGGCGCGTCGGCGAGCTCGCCCTCGCCGGGCCCACCCAGAAGGTCGTCGACGCATCCAGGGCCGCACGGCGAGCGCTCTTGTCGGAGGTACTCGACGAACTAGATGACGACCAAATCGAATCTCTGGCAAAGGGACTGGAGGTTCTCGACACAATGACACGACTACTCCAGGAGCGAAGTTCATGAGCGAACTGCTACCCCCGGCCATCGACTGCCAGCATCTGACGTACCGCTACGGCAAGTTCACCGCGGTCGATGATGTGACGCTGCAAGTGCGGCCCGGTGAAACGATGGGCCTGCTCGGCCCCAATGGAGCAGGCAAGACCACCTTGGTGCGCGTGCTCACCACGCTGACCCCGATCCAGCAGGGTCAGCTTCGCATCTTCGGGTTGGACTCACGTCACCAGACGGTGGACATCCGAAGCAATATCGGCTATGTGCCACAACAGCTTTCCATCGAGCCGGCGCTGACGGGCAAACAGAATGTGGAGTGGTTCGCGCGGCTGTACGGCGTATCCCGGGTCCAGCGTGCCGAACGCGTCGAGCAGGCGCTGGTCGCGATGGAATTGCTCGATGTGGCTAACCGGCTCGCGGGGACCTACTCCGGCGGCATGGTGCGCCGACTCGAGGTGGCTCAAGCGCTGGTCAACCGCCCGTCGCTACTGGTTCTGGACGAGCCTACCGTCGGCCTCGATCCCATTGCCCGGGAAGGTGTTTGGAACCAGGTGCAGACCATGCAGGCCCAATTCGGTATGACCGTTCTGTTGACCACCCACTACATGGAAGAGGCCGATGCGCTGTGCGATCGGGTGGCGTTGATGCACCGCGGCGAGTTGCGCGCCGTCGGAACGCCCGCGAAGTTGAAGTCGACGTTGTCGCCCGCGGCCACGCTCGAGGACGTGTTCCGCCACTACGCGGCGTCTGACTTGTCGCCACAGACAGAATCTTCAGCATCTTCCGAGTCGTTGCGTGAAATCCGTTCCAGCAGAAAGGTTGCGCGTCGTGCCGGTTGACCAACACCCGATCGAGGTAACGCTGCTGCGGGCTCCCCGTGGCTGGCAGCGCGTCCGCGCAATGGCGAGCCGCGTCGCGGCGTTCGCGATCGTCGAACTGCAGAAGCTGCAGCACGACCGGACCGAGCTTGTCACCCGGATGGTGCAGCCGGCGCTGTGGCTGCTGATCTTCGGCACCACGTTCAGCCGTCTGCACGTGATCAACACCGGATCGGTCTCGTATCTGGCCTTTTTGGCGCCGGGCATCATCGCGCAGTCGGCGTTGTTCATTTCCATCTTCTACGGGATACAGATCATCTGGGACCGTGACGCCGGCATCCTCGCCAAACTCATGGTGACGCCCGCGCCGGCGTCGGCGCTGATCACCGGTAAATCGTTTGCGGCGGGCGTGCGATCAGTGGCACAGGTCATCGGCGTGTTGGCGCTCGCCTATCTGATGGGCGTCGGGCTGAGCATCAACCCGCTGCGAATCCTGGGTGCGATGGCCGTCGTGATGCTGGGTGCAGCGTTCTTCGCCTGCCTGTCGATGACGTTGGCCGGGCTGGTTCGCAGTCGCGATCGGTTGATGGGCATCGGTCAAGCCATCACGATGCCGTTGTTCTTCGCGTCCAACGCGCTTTATCCCGTCAACGTGATGCCGGCCTGGCTGCACGTGCTCTCCCGCGTCAACCCACTGAGCTACGAAGTCGACGCGCTGCGGGCGTTACTGATCGGCACGCCGTACAACCCGGCCGATATCGCCGTGTTGGTGCTAGCTGCTGTGCTCGGAATCGCCACCGCTTCAACGCTTTTGCGCCGGCTGGTCGCTTAAGCCGAGTCGTCGCGTCGTAAATGACGGCGGGCCAACGAGTCCCAATCGTTATCTTTGAGTCCGCGCCGACTCTCAATCGTTAGCGAACTGCGATCACACACCCCGAGGCGACTAACAGGCTTGTAGTTCCAGGCGTGTTTGACTGCCTCCGACAGCTATTCGACCGCGCGAAGCGGCAAATGAAAGTTGGGATGGGTAGGAGCTATGAAGTTCGTTGAGAAGTTGCGCGGCGCGGCGGCGCGCTTGCCGCGCCGACTGGCAATCGCGGCTATCGGGGCAGCCCTGCTGGCCGGCCTGGTCGGCGTTGTCGGCGGCTCGGCGACCGCGGGGGCGTTCTCCAGAAAGGGACTGCCGGTCGAGTACCTGCAGGTCCCATCGGCCGCCATGGGCCGCGACATCAAGGTTCAATTCCAGGGCGGCGGACCGCACGCGGTCTACCTGCTCGACGGGTTGCGTGCCCAGGACGATTTCAACGGTTGGGACATCAACACACCCGCGTTCGAGGAGTACTACCAGTCGGGCCTGTCGGTGATCATGCCGGTCGGTGGACAGTCCAGCTTCTACTCCGACTGGTATCAGCCGGCCTGCGGCAAAACCGGTTGCCAAACGTACAAATGGGAAACCTTCGTCACCCGCGAGCTGCCGACCTACCTGCAAGCCAACCGGGGCATCGCTCCGACCGGCAATGCCGCAGTGGGCCTGTCGATGTCGGGTGGTTCGGCGCTGATCCTGGCCGCGTACTACCCGCAGCAGTTCTCCTACGCGGGGTCGCTGTCGGGCTTCCTCAACCCGTCCGAGGGCTGGTGGCCCACGCTGATCGGTCTGGCGATGAGCGATGCGGGCGGTTACAGCGCCACCAACATGTGGGGTCCGACGAGCGACCCCGCCTGGAAGCGCAATGACCCGATGGTGCAGATCCCCCGGCTGGTGCAGAACAACACCCGCATCTGGGTCTACTGCGGTAACGGCACTCCGAACGACCTTGGCGGCGACAGCATGCCGGCCAAGTTCCTGGAGCAGTTCACGCTGCGCACCAACGAGCAGTTCCGCGACAACTATGTGGCCGCGGGCGGCAACAACGGGACGTTCAACTTCCCGCCGAACGGAACGCATGACTGGGGTTATTGGAACCAGCAACTGGTCGCCATGAAGCCCGACATTCAGCGGACGCTGAGTGCGGCGCAAGCCGCGACCTAGACCTACCCCCTACGCATCGGCAGCAGCGCGCCCCCAGCGCTGCTGCCGATGTTTTTTAGCGGGCTAATCCAGCAAGGCGCGGCGGTCCTGATGGAAGTAGGTGTAGCCGGTCGTCAACGCGCACATCACCGTGGCGGCTATCAGCATCCCAGTCCCGTTGAGAATCAAGCTGATACAGCCACCAATAGCGGCGCCCACGACGAAGCTGGTGACTAGCAGGAAATATCCGAGCCACTCCGTCACGTTTCCGCCGGCGATATGGCGTTCGATGCCCTGCCCCATTTTGACCAGCGTGCCGGTCACATAGCTCAGCGGTACCGACACCTCGCCGTCCTTGACGAACGACGTGTTCAAGGCTCCAACACCGAAGACCACCAACATAATCGGCACGAAGTCAAGGTCGACCCCTTCCAACCCGTCGTCGATGAGGCCGAATACTGTGGCGGCGAACAGGCTGAAGGTAGTGAGCACGGTCGGTCCGTGCGGGTGCGCCACCCAAAAATGCCGCCTGCATACCGACGCAACCACGACGCCGGCGACGAAACATAGCATGAGAACGCCCGCAGAAACCGACAACTTCACGTCGTCCCGGAAGTACCCCAGCACAGCGCGTTGCGCGTTGCCAGTCATGAACGTCACGAAGTATCCCTCGGAGTGGGTGAATGCCGTCGCCCCCAGCACGCCGGCCAGCGAGGCCAGCACCCATGACAACCGCGCCTCACTGTCGAACGTCTCACGGAGCATGCGCACATGCTTTCACCGGGACCGCAACACGCGCAGCGCGGCAGGGATAACTCAGACGGCACTCATATCAATTGCCGGTCAGTCACCAACCAATTTGGCGATCGACCGCAGCGGGATGGGCAACCAACCGGGCCGATGGCGAGACTCGTAACCGGCCTCATACACCGCCTTGTCCAGCTCGTAGGCCGCCAATAGCAGCGCTGAATCACGGGGATCGACGCCGGATGCGGCCGCGTAGCCGTCACAAAACGCTGTGCGGTTGCGCTGCACCCACTCTCGAGCGCGCGCGGCGAGCTGCTTGTCGCTGGATTGGTCGACCAATGGTCCGTAGGCGGCGTACTCAAAGGAGCGCAGCACGCCGGCCACATCGCGCAACGGCGAATCGGGCGCGCGGCGCTCCTCCAGGGGCTGGCCGGGCTCGCCTTCGAAGTCGATCAACAGCCAGGACTCCGGTGTGCGCAACACCTGGCCCAGATGCAGGTCGCCGTGCACCCGTTGCACGGTGATCGTCTGCTCGGCCAGCTTCTGGAAACGCTGCTCGATCGTCTCCGCGTACTCCTTGAGCTCGGACACCGCCGTGACCGTCGACGACAACCGCGCGAGCATGGTGTCGACCGGGAAAGGCGCCTGCGACGTGCCGAGTTCTCCGGCCAGGGTGGCGTGCACCGACGCCACGGCCTCCCCGAGCCGATAGGACTCGCCGGCGAAGTCACCGCCGACCTCGTGCGCGTACAGGTCGCCCTCGGCGAACAGATCGCGGACGCTGGCGGTGGCCATTGCCCAGCCCTCGGCCGCGTTGGCCGCATACTGGGTCGCCATGCCGAGCGGGCAGTTGTTTGCGGCCCCGATATCGGAGCCTTGCTGGACTAGCTCGTAGCTACCGAGCAGCCGGGCCACATGCGGGTTCCCGGCGCGGCCGAGTACCCGGTTCAGCTCGATATCGGGGTTGATGCCGGGGCTGACGCGGCGGAACACCTTCAAGATGGCGTCGCGCTCGAAGATCACGCTGGTGTTGCTCTGCTCGGCGTCGGATACCCGTGGCGCCGCGTCCAACGGGAGGGTGACCTCCGGTTCCTTGGCAAATGCCACATCGGAGCAAACCGTCGATGTGTCGATCAGCGACAGCAGGAATTGGGCCGCCGACGGGTCGTACAGCGCGTCATAGGCGGTGCGGTCGTCGTCGGCGCCGATGGTGGCGACCGTGGTGTACTCCGGAACCGGTGCGTTGTCCCAGCTGACGATCACCTGGTAGCGCTCAGCCGAACCGTCGGTGTATGCGACGTCGACCAGCACCAGGTCAAGACCGTCGTTCAACGCGACGACGTGACCCGGCTCGGCGGTGGCGAGCTGCCGGCTTCGCCCGGCGTACCAGCGCTGCTGGGGAAGCCATTCAGACCAAGGCAGGTTCATTGCGCCTCCCCTGACTGCACCAGCGCGAACCAGTAGAACCCGTGCCCTGGCAGTGTCAGCAGATAAGGCAGTTGTCCGATCCGGGGAAACTCCACCTGACCGGTCAGTTCGACCGGGGTGTAGCCGCTCCAGTGCTGGAGGTTCAATTCGATGGGCTGCGGGAAACGCGACAGGTTGTTGACGCAAAGCACCACATCCTGGTCGGCTTCACGCACATAGGCCAATACTGACGGGTTAGATCCACCCATTTCCTCGAACCTACCTATTGCGAACGCGTCATGTCTTCGCCGCACCGCGAGCATCGTGCGTGTCCAGTTGAGCAGCGACGTCGAGGTGTCACGCTGCGCCTCCACGTTCACCGTCTGATAGCCGTAGACCGGATCCTGGCTGGGCGGCACGTACAGCCGGCCGGGATTGGCCGTGGAGAACCCGGCGTTGCGGTCCGGAGTCCACTGCATCGGGGTGCGCACCCCGTCGCGATCGCCGAGCCAGATGACGTCGCCCATGCCGATCTCGTCACCGTAATAGATAACCGGAGAGCCGGGCAGCGAGAGCAGCAACGCGGTGAACAACTCGATCTGATCGGGATCCTTCTCCAGTAGTGGAGCCAGCCGGCGGCGGATACCGACATTCGCCTTCATCCGTGGATCCTTGGCGTATTCGGCGTACATGTAGTCACGCTCGTCGTCGGTGACCATTTCCAGGGTCAGCTCGTCGTGATTACGCAAGAAGATGCCCCACTGCGCCATTTTCGGAATGGGCGGTGTTTGCGCCATGATCTCCGAAATCGGGAATCGCGATTCGCGGCGCACCGCCATGAAGATGCGTGGCATCAGCGGAAAGTGAAATGCCATGTGGCATTCGTCGCCGCCGGTTTCGGGGTCACCGAAATATTCGACGACATCGCTCGGCCATTGATTGGCCTCCGCTAGCAACACCCGGCCCGGGAATTCGTCGTCGACGACCTTGCGGACGCGCTTGAGGAATGCATGCGTCTCCGGCAGGTTCTCGCAGTTGGTGCCCTCACGTTCGAAGAGATAGGGCACGGCGTCCAGCCGGAACCCGTCGATACCGAGGTCCAGCCAGAACCGCATGACGTCGAGCATCGCCTCCTGAACGTCGGGGTTGTCGTAGTTCAGGTCCGGCTGGTGGTCGAAGAACCGGTGCCAGTAGAACTGGCGGCGGACCGGGTCGAACGTCCAGTTCGAGTCTTCGGTGTCGACGAAGATGATCCGCGCGTCGGCGTACTTGTCGCTGCTGTCGCTCCATACGTAGTAGTCGCCGTACGGTCCGTCGGGGTCGCGCCGCGACTCCTGGAACCAGGCATGCGAATCCGACGTGTGGTTCATCACCAGGTCGGTGATGACCCGGATGCCGCGCCGGTGCGCCGCGTCGAGGAGCTCGACGAAGTCATCGACGGTGCCGAACTCCGGCAGCACCTTGTAGAAGTCGCGGATGTCGTAGCCGCCGTCGCGCAGCGGCGAATCGTAAAACGGTGGCAGCCAAATGCAATCGACCCCCAGCCACTGCAGGTAGTCGATCCGTTCGGTCAGGCCGCGCAGGTCACCGAAACCGTCGGCGTTGGAGTCGTAGAACGCCCGGACCAACACCTCGTAGAAAACCGCGTGCTTGAACCAGGTTGAATCGGCCGGTAGTTCCCTGGCGTCGGCGAAGTCGTCGGCACTGGGATGCTCGACCACGCCGTCTTCGACGTGACTTCCCTCGGCCGGATCGTGCGCAACGGTCTCAAGGGGCTCGTCTTCGTCGCTCGTCAAGTCCACGATGTTACACGTACCCGAGGCATAGCTTCGCAAACCATATGCCCGCCAAACGAATTGAGCTCAGCTAGCTAAGCCGTGATGTGCAGGTCAGCCCGGCGGCCCATCCGCCAGCGTCACGTTGGCGGACCGACCGGCCACCCCCACCTGGACGTTGTCACCGGGGTGGTGCTGGTCGAGAATGGCGGTCAACGCGGTAGCCGAGTTGACCGGTTGACCGTTGATCGAGTTGATCACATCACCCGGCGCGATGCCCGCCCCAGCAGCCGGACCGCCCGGGATCACCTGCCTGACCACAGCACCCGCTCCGCCGGCGGCGTCGTTGACGCCGACACCGAGGAACGCCGTCGGCCCGATGTGCACCGTCGGCGATCCGCCGCCTTGAATCTGGCCGGCGATGGCCATCGCGGTATTGATCGGGATCGCGAACCCTTGGCCGCGGCCGAGGTGGAAGTTGTCGGATGCGGCGGTGTTCAGGCCGATCACCTGGTTGGCGGTGTTGACGGTGGGCCCACCGGAGTCACCGGGACGTATGTTCGCGTCTACCTGGATCAGCCCGTTGAGCGTCTCGGTGCTGCCGGTCAGGGCGTCGTTCGCCGACACCGTCTGGTTCAACGCGGCGATGCGCCCGTCCACCGCGCTGGGTGTGCCGCCGACGCCGCCGGCGTTGCCCAGCGAGACGACCGGTTCGCCGACGGTCACCGAGTCGGAGTTACCGATGTTGGCCGGCGGCAGGCCGCCGCCACCGAGGGCCAGCACCGCGATGTCGTGGCTGCGGTCGTAGCCGATCACGGTGGCCGGGAAAGTCTGACCGTTGCCGATCGACCGCACGGTCAGGTCGGTAGCTCCGGCGACCACGTGATTGTTGGTGAGCACGGTGCTCGGACCGATCACGATGCCGGTTCCGGCGCCGACGGCGCTCTGGTATCCGAGCTTGGTGTCGATGTCGACGATCGTCGGGCCGACCTGCCCAACGGCGGAAAGGGCGTCCAACGGTGCCGGTGGCCGCAATGGCGCCGCTTGCGCCGGCACGGTACCCAGGGCCAGCCCCACGACTGCTATCAGACTGAGCAACCAGAATGACCACCGCGGTCTACGGCGGTGCGATTCGCTCATCCGTGTTACCTCCATGTTTTGGTCCGATAGCTTTCGATTCCAGCTCGGATTGTCGCAGCGCCGGGGATTTCCTACGCACGATTTCGTTCATTAAAGCGTAACCGTGGTTTGCACGACGGGCATCTTGGTCTTGGGAAAGCGGCGCTGATCAGGCAGTTCCACCGATCTCCGCGATTGGCCGGTTCAGGTGATGACTGACGTCGCCGATCATGTCCATCAGGGAGTAATCACGAAAGGCATACCGCCACCGGCCGTCGATGAGCTGGAATTGGTCGTGATAGCGGCCGGCGACGATGACCTGGAGCGGGAAGTCATCGGCCTGCTGGATCACCGAGTAGTAGCTACGGCAACTAGCCGTGCCCGCCGTTTCGTCGACCTCGATTATCGGATTGGTGATCACGTGTTTGGTCCGGGGGGTGCCGTCCGGGTACGTCATTACCGTGGACTTCCAGATCGCCAAGATGGTGGTCGCGCCGATCGTGCCGTCAGGGCCCGGGGCGACCCGCAGGCGGGCGTGTTCGAAGAGCGCGGCGGCACCGGCGAAGTCGCCGTTGTCAATGCATTCGGCGTAGCGATACAGCAGGTTGGCGATCTCTGTCTCGGCGGACATGGTGCTAAACGGTAGCTTCATACCTTCTGGGGCTGGACGGCAATTCGACGGCAAAGGTGTCTATTCGATGGGCGTACTTGATTCATTCCGGCTTGATGACAAAGTCGTGATCGTGACCGGTGCGTCCTCGGGGCTCGGCGTGGCGTTCGCCCAGGCCTTCGCTGAGGCCGGCGCCGACGTCGCGTTGGGTGCACGCCGCGTGGACCGGTTGGCCGAGACCGCTGCGCTGGTCGAAGGCGCCGGCCGAACGCCGCTGTCGGTGGCCACCGACGTCAGCGTGCCCGAGCAGTGCCAGGGGCTGGTCGACTCGGCCATGCAGACCTTCGGCCGCGTCGACATCCTGATCAACAACGCCGGGGTGGGGTCCGCTGTGCCGGCAACCCGGGAGACACCCGAGGAGTTCCGTTCGGTGGTCGACGTCAACCTCAATGGCGCTTACTGGGTCGCCCAAGCCTGCGGACGGGTCATGCAACCCGGCAGTTCGATCGTCAACATCGCCAGCATCCTGGGCATCACCACAGCCGACCTGCCGCAGGCCGCCTACAGCGCCAGCAAGGCCGCGGTCATCGGGCTCACCCGCGACCTCGCCCAGCAGTGGGGCTCCCGGAAGGGAATTCGGGTCAACGCGCTGGCGCCCGGATTCTTTCGGACGGAAATGACCGACGAGTACAAGCCCGGCTACCTGGAGAGCCAGGCGCATCGCCTGGTACTGGGCCGTTTAGGCGACGCGCGCGAACTCGCCGCCACCGCCGTGTGGCTGGCATCCGCGGCCGGTGGCTACGTCACCGGGCAGACGATCGTCGTCGACGGCGGCCTGACGATCACCTGACTGTCTAGGCTGGCGTCGTGGTCGACTTCGACCCCAAAGACAGCTTCGCTCGCGCGCCGGTGGCCCGGCTAGGGACCGTCACCGCCGACGGCACACCGCACCTGGTGCCGGTGGTCTTCGCGCTTCACGACGAGGTCGTCTACACCGCCGTTGACGGGAAGCCCAAGACCACGCAACGGCTGCGCCGGCTGGCCAACATCGAACGACACCCGTCGGTCAGCTTGCTGGTCGACCACTACGCCGACGACTGGACGCAGTTGTGGTGGGTCCGGATCGACGGTCTCGCGGCGATACATCACGACGGCAATGCCCTGCAGGCAGGGCATGATCTTCTGCGCGCGAAATACGACCAGTACCAATCGGTTCCGTTGAATGGCCCGGTGATCGCGATTGCGATCCGGCATTGGAGCAGCTGGCACGCCTGACCGCCGCTGCCGCGCTGAGTTGGGTTCACCGCGCGTTCACCCTTGTGCTGCGCGGGCGCTAGGGGAAAAGTGACATACGTCACGATCCCGCGGGCACGAGGAGAAGACACGTCATGGCCGACAAGTCCACCGCTTCGCAAAACGCAGGAGCCGCCCCCGCCGTAGATGATCCGACCGCCGTACGGAACGTGGCGCTGGTAGGCCCGTCCGGCGGCGGGAAGACCACCTTGGTCGAGGCCCTTCTGGTCGCCGCCGGGGTGTTGTCCAGACCTGGCTGCATCGCCGACGGCACCACGGTCTGCGACCACGACGAGGCCGAGATCCGCCAGCAGCGGTCGGTCGGTCTTGCCTTGGCGTCGCTGTTGCACGACGGCGTCAAGGTCAACCTCGTCGACACTCCCGGTTACGCCGACTTCGTCGGCGAACTGCGGGCCGGGCTGCGCGCCGCGGACTGCGCCCTTTTCGTCATCGCGGCGTGTGAAGACGTCGACGAACCGACCAAGTCCCTGTGGCAGGAGTGCAGCCAGGTCGGAATGCCGCGGGCGGTGGTGATCACCAAACTCGACCACGCCAGGGCCAACTACGACAATGCCCTCGCGACTGCCCAGAATGCATTCGGCGACAAGGTTTTACCGCTCTATCTGCCCGCCGGGAACGGGCTGATCGGGCTGTTGTCGCAGACTCACTATGAGTACCAGGACGGCAAGCGCAGCGCGCACTCCCCGGATCCGTCGTATGCCGATCAGATCGAAGAAGCCCGCGGCACGCTGATCGAAGGAATCATCGAAGAGTCCGAAGACGAGTCGCTGATGGAGCGCTATCTCGGCGGCGAAAAGATCGACGAATCGGGGTTGATCGACGATCTGGAGAAAGCGGTCGCCCGTGGCTCCTTCTTCCCGGTGATACCGGTCTGCAGCAACACCGGCGTCGGCACGCTGGAACTACTTGAAATCGCCACCCGCGGATTCCCGTCCCCGGCGGAACACCCACTCCCCGAGGTCTTTACGCCGCAGGGTGCAGTGTTCACCAAGGTGACCTGCGGCTCCGATTCGCCACTGCTGGCCGAGGTGGTGAAGACGACGTCAGACCCCTACGTCGGCAGGCTGAGCCTGGTCCGGGTGTTCTCCGGCACCATCAGGCCCGACGCGACCGTTCATGTGTCGGGCCATTTCTCATCTTTCTTCGGCTCGTCCAACGGCTCCGCCCTTTCCAGCCACGTCGACCACGACGAGGACGAACGCATCGGCGCGCTGTCCTTCCCCTTGGGCAAGCAGCAGCGGCCCGCGTCGGTGGTGCTGCCCGGTGACATGTGCGCGATCGGCCGACTGAGCCGGGCGGAAACCGGAGACACCCTGTCGGACAAGGCCGAACCGCTGGTGCT
>DATJOR010000135.1:0-7529 GCA_035506875.1 Mycobacterium sp.
GATCGTGCGATCCAACCCGCTGTACAGCCTGGCACCGGACGCCCGGCTCGGCGTCATCATCGTCGGCACGGTGACGCTGCTGTTCGGGGCGATCATCGGCTGCGCCAAGGACGACATCAAACGCGCGCTGGCGGCATCCACGATGAGCCAGATCGGCTACATGGTGCTGGCGGCCGGCCTGGGCCCGGCGGGCTACGCCTTCGCGATCATGCACCTGCTCACGCACGGGTTCTTCAAGGCCGGCCTGTTCCTCGGCTCCGGTGCGGTGATCCACGCGATGGACGACGAACAGGACATGCGCCACTACGGCGGGCTGCGTGCCGCGCTGCCGGTGACGTTCGCGACCTTCGGGCTGGGCTATCTGGCGATCATCGGACTGCCGCCGTTCGCCGGCTACTTCTCCAAGGACGCCATCATCGAAGCCGCGTTGGGCGAAGGCGGGATCCGCGGCTACCTGTTGGGCGGGGCCGCGCTGCTGGGCGCCGGCATTACCGCGTTCTACATGACGCGGGTGATGCTGATGACATTCTTCGGTGAAAAGCGTTGGGCCGCAGATGCACATCCGCATGAGGCGCCCGCGGTGATGACCTGGCCGATGATTCTGCTGGCCGTCGGCTCGGTGTTCTCCGGTGGCCTGCTGGCGGTCGGCGGCACCCTGCGGCACTGGCTGGAACCGGTGACCACCTTCGAGGAAAGCCCGCATGTGTGGCCTACGTGGGCGTTCACCATCGTCGCCGTCGGCACCGTCTTGGTCGGAATCGGTGTGGCCGTTCTGCTCTACGGTCTGCGCAAGGTGCCCGACACCGCGCCGGCCGACGTTTCGGTGCTGACCGTGGCCGCGCGCCGAGATCTCTACGGCGACGCCTTCAACGAGGAGGTGTTCATGCGACCGAGTGCGCAACTGACGCACGCGCTCGTCGAATTCGACAACCAGGGCGTGGACGGCTCGGTCAACGCGCTTGCGGCGCTGGTGAGCCGTACCTCGGACCGGCTGCGCGGACTGGAGACCGGATACGTGCGCAACTATGCGTTGTCGATGTTCGTGGGCGCGGCGCTGGTCGTGGCGGCGATCCTGGCGGTGCGACTGTGGTGACCGCGCCGGCCGCGATGCAGTGGGGGCACCCCCAGCCGCGCAGCGGCGAGGGGGCCGCAGCGATGCTGAGGAGCGGCGCCAATGAATAACGTTCCGTGGCTTTCCGTGCTGTGGTTAGTGCCGTTGGCCGGCGCGGTGGTCATCATCCTGATGCCCCAGGGATGGCGGCAATTCGCCAAATGGGCCGGCGTAGCCGTCTCGCTGGCCGTGCTGGTGGTGTCGATCCTGATCGCCGTCCAGTTCAAGGCCGGCGGCCCGACTTACCAATTCACTGAAACCCACAAGTGGATACCGGCATTCGGTGCCGGCTACACCCTCGGCGTCGACGGCATCGCGCTGGTGCTGGTGCTGTTGACCACCGTCCTGGTGCCGCTGCTGCTGGTGGCCGGCTGGGACGACGGCGGCGAGCGCACGCGCGGACCCCAGGCCTACGTCGCGCTGACACTGACCATCGAATCGATGGTGCTGATCTCGGTGGTCTCGCTCGACGTGCTGCTGTTCTACGTGTTCTTCGAGGCGATGCTGATTCCGATGTACTTCCTCATCGGTGGCTTCGGCGGCGGCGCCCACCGGTCCCGCGCTGCGGTGAAGTTCCTGTTGTACAACCTGTTCGGCGGCCTGATCATGCTGGCCGCGGTGATCGGGTTGTACGTGGTGACCGCCGAACATGGTCCGGGCACATTCGACTTCCGCCAGATCGTCTCCGCGGTCTCCTCGGGCACGCTGGGCGCCTCTTCGGCGGTGCTCAAGGCGTTGTTCCTGGGCTTCATGTTCGCGTTCGCGATCAAGGCGCCGCTGTGGCCGTTCCACCGGTGGCTGCCCGACGCCGCGGTGGAATCGACTCCCGCGACGGCGGTACTGATCACGGCGGTGATGGACAAGGTCGGAACATTCGGCATGCTGCGCTACTGCTTGCAGTTGTTCCCCGACGCGTCAACGTATTTCCGCCCGGCGATCGTTGTGCTAGCAGTCATCGGCGTCATCTACGGCGCGATCGTGGCGATCGGACAGACCGACATCATGCGGCTGATCGCCTACACATCGATATCCCACTTCGGCTTCATCATCCTCGGCATCTTCGTGATGACCAGCCAAGGCCAGAGCGGGTCGACGCTGTACATGCTCAACCACGGCATCTCGACTGCGGCGGTGTTCCTGATCGCCGGCTTCCTGATTTCGCGGCGCGGCACCCGATCGATCGCCGCGTACGGCGGCGTCCAGAAGGTGGCCCCGTTGCTGGCCGGGACGTTCCTGATCGCAGGCCTGGCCACGCTGTCGCTGCCTGGGCTGGCGCCATTCATCAGCGAATTCCTCGTCCTGATCGGCGCGTACACGCGTTACTGGCTGGCGGCGGCATTCGGGGTTACCGCGCTGGTGCTTTCGTCGCTCTACATTCTGTGGCTGTACCAACGCGTGATGACGGGCCCCGTCGCCGAAGGCAACGAACGGATCCGCGACCTGGTGCCGCGCGAAATCTTGGTCGTGGCACCGTTGATCGCCTTGCTTCTGGTGCTCGGGGTGTACCCGAAGCCGGTGCTGGACATCATCAACCCCGCGGTGGGAAACACCATGGCCACCATCGGCCAGTATGACCCCGCACCGATTGTGCGGCCGGGGGTCGCGCATCTACCGGGGACGGCGGAAGGACCGCACCGATGACCTCTGTACCTATGCCCACTCCTTCCGTCGAATACGGGCTGCTGTCACCGATCTTCATCGTCTTCGGCGTCGCCGTGGCCGGTGTACTGGTGGAGGCGTTCCTGCCCCGACGAGCCCGCTACGGCGCCCAGGTCCTCCTTGCCATCGGCGGGCTGATCGCCGCGTTCGTCGCCGTCGTCATCGTCGGCAGGCAGATCCCGCCGACCGGCCGCACCGCGGTGCTGCAGTCGCTGGCCGTCGACGGCCCAACTCTGTTGTTGCAGGGCACGATCCTACTGGTCGCAATCCTGGCCGTGATCTTCATCGCCGAACGGCGTGACGACGCAAAGGCCACCACCGGCCCGGGCGCGGCGACCGCCACTGCCCACGTTGCCGCCGGCCTGGACTCCTTTACCCCGCAAGCCTCCGCGGTGCCAGACAGCGAGGCCGAACAAGAAGCGGTTCGCGCCGGCGTCCGGCAGACTGAGCTCTTTCCGCTGGCCATGCTGGCCGTCGGCGGCATGCTGGTGTTCCCGGCCGCCAACGACCTGTTGACGATGTTCGTTGCCCTGGAAGTCTTGTCGCTGCCGCTTTACCTGTTGTGCGGGCTGGCCCGTCATCGCCGCTTGCTGTCTCAGGAAGCAGCGATGAAATACTTTCTGCTGGGCGCTTTCTCGTCGGCGTTCTTCCTCTACGGCGTGGCATTTCTGTACGGCGCGACCGGCACGCTGTCGCTGCCTGGTATCGCCGATGCCCTGGCAGCCAGCACCAACAACTCGATGGCGCTGATCGGCGTCGCCTTGCTGGCGGTCGGGCTGCTGTTCAAAGTCGGTGCGGCCCCGTTCCATTCGTGGATTCCCGACGTCTATCAGGGTGCACCGACTCCGATCACCGGGTTCATGGCCGCAGCCACCAAGGTGGCGGCGTTCGGCGCGCTGCTGCGGGTCGTGTACGTGGCGCTCCCGCCGCTACATGACCAGTGGCGGCCCGTGCTGTGGGCGATCTCGATCCTGACCATGGTCGTCGGCACCGTCACGGCGGTGAACCAGACTGACGTCAAGCGGATGCTGGCGTACTCGTCGATCGCACACGTCGGCTTCATCCTCACCGGCGTTATCGCAGCCAACCCGGCGGGTGTTGCGGCGACGATGTTCTACCTGGTCGCCTACAGCTTCAGCACGGTGGGTGCCTTCGCGGTCGTCGGCCTGGTCCGCAACGCTCACGGCGACGAGGACGCCACCATCTCCCATTGGGCCGGGATGGGCCAACGCTATCCCATTGCGAGCCTGCTCTTTTCGATGTTCTTGCTGGCGTTCGCCGGTATCCCACTGACCAGCGGGTTCGTCAGCAAGCTCTCGGTGTTCTCGGCGGCGGCCAAGGGCGGTGCGGTGCCGCTGGTGATCATCGGTGTGATCGCCAGCGGGGTGGCGGCCTACTTCTACGTCCGGGTGATCGTGCAAATGTTCTTCACCGAACCGCACGGCGATCAGGTGCAGGTCGCGATGCCCAGCTTCTGGAGCAAAGCGGCGATCGCGGTGTGCGCGGTGGTCACCATCGGGCTGGGCGTATTCCCGCAGCCACTGCTGGATCTCGCCAACCAGGCCGCGCAGTTCGTCATATGACGACACCGCTGGTTTCCAGCGACCTCTACGGCACTGACAACTCGGTCCGGGTGCTGACCATGAACCGGCCCGAGGCACGAAACGCGTTGAGCACCAAATTGATCGGGGAACTCTACGCCGCGTTGTCCGACGCCGATGCCGACCCGTCGGTGCGCGCGGTGGTGCTCACCGGCGTCGACCCGGCGTTCTGCGCCGGGGTCGACCTCAAAGAGGCCCAGCAGCTCGGGACGGCCTATTTCGAGCAATTTCAAACACAGAGCTGCATCCGCAAGACAGCCGAAATGGCAACGCCGATCATCGGCGCGATCAACGGCCCTGTGTTCACCGGCGGGCTGGAGATGGCGCTGGGCTGTGACTTCCTTATCGCGTCGCAGCGAGCCGCTTTCGCCGATACCCACGCCAGGGTCGGCATCCTGCCCGCTGGCGGTATGACGGCCCGGCTGCCGCAGCTCGTCGGCGCGGCGATGGCGCGACGGCTGTCGATGACCGGCGAAGTCGTCGATGCCGCACGCGCCGAGCAGATCGGGCTGGTGACCGAAGTCGTCCCGCACGATCGTCTGCTGCCCCGGGCGGTTGAGCTGGCCGGCCAAATCGCCGAGGTTCCGGCACCAATCATGGCCGGTCTCAAGCAAATCTACGTCACCGGATGGGCGGCCGTCACCGATCGGGCACTCGCGGCCGAACGGCGCATCGCCGGCGACCAAGAGCTGGACCGCGATAGACTTGGTGACCGCTACAGTGCGATCAGCGAGCGCAATCGCCGCCAGATCCGCCCTCAGCCCTGAAGCAGCGGGCTGTAGTCGGTCGGCGGGTCGCGAACAAACTCCGAGGGACCGGGGCAGAACGTTAGATCTTGGAGCCCGCTACGACGAGATCTCCGAACGCGACGGCCGCCAGATCCGGCCGCAACACGCTGAGTTCCTCGAGTTCCTCGTCGGCTCGGCGCTCCACCAGCAAAGGAATGAAATCGCGCACTCGGCTGGTTCGGAACTGCAAGTACGCGTGCTGGACTACCGCGACGATGTGATCGTGGGGAAGAGCTGCATATTTCCTGGCGAGGCGCTGCTCGACTTCGTCGATCACCAGCCGCTCTTCTTGCGCCACCCCGATATTGTTCCCCTGATCCTGACCAGTGGTCAAGATGCCTGGCGTAAACGATCTATTGTCTAAATCGATGGAGGAAAATACTTTTGCGCCAACGGGTTTGCGAGTATTGTCCCGCTGAGGCCCGCGCACCGGACCACGATTCTTTGCGGTTTCTTGCCGGCCGATTCCCTGGAGCCTCGCGCCCGATAGGTCAGTTCCGCAGGAACGGCCGGGTGGCCAGCAAATAGACCGCGAACGCGGCGAGCGGGGCCAGCAACGGCAGCCACGGCAGCTGCAGCGGAAACGCGGTGGCAACCACGCCCGCGAACGCGAATCCCACGGTACCGACCAGCGTTGCTCCGCTGACACCGTCCAGCCCGGCATCGGTGCCGGCCGCGTGCCGGAGCACCAGGTAGACGGCCGCGGACAACCCGGATGCCGCGGCCAGTGTCGCCGATGGATCGGACAACGCGATCACCGCGACGGTGAGTAGCACCGCAAGCGTGGCGAACTGGCGAAGCACGGTTCCGACCAGCACGGCAACCAGCGCCGCCACCGCCGCGACGCGGACCGGACCGTGCGACCCGATCCCTACCGCCCCCACCATCAGCAGACCGCAGGTCGCCGACAAGAGGCTCGCCGCCAGCTGCGGGCCCGCCCTCATGATCGGCGTCCCGCCAATGGGCGGCGGCGATCGGGTACGGCGCGCATTGATTGGTCCAGGGTGCGATCGGCCTGCCAGGCCACCACGTCAACGCCGACGGTGCCCATGTCGCGATACATCGCCGACCGCTGCAACGCCCACATCCGGTCCACCAGAGGGTCCTGCTGAGCTGTAAACGGAGAACCCTGCAACACGTCGACCGCGACCACGACGTGCCCGCGTCTGCGCAGATCGATCAGCGACAGCGCGAATTCGGTGTCGAGCAGCGTGGAGAATGCAACGACGATCGCGCCCGGCGGAATCGCTGCGCGGGGGGCCAACGTCCCTGTGGTGGTTTCGAATTCATCACCGGCGGCCAGCACGGTGTCAAGCACCCGGTAGAACTGACGTTGGCCGATGTCGGCGCCCAGCCAGCGTGGCCGACGCCCGCCGAGCGCGACGATGCCGGCGCGGTCGCCGTTGCGCAGCGCGGTCTGCACCACCTGCGCGGCGCCGCGCACAGCCCGCTCGGTGGATTCCGTCGCCGGGCCCGCGGGCTGCGGATAGCCGTCGATGAGCACCACCACGTCGGCGGACCGGTCGGTCAGCCGCTGCGTCACGTGCAGGCGCCCACGGCGGGCGCTCACCGGCCAGTTGACGGTGCGCAGCTGGTCACCGGGCACATAGGTGCGGATGTCGGCGTACTCAACGCCGCGGCCGATGTGTCTGGTGAGGTGGGTGCCCAGACGATCGAGCAGTTCGGTCTGTGGGAGCGCCGTCGCTTGCGGCGGCGTCATCGGAAATACCGTCACATCGGCGGCGTCGACGGTCCCTGTCCCGGTCAGCAGCCCGCCATGCGCGACGACGTCGACGGTCGCGCGGATGGGATAGCGGCCCCATCGTTCGGCTGTGGGGGCCACCGTCTGCCGCTGGTCAGATGCCCGGTCCAGAACCTCCAGTCGCATTCCTTCGACTACCGACACCGTGAGTTTTACTGCAATGCCGTGGTTTTCAGTGGTAGCCCAGACAGCCAGCTGCACCTGCTCGGTTTCAAAGCATCGCTGCGAACCAGGTTCGGCATGCACGTTGACAATCGGCATCGGCCGTTGCCAGCTGAGTGAACACAACACACCGAGCAGCGGCGCCGCGAAGGCGATCAACTGCCAGCGTGATCCGATCAGGGCCAGCGCCAGTGCCGCCGCGGCACAGGTCGCTATCGCACGCGTCAATGTTGATGCGCGCCACCGTAAATGGACTTCCTTGGTATCGATCACGTCGTTCGCGGCACCGGCAACCGTCGGAGCAGGTCCTCGACGACGTCGGAGCCTTGGATCTTTCGCACCCACATCTCGGGCCGCAGCGTGATCCGGTGCGCGACAGCGGGGACCGCGAGCGCCTTGATGTCTTCGGGTATCACGTAGTCGCGGCCGAGCAATAGGGCACGGGC
>DATJOR010000136.1:0-11146 GCA_035506875.1 Mycobacterium sp.
TGTAGTACGGCGAAAGCTCGGTGGCGCGCTGCAGGTTGGTGGACGGGCAGTCGACCTCGGGGCTGGAGTAGACCGTCGAGTAGAACAGCGACTGCTGGATCACGCCGTAGCTGGTCTTGAAGGCAACCATGCAGGAGAAAAACCAGTAGCTGTTGTGGTAGGTCGGCTTGAGGTTCCACCACTGCGCGGCGCGATGGCCGTTGATGGTGGTCTCGACGGCGTCGGCGGGCAGGGATTGCTCGTAACTGCGCCAGATGATCGGCTCGACGGCCAACTGGTAGTTGCCGGCGTCGAACTGGCAGCGCAGCCCTTCCTGCGGCTCTGGCGGAGTGAAGGCCAGGCCCAGCCGCTGGACGGCGTCGAACGGAATGTCCCGGCACGGATCGAACGGACTTGGGTCGGTTGTCGCCACGATCGGGCTCTTCATGGTCGTGGGCGGATCCATCGGTGCGGCGGTCGACCGCAGTTGCACGTTCGGGGTGCCGACGCCGGCGGGTGGCGCGCTCTGCCACCCCACCACCAGTGCCGTGACCAGGGCACCGAGCGCCGCGAGCAGCCGCAGCTTGGTGACCATCACACCCCCTCGGCTTCGCCCGATTCGTCCTGCTCCTCCTCGGCGGTTCCCGGCCCGCATCGTCGCCAGGACGGCCCGACCACCGGGAGTTTACAAGTCGCGTTGACGCGATCACAGCGGAAACGAGAACCTGTTCTAGTACTGCGGCGCTGCGTTGAGCGACCCGGTCGTTAGGCTGGGGAGTCGTGGCAACACAGGACCCGACGACCGCGCGGCAGCCGACGCTGTGGGCGGTGTCCGACTTGCACACCGGGCATATGGGCAACAAGCCCGTCACCGAATCGCTGTACCCGTCCTCACCGGACGACTGGCTGATCGTCTGCGGCGACGTCGCGGAGCGCACCGACGAGATCCGCTGGGCGCTGGATCTGCTGCGGCGACGGTTCGCCAAGGTGATCTGGGTGCCCGGCAACCACGAGCTGTGGACCACCAACAAGGACCCCAAACAGGTCTTCGGGCGGGCCCGCTACGACTACCTGGTCAACATGTGCGACGAGTTGGGAGTGGTAACTCCTGAGCACCCGTTTCCGGTGTGGACGGAGCGGGGTGGACCGGCCACCATTGTGCCGCTGTTTCTGCTCTACGACTACACGTTCCTGCCGGAGGGTGCGACCACCAAAGCCGAGGGGCTCGCGATCGCGCGCGAACGCAATGTCGTCGCCACCGACGAGTTTCTGCTGTCACCCGAGCCGTATGCCACTCGCGACGCGTGGTGCCGTGATCGCCTGGTCGCCACCCGCAAGCGGCTCGAGGACCTCGACTGGATGACGCCGACCGTGCTGGTCAACCATTTCCCGATGGTGCGTGAACCCTGCGATTCGTTGTTCTATCCCGAGTTCTCGCTGTGGTGCGGAACCACCGAGACCGCCGACTGGCACACTCGCTACAACGCGATCTGCTCGGTCTACGGGCATCTGCACATTCCCCGCACGACCTGGTACGACGGGGTCCGCTTCGAAGAGGTTTCGGTGGGTTACCCGCGGGAGTGGCGGCGGCGCAAGCCGTTCAGCTGGCTTCGCCAAGTGCTGCCAGATCCGCAATACGCGCCGGGCTATCTCAACGATTTCGGCGGTCATTTCGTGATCAGCCCGGAGATGCGGGCGCAGGCGCAGCAGTTCCGAGAGAAACTGCGCCAGCGGCAGTCACGATGACGCTGAGCAAACTGATGTCGTCGGTGCTGCCGGACGACGCGGCGAACCTGGCGTCCGCCGAGTTCTACTCCGACCCGCCCGGGCTTTCGCCGATGCCCGAAGAGGAGCCGCTGATCGCGCGGTCGGTGGCCAAGCGGCGCAACGAGTTCATCACCGTGCGTTACTGCGCGCGTCTTGCGTTGGGCGAACTCGGATTTCCGCCGGTACCGATCCTCAAGGGGGACAAGGGCGAACCGTGCTGGCCCGACGGCGTGGTGGGCAGCCTGACCCATTGCGCGGGCTACCGTGGTGCGGTCGTCGGCCGCGGCGACGCGGTGCGCTCGGTGGGCGTCGACGCCGAGCCGCATGACGTACTGCCCGACGGGGTGCTCGACGCGATCAGCCTGCCCGACGAGCGCACCGAGATCGCTGCGCTGCCGAGCGGTGTGCACTGGGACCGAATCCTGTTCTGCGCCAAGGAAGCAACCTACAAGGCGTGGTTCCCGCTGACCAAGCGCTGGCTTGGCTTCGAAGACGCACACATCACGTTCGCCATGGACGGCTCGGGCACCGTCGGCACTTTCGAATCGGTGCTCCTGATCGACGGCGACACACTGTCGGGCCCGCCGCTGACCTCGTTGGCCGGAAGATGGTCGGTCGCACAGGACTTGGTGCTGACGGCGATCACCCTATGAACGCGGGGCTCGTCATCGTTGACAAACCGGCCGGAATGACGAGCCACGACGTCGTCGGGCGCTGCCGACGTATTTTCGGCACCCGTCGGGTCGGCCATGCCGGCACGCTGGACCCGATGGCCACCGGCGTGCTGGTGGTCGGGATCGAGCGCGCCACCAAGGTCCTCGGCCTGGTGAGCGGCGCCTCGAAGTCCTATGCGGCCACCATCCGGCTGGGCCAGACCACCTCCACCGAAGACGCCGAAGGTCAACTACTGCAGGAGGTTTCGACCGAACAGCTGACCAACGCGAGCATAGCCGCCGCGATCGCCGGGTTGCGGGGCGACATCATGCAGATCCCGTCGGCGGTCAGTGCGATCAAGGTCGGTGGCCAGCGGGCCTACCGCCTCGTTCGCGAGGGCCACACGGTCGAAATACCCGCCCGCCCGGTGCGGATCGACCGGTTCGAGATCCTCGCGGCCCGTCGCCACGGTCACCTGATCGATCTCGACGTCGAAGTCGACTGTTGGTCCGGGACCTACATCCGCGCCCTGGCCCGCGATCTCGGCGACGCGCTGGCGGTCGGCGCTCACCTGACCGCGCTGCGGCGCACCCGGGTCGGCCCGTTCGCTATAGACGGGGCCCGCTCACTCGACGAGCTGGCCGAGCGGCCGCAACTGAGCTACACCCTTGATGAGGCGTGCCTGCAGATGTTTCCGTGCCGCAACCTGACCGCTGAGGAGGCCGACGCGGCCGCCAACGGTCGCGCGCTGACGCCAGCCGGCATCGACGGTGTCTACGCCGCGCGGGATGCCGACGGCCGGGTGATCGCGCTGCTGCGCGACGACGGCCCGCGGACGAAGTCAGTCGTCGTAATCCGGCCGGCTACCCTCTAACGGCTTGATGCGGTCCAGCGCCCTTTCGGCCTCGCCGATTTCGCTCAACATCACCGATGCGGCGGCGTCGTCGAACGCGGCGTGTTGCAGATGAGTCAGCAGGGCGCTCACCAGTCGCCGGCCTCGCCCGGCATTGTCGGCAAGCGAACCCCAGTCTTGCGCGGCGAATTTCGACGACACGAACGGCTCCCATACGTCCTCGGCGTAGGCACGCAGGATCACGTCCGCGATCGAGCGCTGGTGGCCGCGCACGTCGACCAGGGTGGCGACCAGCCGATCCAGTGAAACGCCGGTACCGGTGAGGCCTTCGATCAGATCCAGCGCCTCGGCATCGCGCACCGAGACCGGGTCGCCGTCGGCGTCGGCGATCAGGCCGAGCTTGGCCAGCTGCACGGCGGCGCCGGCGCCGAGTCGGTTGTCGAGTTCGGCGCGCGTGACGGTGATCGGGCCTGCGGTGCTGAACGGGGCGAGCACTTCGGCCGCCAAGTGCCGGATGTCGCTCTCGCTGCCGGTGCCGGTGTCGATCATCCGCCGGATCAGGTCCAGCGGGAAGCCTTCGGCGTGCAGCTGCTGCACCCGCCTGATCCGTGCGACATGTTCATCGGAGTAAATGCCGACACGTCCGCGACGGGCCGGCGGCGGCAGCAAACCCTGGCGTTGCCACTCCCGGATGTTGCGCGAGGACATGGCAACGCGCTGGGCAAGCTCGTCGATCGTGATCTCCATATGCCGCTGATCTTAACCCCATTGTCTGTTACAGAAATAATTGTTACGGTCGCGCTTGTAGCGATGGGTCCCGCAGGATGGAGGAACCGTGACGCTCAAGTACGACATCCGGTTGGCGACGTCGGTGGCCAGGCCTTTCGCGGACGGCCTCTACACCAACATCACCACCGATCTGGGCGCTAAGCTCAAGCGCCGCGACTATCCCGGCATCTACGAGACGTCGTTCGATCCGTTCGATCCGGTGACCGCCGCCAACCCATACCCGGGTTACGCGGCGCTGCTGGCCGGCCCCCGGATCCACTACAACCGCAAGCGCAACATCTTCATCCTCAGTCGGTATGACGACGTGCGGGCCGCGGCCCGCAATGACGCATTGCTGACGAACGCCGAAGGTGTGACTCGGTCGCGAGGCCAGGTCCCGGTGCTGCTCAATATGGATCCGCCGCGGCACACCGAGTTACGTCGCAAGGTGCAGCCCGCGTTCGCGCGTGGAGCGCTGTCCGGGTGGCAGCAGACGGTGGATCGGCTGACCCATGAGCTGGTCTCCGAGCTACTGGCTAACCGGGGTTCCGATGTCGTGCAACGGCTTGCGGTGCCGATGCCGATGCGGATGATCGCACACATCCTCGGTGTTCCGCCGAAGGACGAGGACTTCTTCCGGCACTGGTCGAACGAAGCCGTCCGGGTGGCGAACATCCAGGTGACCGCGAAGGGTTTGTGGCAGATATTTCCGACGCTCAACGGTGTGCGCCACCTGCATTCGTACTTCTGCAGCCGCATCGAAACCGGCGAGCTGTTGGCGCCCGACACTCTGTTGGGCCGTCTGGTGGCCGAAGCGGGCGACGGCGAAATCAGCCGCGACGAACTGTTCTATTTCGCGTTGCTGCTCCTATTGGCCGGCAACGAGACCACCACTAACCTGTTGAGCACCATGTTCCTGACGCTGTCGGAGAACCCGGATCAGTTCGAGTTGATCCGGCAGAATCCCGACGCGCTCATCGGCAGCGCGATCGAGGAACAGCTGCGCTTTTCGTCGCCGATTCAGGGGTTCTACCGCACGGCGAAGACCGCCTACCGGGTGGGCGAGGAGGAGCAAGCAACGATTCCGGCCGGCGCACGCGTGGCGCTGCTGTGGGGTGCGGCCAACCGCGATCCGCGGCAGTTCGACAATCCGCATGCGTTCATTGCCGCGCGTAATCCGTCCCATGTCGCGTTCGGCTCGGGTATTCACCTGTGCCTCGGTGCAAGCCTGGCGCGCATGGAAAGTAAGGCGGTGCTGCGCGAACTCGTCGAGCGCGTGGACCGTATCGACATCATCGGCGCGCCGGAGTGGACCACGAACAGCTCGCTGCGAGGCCTGGCCCGGATGCAAGTGGCGCTCACGCCGCGGACACAGGTGCTCACCTGATGCGCCGCGAACCGCGCATCGTCATCGTCGGCGCCGGGATGTCCGGGCTGTGTCAGGCAATCCTGCTCAACCGTGCGGGCTTTCGCGACGTCACTGTCCTGGAGAAGGCCGACCGGCCCGGCGGGACCTGGCGGGACAACCGCTATCCGGGGCTGACCTGCGACGTGCCGTCGCACCTGTACCAGTACTCATTCGACTTGAATCCGTCCTGGAGCCGGGTCTTTGCGCCCGGCCCGGAGATCCAGAACTACTTCGAACAATCGGCGCGCCGGCACAACATCGAACGAATGATCCGCTACCGCAGCGAGGTTGTCGACGCCCACCACACCGGGCAGCACTGGCGGTTGACCACCCATGACGGAGAAACCCTGGACGCCGACTTCGTCATCCTCGCGACCGGCTTCTTGCACCGGCCCCGCACGCCGGACTTCGCGGGCATGAGCGACTTCGCCGGCCGGATGGTGCATTCGGCACGGTGGAGCGAGGACATCGATGTACGCAGCAAACGAATTGCCGTCGTGGGCAACGGCTCCACCGGCGTGCAGCTGATATCGGCGGTAGCTGGGGTTGCCGCTCACGCCACACTCTTTCAGCGCACCCCGCAATGGGTTGCCCGACTGCCCAACCCGTCGATACCGCCGGCCGCTCGCGCGTTGTTGAGCCGGAGCCGGCTGCTCAGCAGGGCGCTGCGGGCCGCGGAGGACGAATCGTTCAAGATCTTCAGCGTCTTCCTCACGCGGCCCGGATTGCGCCGACGCTTGGTGAACAGAGGGTGCGAACGCAATCTCGCATCGGTCGCCGATCCGGTATTGCGCGCCAAGCTCACTCCGGACTACCGGCCCGGCTGCAAGCGGTTGATCATTCACCCGGACTTCTACCGCCAGGTGCAGCGTCCCGACGTGACTGTGGAGACGACGGCCATCGACCGGTTCGAGGAGCGCGGCATCCGGACCACCGACGGTCGTCTGCACGAGGCCGACATCGTCGTGCTGGCAACGGGATTCAACGCACACGATTATGTGCGCCCCGCGACGGTCCGCACCCACGACGGCCAGACGCTGGATGACATGTGGTCAGCGGGTCCTCGTGCCCACAAGAGCGTCGCCGTCCAGGGCATGCCGAACCTGTTCATGCTGCTTGGTCCGCACTCCCCGATCGGGAATTTTTCGTTGGTGCAGGTTGCCGAAGCGCAGGCGGCCTACGTGCTCAGGTGGATAACACGCTGGGCCGCCGGGGAGTACGACACCCTACGACCCAGCGCCGCTGCCATCGACGCCTACGTGGAACACATTCGCCGTGGGTTGCCGGGCACGGTGTGGACGACCGGTTGCACCAGCTGGTATCAGGGACCTGACGGGTCGCCGGAACTGTGGCCATATCTCCCACAGGACTATCTGCGGCTGCTCAACGCGCCCGACGACCACAGCTACATCATGGAGCGCGAGAAGCAAGCCGTCAGCTGAGCGCTGGGATTGCGCAACCGATGGGGTAGCATTACGTTCTCAACGGAATGTATCTATCCCGAAAGGTGTGCAGTCGCGATGGCGGCGGAAGTCAGGGAAGTCAGCGGACAGCGGGTCCGGCGGACCCAGGCGGAGCGCACCGCCGCCATGCGGACGCGGCTGCTCGACGCCACCATCGAGTGTCTGGTCACGTACGGCTATGCCGGCACCACCACGCCGCGAGTAGCCGAGCTCGCCGGCGTCACCCGAGGCGCTCAGATTCACCACTTCCGGTCCAAGGAAGATCTGGTGGTCGCCGCCATCGAGCATCTCGCTCAACAGCGTGCGCAGGGCGCTATTCGCGAACTCGGTCGCGTTCAGGCCAGCCCCGACCCGGTGTCCACTGTGCTGGACTATCTATGGGAAGCCCACCAAGGTCCGATGTTCCTTGCCACGCTTGAACTTTGGGTGGCAGCACGCACGGATCCCGTGCTGGCCCGTCAGGTCGAACGGGTAGAGCCGGTCGTCAACAGCACGCTGATCGCCGCGATTTCACAGCTGGTACCCGACCACACCGCGCAACGAGAGATCCGCAACGTCGTCTACACGGCGATGGATGCGCTGCGCGGGATTCTGATGGCGAGTTTCGTCGACGGCGACGCCGAGCGGGCACGCCGCCGCTGGGGCCGGGCCTGCGAGCACCTGCGGGTGCTGCTGGCCGAGGTGTTGCCCGCCCAGGCATAACGCCATTGGCATCCCATTTACCAGACCATGAGTCTCCCAACGCACCTAGGAAAGATACGTTCAGTCATGTATGTTATGAGCCGATGCGATTAGTCGCTGTCTCGACCGTGAATGGAGTGAGTGCGATGTCAAACAAGGTCTACGTCGTCGGCGTGGGGATGACGAAGTTCGAGAAGCCGGGCCGCCGCGAGGGCTGGGATTACCCCGACATGGCCCGCGAGTCCGGCACCAAGGCACTCGAGGACGCGGGCATCGACTACACCGCCGTCGAGCAGGGCTACGTCGGGTACGTATACGGCGAGTCGACGTCGGGCCAGCGGGCTCTCTACGAGCTGGGCCTGACCGGGATTCCGATCGTCAACGTCAACAACAACTGCTCGACCGGCTCGACCGCCTTGTACCTTGCCGCGCAGGCGATCCGCGGCGGGCTCGCCGACTGCACGATTGCCCTGGGGTTCGAAAAGATGAAGCCGGGCTCGCTGGCGTCGACCTACGACGACCGCACTCAGCCGATGGACAAGCACATCATGGCGATGGCCGAAATCTCCGAGGTGCTGTTTCCGCCGGCGCCGTGGATGTTCGGGGCCGCCGGTCGCGAGCACATGAAGCAATACGGCAGCACCGCAGAGCATTTCGCGAAGATCGGCTACAAGAACCACAAGCATTCGGTGAATAACCCCTATGCGCAGTTCCAAGAGTCCTACACGCTCGATGACATCCTGGCATCGCGGATGATCTACGACCCACTGACCAAGCTGCAGTGCTCGCCCACCTCTGATGGATCGGGCGCGGCGATCCTGGCCTCGGAGGCGTTTGTCGACAAGCACGGCCTGGCCGGACAGGCGGTGGAGATCGTCGGGCAGGCCATGACCACCGACTTCGCCAGCAGCTTCGACGGCACCTGCAAGGGACTGATCGGTTACGACATGAATGTGCAAGCCGCCCAGCGGGTTTACGACCAGTCCGGGTTGGGCCCAGAGGATTTCCAGGTGATCGAGTTGCATGACTGCTTCTCGGCCAACGAGCTGCTGCTCTACGAGGCGCTGGGGCTGTGCGGCGAGGGCGAGGCGGCCAAGCTGATCGACAACGGCGACACCACTTATGGCGGACGATGGGTGGTCAACCCGTCCGGCGGGCTGATCTCCAAGGGGCACCCGCTCGGGGCCACCGGCCTGGCGCAGTGCGCCGAACTCAACTGGCAGCTGCGCGGTGCCGCCGACAAGCGGCAAGTCGACGACGTGACCGCCGCGCTGCAGCACAACATCGGACTCGGCGGCGCTGCCGTCATCACCGCGTATCAGCTGGCCGAACGCTGAGCCGGACAAAGGGAGCACCAGCAATGGGACACATCGAAGCCACCCGAGAACTGTCCGCCAGCCCGGAGGCGCTGTGGGGAACAGTCAGCGACCTCGCCAACTGGGACAAGTGGTTCACCGTTCACGAAAAGTGGTTGCAGGACCCGCCCGCCACGCTCGCCGAGGGTGCCACGCTGACCGCCAAAATCGTCATGCTGGGAATGGCCAACAAAATCGAGTGGACGATCGACTCGATCGACGCACCGCGCAGCCTGGTGCTGTCCGGCACCGGGATGGCCGGTGTCAAGGCGCAGTTCACCTTCAGCATCGACCCGACCGAAAGCGGCTCGAATTTTACCGTATTCGGTGATTTCGAGGGCGCGCTGATCAAGGGCGCGCTGGGTAAGGCGGTGGAAAAGGACGGCATCAAACAACTCGACAAGACGCTCGACCAACTCGACGCGCTGGCCTCGGCTTCCGCTTCATGACCGAGACACTGGAATTCGATGACACCGGCCTGAACCGCTGGACTGACGACGAGCGGTTCGAGGTCACCAGGGAGCGGCTGGCGGAGTACGCGGCGGCCACCAACGACCCGATTGGGGCGCACCGCAACGGAGACATCGCGCCGCCGGTGTTCGCTATCGTCCCCGTGTTCGAGGCGTTGCTCATGCCCGCCGTGGATGTGATGCCGATCGAGGCGATTCCGCGAGTCGTGCACGGGGAGCAGGACTTCCACTTCCACCGGCCGATCCGCCCGGGAGACAAACTCGTCTCGCGCGCCAAGATGATCGGATATCAGGGGCTGGAAAAGGGCACCCGCGCCGCGATCGTGCTCGAATGCCGCACCGAGGATGGCGAACTGGTCAACGAGCAATACGTCACCACGTTCGTACGAGGGTTGAACGTCGGCAAAGCTGTCGGCGAACTCAGCCCGGACCACAAGTTCGACGACGCGCTGCGGAACTCCGCGCCGACAGCCAAGGTCGTCCAGCACATTGACAACGACCAAACCTTCCGCTACTCGTCGGCGGCGGGCGATCCGATGCCGATCCACCTAGACGAAGAAGTGGCCAGGTCCACCGGTCTGCCGGGCATCATCGCGCACGGCCTGTGCACCATGGCGTTCACCTCGTGGGCGGTGCTCACCGAGCTCGCTGACTCGGATGTGAACAGGCTCAAGCGATTCGCGGTGCGTTTCTCGAAGCCAGTACTGCCCGGCGACGACTTCGAGACCCGGATCTGGAGGAAAGCTCAGGCAAACGGCAGCACCAATTACGCATTCGAGACGGCACGCGGTAACGATTTCGTGATCACCGACGGCCTGGCCGAGATCAGCGACAGATAGGAGAGCTACGTGGGATTACTAGAGGGCCGGGTTGCCGTAATCACCGGCGCGGGCCGTGGCATCGGGCGCGAACACGCGCTGCTGTTCGCCAAGGAGGGGGCGAAAGTCGTCGTCAACGACCTGGGCGGCAGTAACGCCGGCGAGGGCGCTGACAGCGGGCCGTCGCACGAGGTCGTGGACGAAATCATTGCCGCTGGTGGCACCGCCGTGGCAAGCACGGAGAACGTAGCAACCTGGAGCGGCGCGGAAAGCGTTGTGTTGCAGGCCATCGCCGAGTTCGGTCGGCTCGACGTGTTGGTCAACAACGCGGGCATCCTGCGGGACTCGTTCATTGCCGGGATGGAGGAATCGCAGTGGGACGCTGTTATCGCTGTTCACCTCAAAGGCCATTTCGCGATGCTGCGTCACGCCGCCGCCTACTGGAAGGCGCAATCGAAAGCCGGCGATCAACCCAACGCCGCGGTGATCAACACCGCGTCGGGCTCCGGCGTGACGATTCCGAACGCCGGCCAAGCCAACTACGGCTCGGCCAAAGCAGGCATCGCGGCGATGACATTGATCGCCGCAGAGGAATTGGAGCGCTACGGGGTGCGGGTCAACGCGATCGCGCCGATCGCCCGTACCCGGCTCACGCTGGCTACCCCCGGCATGGGTTCGCTGATGGCCGAACCCGAAGAAGGCGAACTCGACCTGTTCAGCCCGGCTAACATCTCGCCGCTGGTCGCCTACTTGGCCACGGAGAAGTGCCCCATCACCGGCAAGGTGTACGCGGTTCAGGGCGGGGCGATTTCGGCGCTGTCCGGCTGGCACGACACCGAAACCATCGAGACCGACGGCGCATGGCAGATCGACGACATCGCCGCCCGGCTACCTCAGTGATCAGGAGCAAATGATGTTCGAGTGGTCTGA
>DATJOR010000137.1:0-6923 GCA_035506875.1 Mycobacterium sp.
CGCATCGTGCACAGCGGGACGTACAAAGAGTTGTTGGCCAACAAGGACTCGATCACCGGCGCCTACCTGTCGGGCAAGGAAAGCATTGCCCTCCCGGCGATCCGGCGTCCTATCGACAGGCGACGCCGGCTCACTGTCGTCGGTGCCCACGAGCACAACCTGCGCCAGATCGACGTGGCGTTTCCGCTCGGAGTGCTGACCTCGGTGACCGGGGTGTCCGGCTCCGGCAAGTCCACCCTGGTCAACGACATCCTGGCCGCGGTACTGGCGAACAGGCTCAACGGCGCCCGGCAGGTCCCGGGCCGGCACGTCCGCGTGACCGGGCTGGACCACGTGGATAAGTTGGTGCGCGTCGACCAGTCGCCGATCGGTCGCACGCCGCGCTCCAACCCGGCTACCTACACCGGGGTCTTCGACAAGATCCGCACCCTGTTCGCGGCGACCACCGAGGCCAAGGTTCGCGGGTACCAACCGGGCCGCTTCTCGTTCAACGTCAAGGGCGGCCGCTGCGAGGCATGCACCGGCGACGGCACCATCAAGATCGAGATGAACTTCCTGCCCGACGTGTACGTGCCGTGCGAAGTGTGTCATGGCGCCCGCTACAACCGGGAAACCCTCGAAGTGCACTACAAGGGCAAGACCATCTCCGAGGTTTTGGACATGTCGATCGAAGAGGCCGCGGAGTTCTTTCAGCCGATCACCGGTATCCACCGCTATCTGCAGACACTGGTCGACGTCGGCCTGGGTTATGTGCGGCTCGGTCAGCCGGCACCCACGCTGTCCGGCGGTGAGGCGCAGCGGGTCAAGCTGGCTTCTGAGTTGCAGAAGCGCTCCACCGGGCGGACCGTGTACATCCTCGACGAACCCACCACCGGGCTGCATTTCGACGACATCCGCAAGTTGCTGGACGTCATCAACGGTCTTGTCGACAAAGGCAATACGGTGATCGTCATCGAACACAACCTGGATGTGATCAAGACGTCGGACTGGATCATCGACATGGGGCCGGAGGGTGGCGCCGAAGGCGGCACCATCGTCGCCGAGGGCACGCCGGAGGACATCGCGGCGGTGCCGGAGAGCTACACCGGCAAGTTCCTCGCCGAAACACTCAGCGGCACTGGGGTATCGACGGGCGCGCCGCGGCGTTCGAACCGACGGCGAAAGGTCAGCGCCTAGCTGCCGTCGTGCGCCGCGACACATAGACGTCGCGACGACACGCCGCTTGGGTGCAAGGGGTGAAGTTCGAGGGCCTGCTTAAGTGTCGTCGTGCATCGATTTGCGGATTTGGGCCAGCCGGTCGGCCGCCGCTTGCTGTCGCTGCTGGTACTGCTCCTCGACGTCTCGGCCCTCGGGGCTCTCGGCGTCCAGTTCGGCTGCGCCAATTGATGTTTCGTAGCGTGTCTCGATCTTGTCGCGAACTGACTCGAAGGTCGGCATGCCGGAATTCGTGTAACCCGGGTCGGCGTCGGACTCGGCAGCGGAACTCGTCGGCTCGTCGGGCATGCTTCGACGTTACCCGTTGCTATCTGCCGACGGCCTCGGCGTGCGGACCCGGTGCGGGCATCGGTGCTCGTGGGGCGTACGGCAGCGCGATCAACGGCACGTCAGGAGTGCCCAGCTCGCCGGCCAGCCAGGGCAGCGCCGCCGCGAAAGCCCTGCTCGCGAACGGCCAGTCGTGTTTGCCCGCCTGCGCGACGACCGCGCAGTCGATTCCATTGGCGCGGCCGAGTCTGCACAGCCGATGGGCGGCCTCGGTCTGGTCGTCCGGATAGCGGACATTATCCTGACCGCCCAGCCCGATCGCGTCGGCGTCGGCAACCGCGAGACTGTGAAACCGCTTCGGTACGTTGTCCGACGAAATCGCGAACCAGCCTGAGACGTCGTCGAATCGGCCATGCCTGCGGATGACCGTGGCCGGGTCGAACTCGTCCCACGCGGCGGTGCTGCCGCCGAACAGCCGAGCGATGGTCTGCGTCTTTGTTCCGGCGTCCGGGCCCATGTTGCCGGCGATATCGACAAATGAACTGAACAGCTCGGGGTGCATGACTGTGAGATCCACCGCGCAGGTGCCACCCATGGACCAGCCGACGATGCCCCACCGCGACGGGTCGGGGCTGACCCCGAAACTCGAAGCCATGTAGGGCACGACGTCTTTGGTCAGATGGTCGGCCGCGTTGCCGCGCCTCCCGTTGACGCACTCAGTGTCGTTGTTAAACGCTCCACCGGAGTCCACGAAGACGAACACCGGTGCGTTGCCGTTGTGCGCGGCCGCCAGCTCGTCGATGGTCTTCACGGCATTGCCGGCTCGCGCCCAGTCGGCGGGAGTGTTGAATTCGCCGCCGATCATCATCACCGTCGGCAGCTGCGGCGGAGGGCTGCTTTCAAACCAGGCCGGCGGCAGGTAGACGAGTTCACCGCGATGCTTGAAGTGCGACGCGTCGTCGGGGATTGTCACCGGCACCAGGCTGCCGTGTTGGGGCCGGATGCCAGTTCCAGCCACGGCGTTGACGGTCGCGAGGTCCGTCTGGTCGGGCAGCGGACCGGCGGTGAGTTGATTCCAGGCGGTCTGCACGGTGGGGAAGTAACCGACCCACAGGTTCAGCACCAGTGCCGCGCTGAGCAGACATAGCGGCACCGCCAGGAGCGACGCGGCTCGCCGCCACCAGGCCGCGCCAGGCCAGCCCAACATCAAGATCATTGCGGCCGCGGCGCTGGCGGCGATCCACCACCACAACAGGTGCGGCGCGGGGTCGTCGGCCAGACCGCCGGCGGTGATGTACCAATGCGCCCACACCGCCACCCCGGCTCCGACGGCCCCCGCCGCGGGCAACCACAGCAGCCGCCACCGACGCGACCGCCATCCGACCGCCAGCACCAGCACGGTAACGCTGACGGCTTGGACCGTCACGGGTATCCAGCCATGCATCAACGAGATGTGGCACTCTGTGAGCACCGGAAAAGCGAGGTTCGTCGTTGAACCCGTCACATGGTCCATTGTGGTCTTGATCGCGCACTTTGAGCACGAGTTTCGCCGATCGGATGCACAACCGGTGTTCGGTGCGGTGCGCGGCCCGCTACCGCGGCTTCGCCAGCGGGAAAGGCAGCGTTTCGCGAATGCTGCGGCCCGTGATGAGCATGACCACCCGGTCGACGCCCATCCCCAGACCCCCGGTGGGCGGCATCGCGTATTCCATCGCCTGCAAAAAGTCCTCGTCGAGCTCCATCGCTTCCGGATCGCCGCCGGCGGCGAGCAGGGACTGCTCCTGCAGGCGGCGCCGTTGCTCCACCGGGTCGGTGAGCTCGCTGTAGGCGGTGCCCAGCTCGACGCCCCACGCCACCAGATCCCAGCGCTCGGCAATGCCGGGCTTGCTGCGATGCGGTCGAGTCAGCGGCGACACCGATAGGGGAAAGTCGATGTAGAAGGTCGGTTGCTCGGTGCGATGCTCGACCAGCTGCTCGTAGAGTTCCAGCACCACGGCGCCGGCGTCCCACCGCGCCAGGTAGGGGATATGAGCGGCGTCGGACAGCTTGCGCAGCTTGGCCAGGCTGGTGTCGGCGTCGATGTGCTCACCGAGCGCTTCGGATACCGCGTCGTGCACCGCCTTGACCGGCCACACGCCGGAAATGTCAACCGCTTCGAGACTGCCGTCGGCCGCACCTGGGCGAGGACGCATCACCACCTGCGCGCCGTTCGCCGCCTCGGCGGCGTTCTGGATCAACTCCCGGCAGCCGTCGATCCAGTCGGTATAGTCGGCGTGCGCCTGATAGGCCTCCAGCAGGGTGAATTCCGGGTTGTGGCTGAAGTCGACACCCTCGTTGCGGAAAGCCCGTCCGAGTTCGAATACCCGCTCCACTCCGCCGACGCATAACCGCTTCAGATACAGCTCCGGCGCGATCCGCAGGTACAGGTCGAGGTCATAGCTGTTGATGTGGGTGCTGAACGGCCGGGCGGTGGCGCCACCGTGGATTTGCTGCAGGATCGGGGTTTCGACTTCCAGAAAACCCTTGGCGTTCAAGGTCTCTCGGATGGCGCGTAGCACGCGGCTGCGAGCTGCGATCAGCTCGCGCGATTCGGCGTTGACCGCCAAGTCGACGTAGCGGCTACGAACCCGCGCTTCGGGATCGGTGAGACCCTTCCATTTGTTGGGCAGCGGTCGCAGACACTTGCCGATGAGTCGCCAGCTGCGAACGATCAGCGACTGGGTGCCGGTCTTGCTGTATCCCATCTGTCCGGTCACCTCGACCAGGTCGCCGAGATCGATCGCCTTGGTGAAGTCGGTGGTTCGCCCGTGTTCGAGAATCGAATTCTCAAGCAGTAGTTGCACTTCCCCGGACCAGTCGCGCAGCTGTGCGAATAGGACACCGCCGAAGTCCCGGATCCGCAGCACACGTCCCGACACCGAGATCGTCGCCTGCTCCTCGTCGCCGGCTAGCGCGTGCGCGATGGTGTGGCTCGGCGCCTGACCCACCGGGTATGCGTCAATGCCACTGTCCTGCAGCTTCTTCAGCTTGGACAGCCGAACGCGCATCTGCTCGGGCAGCCGGCGATCACCGTCTTCACCGTCCGCGAGGTCAGTCTGCTGCAACGCGGCGAGGTCCGGTGCAGACCCGTCATGGTGCAAAAGTCCAGTCGCCAGTAGTGTCGCCGGCACGGCCGAGTGGTGACCCGTGTGCTGCTCGTGGCGCCGGGTGAAGGGCAGGACCAGGAAGCCCTCCGCGATCACCGAGGCGACGCCGACGCGGGGAATCAGCCGGGCGTCCTCGTAGCAGGCGTACCGGGGCACCCAGTCGGGCTGGTACTTCATATTCGAGCGATAGAGCGTCTCTAACTGCCACCACCGGGAGAAGAACACCAAAAACCCGCGCCACAATCGCGCCACGGGGCCGGCACCTAGCTGGGCCCCCTGTTCGAACGCCGACCGGAACATCGCGAAGTTCAGCGAGATACGGCTGATGCCAATGCGCTCCGCGTGTAGAGCGAGCTCGGTGACCATCAGCTCGATGGTTCCGTTGGGGGACTCCGGCGCGCGACGCATGAGATCAAGCGAAACGCCGTTGGCGCCCCACGGCACCAGCGAAAGCATCGCGACCACCGTGCCATCGGGTTTGACAGCTTCGACGAGGAGGCAGTCGCCGTCGGCGCGGTCGCCGAGCCGACCCAACGCCATCGAGAAGCCGCGCTCGGAGTCGGTGTCCCGCCAGCTATCTGCCCGTGCAAGCACCTGTGACATCTCGGCGGCCTCAATGTCGTAGTGCCGGCGAATGCGTACCGACAGGTCGGCGCGGCGCGCCCGGGTCACGGCCTGACGCACCCCGCGCATCTCTCGGCCGGAGAGCCTGAAATCGCCGGTGTGCAGAATCGCCTCGTCGCCCAGCTCCAGCGCGTTCAGGCCGGCCTCGCGAAAGGCTTTAGCCCCGGCCGAACTGGCACCCATATTTCCGGGCGCCCAGCCGTAGGTCTGACACAGCGCCAACCAGGCGTCGATGGCCTGCGGCCACGCCCTGGGGTCACCGATCGGGTCTCCGCTGGCCAGGCAGACGCCGACCTCGACCCGGTAGGTAATGGCGGCGCGACCGCTCGGCGCGAAAATCACCGACTTGTCCCGGCGAGTGGCGAAGTAACCCAGCGAGTCGTTCTTGCCGTACAACTCGAGCAGGCCGCGGATCGCGGATTCGTCCTCGCCGGTGAGCGCATTGTCGGCGCGCTGCGATTGGAACAGCACGATCGCCGCGGCGATCAGCGCCATTGCGCTGAAAAGTCCGAAGAGTGCGTTGAGGAAAACGTGCGGCCGGCCGGAAAACGAGCTCGGGTCAAAGACGGCGAATCCGACCACCCGGTTCACCACGTACCACAGCCGGTCGTCCTCCACCAGCGTGCGGGGAAACGCCTCGACCAGTCCCCACGACAGCATGATGCCGATCGCCCAGCCGGTGACCAGCACCGCGGCCGCCTTGAAGAGCGCACCCGAGCGGACCTTGGCCCAGAATTCCCGGTAGGCAAAGACCAGCACGACCAGTGCGGCCAGGTGAAAACCGAGCCCGAGCGTCTCGCCGAGCCTCTGCAGCCGGGTGATGCTATCCGCGGTCAGGCCGCCGATATTCAGCGCTACGGCCAGCACCAGGTTGAGTATCAGTAGCCACCAGGCGATGCGCTTGCGCGCGGTGAGCGCGCCGGCCAACAAGGCCAATACGAACGACCATGCGAAACTGGTGTCCGGGAAGTTGAACAGGTAGTCGTTGATGAATTCGCGTGGCACCTTGATCATCCAGCGGATCACCGGCGACACGCTGGCGATCAGCGACAGCGTCGCGATGACGCCGACGGTCCACCCAGCGGCCGCGGGCACCCAGCGGAGCCGGGAGGGTGCGCGGCTCCGCCGACGGGACGCAGTGAGGGTCACAGACCGCGAGGATATTCGGTAAAGCTATGGAATGCCTATGCCCGGCAGGCACGTAATCGCACGTGTCGGCCCTGCGGCGGCGCTCGGGGGCCGCTCAACGCGTCCTGCCTGCTAGACTGTCCTGCGCGACCGTCTCCGGTGAAGTCCAGAGACAGCAAGTGGAGTCCCACTCCCACCGTTTGGCCACGAACTCGTATTCCAGGCTCAGCGGTCCGGTCACCGGCACACAACCTGTGCTGGTTCTGCGTCACGCAGGCGGCTTTGGCTGTGACCGGTCGGCACCGGGCCCTGCTTACGCAGGGCTTTTTTTGCTGATGGCGTGGTGTTTCCACCGCTGAATCCGGACGGGTCGGGTACCGGTGGCGGCAAACACGAAAGCAAACACCGAGCCCAGGAGGCCCCATCAGCACTGAGACCCGCGTCAACGAACGCATCCGCGTACCTGAAGTCCGTTTGATCGGACCGGGAGGTGAACAGGTAGGCATCGTGCGTATCGAAGATGCTCTCCGCGTCGCCGCGGAC
>DATJOR010000138.1:0-7928 GCA_035506875.1 Mycobacterium sp.
GATTCGATCGCCCAAGTCCACCTGGATTCCTACGCGCGCGGACGGGTCTGCCTGACCGGCGACGCAGCCTGGTGCGCCTCGCCACGCTCGGGCATGGGCACCACTCTCGCGCTAGTCGGCTGCTACGTGCTGGCACACGAAATGCACACGGCCGGCGAGGATTACGCTGCGGCATTCGCCCGATACCAACGACTTCTCGCGCCATACGTCGCGCGGTGTCAGAAGACCGCTATCGACGCCCTGAGAACCGAACGCGTCTCCTCGGGCCGGCTCGCCCCGCTGCGGAACGTCGCCCTGCGGATGCTGCGCATCCCGGGGGTCAGCAAGCTCGTCGCCCGGCAGTCGCTGGCGGTGGCGCGGTCCTTCTCGCTGCCGAGCTAGTGATCCGTTACACCGGGGCCGCGCCGTGGCGGCCGGCGCCACCCGCGAAACGTCCCGCACCTTCCATCGCCTCGGCGGCCACCCGGGAGATGCTGGCGAATTCGTAGTCAAGAGCGTCTGATTCGCTCACCCCCCACTGGTGCAGCGCCGAAAGCCGATCCGATCGCATGCACTGCTGTGGCAATGCGGCGAGCTCCGCGGCCAGCTGCTCGGCGGCTTCACGGGCCTGCCCTTTGGGCACAACGCGATTGGCCAGCCCGATCGCCAACGCCTCGCCGGCATCGACCGCGCGGCCGGTGAGAATCATGTCCATCGCCCGGCTCTGCCCGATCAGCCGGGGCAGCCTGACGGTGCCACCGTCGATCAGCGGCACACCCCATCGGCGGCAGAACACACCGAACACCGCGGTCTCCTCGGCCACCCGCAGGTCACACCACAACGCGAGCTCCAGGCCGCCGGCGACGGCGTAGCCACTGACCGCGGCGATCACCGGTTTTGACAGCACCATTCGCGACGGCCCCATCGGGCCGGGCCCGGTCCGGTGCACCTCATTGGCGTCCGGTGTGCCGAAAGCCTTCAAATCTGCTCCGGCGCAGAAGGTTCCGTTGTCACCCCATAACACCGCCACCGAAGCGGAGTCGTCACGATCGAAATCTTCGAACGCCGCGAACAACGCGGCCGCGGTCGGGCCGTTGACGGCGTTGCGGGCCTCCGGCCGGTTCAGGATCACCGTGGTCACCGGGCCATTGCGTTCTACGCGTACCGGGTCGCTCATCTCGCCTCCAGTAATCGGATACCGTCGCGCCGCTCGGTCAGTTCGGCGGCGAAGTCGTTGTAGGCGGCGCGCAGCCCGGCGCCCGGCCAGTCGGCGGGCAGCAATTCGGCCGGCAGCACCGGGTCGGTCAACAGGTGGCGGACAATCGCCGCGGCGAGCACGAACCGGGCGGGAACATCGGTTGCGTCTGACATCTCGGCAAGCAGTCGGTGGCCGGTGCGGGCCCACGACGGCAGATCCCACAGCTGGCCGGCAAGCTCCACCGGCGCGTCGTCGCGGGCATGCACGATCCGCACCCGTGCGCGCAGTTGTGGGTCCAGGTGGAGTTCGAGGTTGTCCGGGCGCATCCACACCCCCTCGCGCAGTTCGCCGAAACGCTTGTTGTGCAGCGTCGTTCGCAACGCAGCACGGGTTCTGGGATCGGTGCCGACACTGGTGACAATCAAGGTGGTCCAGGATCCATGCCAGGCTCGCAGCTGCGGTCGCATCGCGTCGTCCTGCCTGCGCTGCCGAGCCAATAGCCGCTCGGAGAGCCGGTAGCCGTCCGCGGACCGGATCAAGTCGCCGGCGCTGACCATCCGGGTCAACGCCACCCGCAACGTGGTTTCCTTGATGCCGAAGTCGTCGGTGAGCCTTATCAATTCGGCCGCGCTGGCCCACGCTGGGTGGGCACCGAGCAGCACGCTGAGCACCACCGACCGGGCGGTCATGCGGGCCAGTGATTTCGGCATACTGTTGATCCGTCAGACCTGGGATGCTCGGCGTCCGTGGTCCCCGAACGGTTCGTCGCGATGACGCACCGCATCGCGGAAGCCGTGCTCGACGGCGTCGGCGACGAACGCGTGTCCCTCGGGTGTGTGCCGGGCGACACCGTCGAAGACGGTGCTGACCATTCTGCTGGTGGCCACGCCCTGTTGCAGCAGCGCGGTATTGAGTGCGAGTTTGACCATGATCAGCTGATTGACCGGCACCGCCGCGATCCGCCCGACCAGGCGTTCGGTGCGCTCGTCGAGGTCTTTGGGGTCGGGCGCCTCGATGGCCAGACCCCACTCGGCGGCTTGCGCCCCGGTGATGCAATCCCCGGTCAGCAGAAGGCGTTTGGCACGCTGGTCACCTAGCCGATGGGCCCACATTCCGGCGGCCGGCACGCCCCAGACCCGGGTCGGCGGGTAACCGATCTTCGCGTCGGATGCGGCGATCACCTGGTCGGCGTGCAGGGCGATGTCGGTGCCGCCGGCCACACAGTAGCCATGGATCTTGACCACCGTCGGCTTGTCCGCGTGCAGCAGGCTGGAAAAGCCACGCACGAAACGGCTCATCATCTGGTAGTCGATCATGGGGTCCCACGGCTGATCCGGTAAGTGGTTGACCGCCTGGGTTTTACCGTCCAGCACGGTCCCGCTGTAGGCGCCGGTGCCGCCCGCCGATCCGGTGCGATCGGCGTAGGCGCTCAGGTCGAAACCCGCGCAGAAGCCCTCACCCCGACCGGAGACCAGAATGACGTGCACGTTCGGGTCCAGGTCGGCCCGCTCGACAAGGGCCGAAAGTTCCAGCGGGGTGTCGGCGATGATCGCGTTGCCCTTCTCGGGCCGGTCTAAGGTAATGCGCGCAACCCGATCGGTGACCTCATAGGTCATCGTCTTCAGGTTATCGAAATCGACCGGCCTGATCGCGTGTGTCATCCCTTTACCAGGGCTCGCTCCAGGATCGGCGCGAGATCCAGCCCACTGGGCATGGTTCCGAACGCGCCGCCCCACTGGCCGTCGAGGCGGGTCGCCAAGAATGCCTCGGCAACCGCGGGATGCCCGTGGCGCAATAGCAACGAGCCCTGCAGCGCCAGGCAGATGTCCTCGGCGACCTTGCGGGCGCGGTAGGCGATCGTCTCCAGGTCGCCGAGTTGTCCACGCAGTCGCTCGATATGGCCGTCCAGACGCGGATCCTGCCCGGCACCTTTCGCCAGCTCGCCAAACAGGACCTCGACGCACTCCGGACGAGTTGTCATGGCGCGCAGAGTATCCAGCGCGCTGACATTGCCCGAGCCTTCCCAGATCCCCATCAGCGGCGCCTCCCGATACAGCCGCGGCATACCGGAATCCTCGACATAGCCGTTGCCGCCCAGACACTCCAGCGCCTCGGCGGCGTGCGGCGTGGCGCGCTTGCACACCCAGTACTTGCCGGCCGCCAGACCGATCCGGCGCAGCAGCGCTTCGGTCTGGTCTCCGCGGATGGCGTTGTCGGTGGCGCCGGCCATCCGCATTGCCACCATGGTGGCAGCCTCGGCCTCAACAGCCAAGTCCGCCAACACATTACGCATCAGCGGCTGGTCGATCAGATACGAGCCGAAAGCTTTGCGGTGCTGCGCGTGGTGGACGGCGCGGGTCAGCCCGGTGCGCATGCTGGTGGCGCTGCCCAGCGTGCAGTCCAGCCGGGTCAGATTGACCATCTCGATGATGGTCGGGACGCCGCGGCCCTCCTCGCCCACCAGCCATGCGGTGGCGCCGTCGTACTCGACCTCGCTGGAGGCGTTGGCGTGGTTGCCGAGTTTGTCTTTGAGCCGTTGCAGCAGCATCCGGTTGCGGGTGCCGTCGGGCAGTACCCGAGGCAAGAAGAAGCATGACAGCCCGCCCGGCGCCTGCGCGAGCACGAGGAACATGTCGCACATCGGTGCCGAGGTGAACCACTTGTGCCCGGTCAGGCTGTAGGTGCCGTCGGCGTTGCGGGTGGCCTCAGTAGTGCCGGCGCGGACATCGGAGCCGCCCTGCTTTTCGGTCATCGACATGCCCGCGGTCATCCCGGACTTCGTCGCCGGCACCTTGAGCTCCGGGTCGTAGTGCCGGCTGGTGAGCAACGGCTCGTAGCTGGCGGCGAGATCCGGGTTGAAGCGCAGCGCCGGAACGACGGCGTAGGTCATCGAAATCGGGCACATGTGGGCGGCTTCGGCGGTCCACACGCCGGTCTTGGCCGCGCGGACCACATGCGCGCCCGGCCGGTCGTCGGCCCACGGCGCGGCATGCAGGCCGTGCTCGATCGCGGTGCGCATCAGCTCGTGGTAGGCGGGGTCGTACTCGATTTCGTCGACGCGATGGCCGTAGCGATCGTGGGTGCGCAGGATGGGCCGGTTGCGATCGGCCAGCTCGCCCCACCGTTGCGCCTGCGCAGAGCCGGAGATCGCGCCGACCGCGGTCACCTCGTCCAGACCCCATTGGCCGCCCTCGCGGATCAGCGCCTCGATGAGCACCGGGGAGGATGCCGGGTTGTGCTCCTCCAGCGGCGGGACCTGGTTGGTGACGACATGGGTATCTGACATGCCGCCCATATTACAGTTTTTCTACAACCGCACAAGACATGTAATGCTCAGCGGGGATGGGCGGCGAAGAACTGCCAGAGCTTTTCGGTGGCGAAGTCGGGCCAGTGATGTTCGCCGCCGTCGATGGTGATCAGCACCACGCTGCGGTTGTCGGGGCATCCGGCGGTCGATGTGGTGACCGGACCGCTGGTCGTCACGGCCGGGGTTGCGCAGTGATCGACGTTGCGCCAGAACGCATTGATGTCCTGGATCGGTGGACCGTCCAGATGAACGAAACCGTGGCCGGGCCCGCCGTCGTAGGGAATCAGCGGATCCGCTGTGCCGTGAATGTGCATGACCGAAACGGGGTGAGGCGACCGGCACGCGTCCAGCTGGGTGCCCGATACCGGACCGATCGCTGCGAAAAGCGTTGTGTCGCATGCCAGGGTGTAGGACATCATGCCGCCGTTGCTCATACCGGTGGCATACACGTGGGAGGCGTTGATGCCGACGTTGTGTTCGATGTCTGCGACGGCCGCGGTGATAAACCCGACGTCGTCGACGCCCTCCTTTGCGGGCTTGCCGCAGCACCCCGCGCCGTTGACGTTCCAGGCCCGGTTGAGGCCATTCGGGTAGGCGACGACGAACTTCTGGGAATCGGCCAATTTGTCCCAGCCGTAAGACCTTTCAGCCTGCGCATCAGTGCCGAACCCGCCGTGCAGCATGACCACGAGCGAGGCAGATGCGGGCAGTCCTTTGGGCTTGTACAGCCGATAGCTGCGGTCATGGCCGCCGACGCTGACCGTGTGCACGCTGGTGCCCTCGACGAAGGCCGACGGCTTGCCGGCGTCCCGGCCGCCGCAGCCCGCAATAACCAGCGCAACGCCGAAAACCGCGACGACCCGCGCGACCATCGCAGCCTTCTTCAGCTCAAGTGCTCACGCAGGAAGGCGATGTCGTCCTTGCGGCCCTCATCGGCGGTCTCGCAGATCACCGGCGCGCCGGCGGCCCGGACCACCGCCACCAGCAGCTCCGGATCTATCTGCCCGGTGCCGAAATTGGCGTGCCGGTCACGGCCCGAGCCCGCCGAGTCCTTGGAGTCGTTGCAGTGCACCAGGTCGATGCGGCCGGTGATGCCCTTGATCCGGTCGACGGCGTCGACCAGCTCCTCACCCGCCGCCCAGGCGTGGCAAGTGTCCAGGCAAAAGCCAATCCCTTTGTCGCCGATCTGGTCCCAGAGCCGACCGATGGTGTCGAAATGGCGGGCCATCGCGTGATCGCCGCCGGCGGTGTTCTCCAGGTAGACGGGAACTGTGGTCTCCAGTTGGTCGAGCGCCTTGCGCCAGCGTTGAAAACCTTCGTCGAGGTCGCTGTCCTCGGCGACGTGGCCGCCATGCACGATCACCGCGGCCGCGCCGATGTCGGCCGCGGCGTCGCAGGTGTCCTGCAGGATCTTGCGCGACGGGATCCGCACCCGGTTGTTCGCCGACGCGACGTTGATCAGATAAGGCGCGTGCACGTAGATCGGTAGCGCCGCGGCCTTCAGCTGTGCGGCGTCCTCGCGGGGCTTGGGCGCCTTCCAGCTTTGCGGGTTGCCCAGGAAGATCTGGACGACATCCGCGTTCTCGGCCGCCGCCGCGGCGAGTGGATCTTGCGGACTGACATGTGAACCGATGAGCACGTTGGCCAGTCTAGTGAGCGGCACCAACAGGCTCGCCAATTCTCAGCAGTCACAACAACGGAAGCATGCGCCGTTGTGCCCGCCTCGCAGCGACAACGCACGAACCCGAAGCCCCTGCCGCAACCCGAAGTCGCTCAAAGGCGGGCAAAACCACCCCGGACTCCCCCCGATGACGTGTGAGACAGATGACATCACCGGCACGAAAAAAGCCCCGGGACCCGGGGCTTTTCTCGTCGTTGAATTACCGGTAGTCGGAGTAGCCGTAATCGTCCAGTGGAACCGCAGCACCGGTGGCCTGGCCGAAGTCCGGGCTGTAGTACTGATCCTCGTAAGACGGGATCGTGTACGCCGCGGCCCGGGCCTCCTCGGTCGGCTGAACCTGGATGTTGCGGTACCGGTTGATGCCGGTACCGGCCGGGATCAGCTTTCCGATGATCACGTTCTCCTTCAGACCATTGAGCTTGTCGCTGCGGCAGTTGATCGCCGCATCGGTCAGCACTCGCGTGGTCTCCTGGAACGACGCCGCACTCAGCCACGAGTCGGTGGCCAGCGACGCCTTGGTGATACCCATCAGCACCGGGCGGCCGGCGGCGGGCTCGCCGCTCTCCGCCACCACCCGACGGTTCTCCGCCTCGAACTCCGCGCGGTCGATCAGCGAGCCGGGCAGGAACTCCGTCGAGCCCGAGTCGATGATGGTCACCCGGCGCAGCATCTGCCGGACGATCACCTCGATGTGCTTGTCGTGGATCGACACACCCTGCGCCCGGTAGACCTCCTGGACCTCCTTGGTCAGGTGGATCTGTACCTCGCGGGGGCCCTGCACGCGGAGCACCTCGTGCGGGTCGGCGGAGCCTTCCATCAGCTGCTGGCCCACCTCGACGTGGTCGCCGTCGGCGAGCAGCCGCTCGGAACCGTCCTCGTGCTTGAACACCCGCAGGCGTTGCCGCTTGGAGAGCTTGTCGTAGACCACTTCCTCGCTACCGTCGTCGGGGACGATGGTGATCTTGTAGAAGCGCTCGCCCTCTTCCAGGCGCACCCGGCCGGTGAGGTCGGCGATCGGGGCCTTACCGCGCGGCACCCGGGCCTCGAACAGCTCCTGCACGCGGGGCAGACCACCCGTGATGTCCTCACCGACACCGCCCTGGTGGAAGGTGCGCATGGTCAGCTGCGTGCCGGGCTCGCCGATGGACTGGGCGGCCACGATACCGACGGCCTCACCGATGTCGACCAGCTTGCCGGTGGCCATCGAGCGGCCGTAGCAGGTCGCGCACACGCCGGTGCCGGTGGTGCAGGTCAGCACCGAACGCACCTTCACCTGCGTGATACCGGCCGCCAGCAGCGCGTCGATCTCCGGGTCGCCCAGATCGTGTCCGCGCGCGACCACGACGTTGCCCTTCTCGTCGACCGCGTCGGTGCCCAACGTGCGTGCGTAGGCCGAGGTTTCGATGAACGGGTCACGGATCAGCGTGCCGTCGGGCTGACGCTCGGCCAGCTCGACAACGATGCCGCGCTCGGTGCCGCAGTCACGCTCGCGGACGATGACGTCCTGCGACACGTCGACCAGACGACGGGTCAGGTAACCCGAGTCGGCGGTACGCAACGCGGTGTCCGCCAACCCCTTCCGCGCGCCGTGGGTGTTGATGAAGTACTCCAACACCGTCAGGCCTTCACGGAACGACGACTTGATCGGCCGCGGGATGAACTCACCCTTCGGGTTGGTCACCAGACCCTTCATGCCGGCCAGCGTCCGGGTCTGGGTGAAGTTACCGGTGGCACCGGAGTCGACGATCGTGATGATCGGGTTG
>DATJOR010000139.1:0-2491 GCA_035506875.1 Mycobacterium sp.
CCGCACAAGCGGCGCGTTCATGCACAAGTTCGCCTGGACCAACATCGTCCGGCACCAGACCGTCAAGCAAGGGGCGTCACCCGACGACCCTGCGCTTGTCGAATACTGGGCCCGGCGACGGCACAAGACGCTCCTGCCGATCAACCACACCGCCATGTGGCTCTACCGAGTCCAGGACGGTCGCTGCGCGATCTGCCGGAGCATGCTGACCGCCGTCGAGGACCGGCCACGAACCCCCCGCGAGTGGGAACACTGGCTGGCGACCACCCGCAAGACGATCGACGTCGTGTGGGACCACGACACGCCGGACAAAGCTGAACCCCGTCTCATACATCTCCGCTGCCGCCACGGCCGCGGCCCGGCACTTCTGCCCGCCCAACCGCCATCAGGGCTTGCTCGAGCCGGATGCCGGGAAACTGGCAAGTCCGGTTCCTAGGGGGGCCCAGCGTCGCAAGGCGCCGGGCCTACCCGACAGCACCGATCAGGGTTGGTCGAGCGAACGGCGGATGTCGCTGATCTTTCGAAACAGTCGGAGCGGGTTCTCGGGCACGTCGATGAAGCCCCAGCGGCGATAGAACGCCGCAGCCGCGTCGTCGATTGCGTCGACCACGACGAGCCTGGCGGCAGCAGCGTCGCTGGCAGTGACAGCAAGACGAAGCGCTTCGGCGAGAAGGCGACTCCCGAATCGTTGCCTCTGGTAGCGCCGGTCAACCGCGAGCCGGGCGATGAGGATCGTCGGTATCGGATGGCGCGGCATCCCTCGCGCATAGCGCTTCGGCACCGCCTCGCGCCGAATGGACCCCGTCGTCAGGCTGACGTACCCGACGACGGCCCCGTCGCCGAGCAGGACATACGTGCGCGCCAGGTCGGCCTTCTGGCTCGCCTGGGCGTGCTCAACCAGCCAGCGGTTCAGCTCCTCGTTACCGCAGTCGAAGCCTGCGAGATCGTGGTCCGCGAAGAGAACCAGACGCAGCGCGCTCACTCGCGACTGAGACGCGGGAGCGAGAACAGCTCGCCAAGTGGCGTGATCCTCTCGCCCGGCGCGTCGAGCGCGGATGCGAACGCCGCGAACGCGCGGTCACTCATCACCAGGTGCCGGCGGTGATCGAGCACGGTCCGTGCTCGTTCCTCGGCCGCGCTCAGCAAGAACGCCGTCACGGTCTGGCCGGACGCCGCCGCGGCCTCGCGGATGATCGCGTCCTGCTCGTCGCTGACCCGGACATCGATTCGGCGTGAGCGCACAGAAGAAGACATTGTCCTGACAGTGTACACACGATCCGGCCGTCCCTGGTATCGTCCGCCGGCGCGAAGCAGCAAGGGAGTCGCCTTCGACGACCGTTGCCTCGCTATCGGCGTCGGACACGAGCGGGCATCATCATTCGGCTCTCTGTCCGGGCCGGCATGAGTTGGTCGCGATCGGTGCATCACGAAGCGCCGGCGGCCGGGAGCCGTCTGACTTGGATTCGGTAAGCGCGACCTCGTGTGACCTACGAACTCCTACCCAGGACAACGAACCTCAGCGACTCGACCGCGCGCAATGGCGCTGACAAGTGTGTCCACATCTGTGTCCACCGCCCCCTTCTAGGCCCCGAATCGCCCGTGTTTACGGGCGATAGCCGGCTTCCACACGCGGAATCATAATCCGCGTGTCGGGGGTTCGAGTCCCTCCTCCGGCATGTAGAGGTCTTCACGTTTGCCCCGCTGACATGTTCACGTTTGGGGCGGATGGAAGGTCGGTGCGGTCTGGTGGGCGATGCGGGGTCGGTGAGGTGCTGCGGGTGGCCGGGATCGGCGTGGTGTTTGATCGCCGTCTGGCTGGCGGTCGCGTTCGGCTGGCCGTCGGGTCGGCTCGGCGTTGGTTAGGGCGGCGGGTTGGCGGCGCTGATCAGATCTTTGGCTGTCTGGCGGCGGCGCCGGCGTTGTTTGGGGGGGAGGCCTTGTGCGGCCCGGCGCTGGTTGTCGGCTTGGCGGGCGTTGTAGGCGTTGTTGATGCGGATGTTGCGGGCGATGAGCGCGGCGGCGGTGAAGAGCGCGATGGGGGTCAGCCCGAACAGCCGGCACCAGCCGCGGGTGAGGTCGTTGGTGGTGCGGTCGGTGAGGGTGGCGAAGGTGCGCTCGGCGCCGGTGCGGCGGTGGTAGGAGAGGCGGTGCGCGCGCGAGGGGTAGTCGTGTTTTTGGGCGGTTTTGGCGTTGACTGTGGGTGGGACGGTGATTGTCTTTTGGGTGCAGCAGGCGGGCGGGTGCTGGGGTGGGGTGGGGATCGTGGGCCGGTCGTGCGGGAGGGTCGTTGATTCGGGCTGGTGGGGGCAGCGGAGCTTGCCTTGGGCGGCGGGGCAGATCACGCGGCGGTACCCGTCGGGGTCATAGCGGGTGATCGGCGAGAGTTTGTAGCGGGCGAGCTCGTCGCATTGCCGGTCGTGCGCGTTGGTTTGTTCGGCGCTGGTGCTGGGTGGGAGCGGGGCGAGTTGGAGCAGGGTGCTGGGGGTGGCGG
>DATJOR010000140.1:0-11689 GCA_035506875.1 Mycobacterium sp.
ATGGATAATGATGCTGAAGATTGCTGGAGATGAGATGACACCCGCACGCGGATACTCGTCGCAGAAGGACAACTACGCCAAACGGCTGCGGCGCATCGAGGGACAGGTGCGCGGCATCGCCAAGATGATCGAAGACGACAAATACTGCATCGACGTCCTTACTCAGATCAGCGCCGCCAACAATGCACTGCGATCGGTCGCGCTGAACCTGCTCGACGAGCACCTCGGGCACTGCGTCAGCCGCGCGGTCGCCGAGGGCGGCACCGACGCCGATGAGAAGCTGGCCGAAGCCTCCGCAGCCATCGCGCGACTCGTCCGGTCTTAGATGATTCACGCGCGATGAGCGCGTCCAATGCTTGAGCGTGGTTGAGTAGTGGCCGTGGGGCCAGCCCGTGCGGACGGAGCAGCGCGATCGCGCCGCTGGTGGAGTGACCCCCCATCGCAGTCCGCAGGCGAGGAAGTCGAAGCCGATACGAGCCGGCCGTGGACGCCGCGGATCGGGCTGCAGCTGGCCGTGCTGGCCGCGGCGGCCTTCATCTATGTCACCGCCGAAATCCTGCCGATCGGTGCGCTGCCGGCGATTACGCGTGGCCTGCATGTCAGCGTGCCCCTGGTCGGCACGCTGCTGGCCTGGTATGCGCTGGTGGCGGCGGTGACGACGATTCCGCTGGTCCGGTGGACCGCGCACTGGCCGCGGCGCCGGGCGCTGCTGCTGTCGCTGGCGTGCCTGACCATCTCGCAGCTCATCTCGGCCGTTGCGCCCAACTTCGCTGTGCTGGCTGCTGGCCGCGTCCTCTCGGCGATCACTCACGGCCTGATGTTGTCGGTCCTTGCGCCGATCGCCACCCGGCTGGTCCCGGCCAGCCACTCTGGACGTGCGACAACGGTCGTCTACGTCGGCATCAGCCTGGCGGTGGTGGTTGGCAGCCCGGCGACGGCGGCGATGAGCTTGCTGTGGGGCTGGCGTATCGCGGTGGCCGCGGTGGCCGCGGTGGCCGCGTTGGTCACGGTCGCGGCGTGGGCCATGCTGCCGGTGCTGACGCTGAGCCCCGAGCAGCTGTCCCGCGTCGGCTCGGGGGCAAGTCATCACCGCAATCGGCGGCTGGTCATCGTGAGCTTGCTCACGATGGTCGCGGTCACCGGGCACTACATCTCCTACACCTACATCGCGGTGATCATCCGTGATGTCGTCGGCGTGCGAGGGCCGGCTCTGGCCTGGTTGTTGGCCGCGTATGGCGTCGCGGGCCTGCTGGCGATGCCGCTGATCGCCCGGCCGTCGGACCATCGGCCCAGAGCAGCCGTGATGAGCTGCATGGCCGCACTGTGGATGACGTTCCTGGTGCTGATCGTGTTGGCGTTCCATCGTGCGCCGGGCGAGGCGCACGTGGGGGTCATGGCTTTCGGGATCGCTGCGATCGCGCTGTGGGGTGCCGCCGCCAACGCGGTATCGCCGATGCTGCAGGCTGCGGCGATGCGCGCCGGGGCGACCGACCCGGACGGGGCGTCCGGGCTGTACATGGCGGCCTTCCAGATCGGCATCATGGCCGGATCCTTCGCCGGCGGTCTGCTGTACGAGCGCAGCGTGCTGGCGATGTTGGCCGCATCAGCGATTCTGATCGGCGCCGCAGCGGCCGGGATGACCGCCGAACGGGAGCTGTTCGACGTCCCCGCTACCGGCCACCGGTAGAATACTCCCCAACGACCGACAAAACCGCAGTTCAGCGGCCTGTAACGGGCCTGCAACGCGGCGCAATCAAAACTGCCGAACCAGAAGCCGATGTAACCGCTGGGCATACTGGGTTGGGAATGTGACTGGAGGGATACGAATGTCGCGACGGATCGTGCGTCCTTTCGTCGCTGCGCTGAGCGCAGCGGGAATGACCGCCGCCCTGACTTTCGCTTGTGGCTCGGCGTTGGCCGACCCGGAGCCGGCCCCACCGCCACCGCCTGCCGTCGTGGACGTCCCGCCGCCGGTCGACCCGGCGGCACCGCCACCCCCCGCCGACCCGCTCGCGGCGCCCCCGCCGCCAGCGCAGGGCGTTCCCGGTGCCCCGCCGGTGCCGGGCGTTCCCGGAGCCTCGCCGGCCCCGGTCGACCCGTTGGCAGCGCCCGGAGTGACTCCGACCGGCGTGGCGCCCGGCCCGGTGGTCGGGCAGAACCCCGCGCCGTTCACCGGCTCACCGCCGTTCGTGCCGCCGACCTTCAATCCGGTCAACGGCTCAACGGTCGGGGTGGGCGAGCCGATCATCATCAACTTCGCCCGCCCGATCGCCGACAAGCCGATGGCCGAACAGGCGATCCACGTGTCGTCGACTCCGCCGGTGTCCGGCAAGTTCTACTGGCTGACCCCCAGCCAGGTGCGGTGGCGTCCGCTCACCTTCTGGCCCGCCCACACCGCGGTGCACGTCGACGCCGCGGGCACCCAGAACAACTTTGTCACCGGCGATTCGCTGATCGCCACCGCCGACGACGCCACCCACACGCTGACCGTCACCCGCAACGGCACGGTGGAGCAGACTTTCCCGATGTCGATGGGGATGGCGGCGGGCGGTCACCAGACGCCCAACGGCACCTACTACGTGCTGGACAAGAAGGCGAAGGTCGTGATGGATTCGTCGACGTACGGCGTGCCGGTCAACTCGACGTACGGCTACAAGGTGAACGTCGAGGACGCCGTGCAGTTCGACAACAGTGGCGACTTCGTTCACAGCGCGCCGTGGTCGGTGTCCGACCAGGGCAAGCGCGACGTCAGCCACGGCTGCATCAACATCAGCCCGTCCAACGCGAAGTGGTTCTTCACCAACTTCGGCGCCGGCGACCCCATCGTCGTGAAGAACTCCGTCGGGACCTACTCGAAGAACGACGGCTCCAACGACTGGCAGCTCTAAGGTTCAGCGGCCGCCCGACGACGATGCGTGCCGGAACGGCGCGCTGAGAAGTCGGGCAATCAGGTTTAGTTCCAGATCCTGACCCGGTGTTGCGGGTCGAGGTATAGCTTGTCGTTCTCGGCGACGCCGAAGGCGTCGTAGAAGGCGTCGATGTTGCGGATGACGCCGTTGCAGCGGAACTCCGGCGGCGAGTGCGGGTCGATGGCCAGCCGCCGGATCGCCTCGGCGTCACGGGATTTGGTGCGCCACACCTGGGCCCAGCCGAAGAACACCCGTTGCACGCCGGTGAGATCGTCGATGACGGGCGGGGTTTCGCCGTTCAGCGACAGCTCATAAGCCAGCAGCGCGATGGACAGCCCGCCCAGATCGCCGATGTTCTCCCCGACGGTGAACGCGCCGTTGACGTGGTTGCCGTTATCGAGCCCGCGCGGCGTGTAGACGTCGTACTGCTCGATCAGCGCTTTAGTGCGGGCGCCGAACTCGGTGCGGTCGTCGTCGGTCCACCAGTCGACTAGATTGCCGTCGCCGTCGTACTTGGCGCCCTGGTCGTCGAAGCCGTGGCCGATCTCATGGCCGATCACTGCGCCGATGCCGCCGTAGTTGGCGGCGTCGTCGACGTCGGGATCGAAGAACGGCGGCTGCAAAATGCCTGCGGGAAAGACGATCTCATTCATCCCCGGGTTGTAGTAAGCGTTGACGGTCTGCGGGGTCATGAACCATTCGTCGCGATCGACCGGGCCGCCCAACTTGGCCAGCTCCCGGTCGGAGTTGACCTCGTATCCGCGCCGGTAATTGCCGTAGAGGTCGCCGCGGTCGATCACCAGCTTCGAGTAGTCCCGCCACTTCTTCGGGTAGGCGACTTTGGCGGTGAACTTGTCCAGCTTGGCCAACGCGCGTTGCCGGGTTTCCGGCGTCATCCAGTCCAGGTTGGTGATGCTGACCCGGTATGCCTCACGCAGGTTGGCGACCAGCGCGTCGATGCGGGCCTTGGCGTCCGGCGGGAAATGGCGTTCGACGTAAAGCTTTCCGACGGCGTCGCCCAGCATGCCCTCCACCAGCCCGACCCCGCGCTTCCAGCGTTCACGGATCTGTTCGGTGCCGGTGAGCTTGCTCCCGTAGAACGCGAAGTCCTCGGCGACCAGCGCATCGGTGAGCAGTCCAGCCCTGGCGTGGATCAGCCGCCAGCGCGCCCAGCTCTTCCAGTCGTCGAAATCCTCGCTGCGCCATAGTTCGGCGAATGTTGTCAGGTAATCCGGTTGGCGCACAACAAGTTCTGCGACAGCATCGGGTGTGGTCCCTAGAGCGCTCACCCAGTCGGGCCAATTGAAACCTGCCGCATCGGCCTGCAGATCGGCGAAAGTACGCAGGTTGTAGGTGAGGTCGGCATCGCGGCGTTTGACGACATCCCAGTGCGCCGCAGCCAATTTGGTCTCCAGCGCCACGATCCGTGCCGCCGTTTCGCTATGGTCGTCGGACGAGCCGCCGTAGACGAGGGCGAACATCCGCGCGATGTGATCAGGGTAGGCGGCCAGCAGCTCGGCGTGCTGGTCGTCGCGGTAGTAGGACTCGTCAGGCAGCCCGAGCCCCGACTGGCTCACGTGCACCAGGTAGCGGGTGGAGTTCTTGGAGTCGGTGTCGACGTAGACACCAACCCCGCCACCCACGCCGGTCCGTTGCAGCCCACCGACAACGGCCGCCAGCGCATCGGGGTCGGCGGCGTCGTCGATCGCTGCCAACTCGTCGAGCAGCGGTTGCACACCGCGCTGTTCGACGGTGTCCTCGTCGAGGAAGCTGGCGTACAGGTCGCCGATGCGCTGTTCGTCGGTGCCGGGCGCTCCTGCCGCCTGGCTGACTTCGGTGATCAGATCACGCACCTGGACCTCTGCCCGATCGAACAACGAGCGGAAGGCGCCGTCAGTCGCGCGGTCCGCCGGGATGGCGTAGTCAGCGAGCCAGCGGCCGTTCACATGGCCGAACAGGTCGTCTTGGGGGCGGGCACCAGCGTCGACATGGCTCAGGTCGATGCCCGAGCGGATAGCTTCTACCGTCACGCCACCATCCTTACCATCTAGCCGGTTGGGCGCTAGCCGGTCGGGCGCCAGGTACCCTCACGGCCATGCCCGCCGCCGAGCAGACCGAACCAGCAGATGAAGAGGCGCCCGACGAATTCGACGGCCCAATCATCTCCGGCTACGGCGTCGCGTCGGCGGCGCTGGGAGCGCTTTCGGTAGCGGCAATTGCGCTGGCCGCGGTCATCTGGGTAGTGCACCGCAACGACGTCGACGACCGCAGCTACCAGAGCCGCATCATGCAGGCCGCCGTCGAGTGGACGAGCGTGCTGATCAACATGAACACCGGCAACGTCGCGGCCAGCCTGCAGCGGCTGCACGACGGCACCGTCGGGGAACTCAATGCCGATTTCGACTCCACCATGCAGCCCTATCAGCAAGTGGTGCAGCGGCTGCAGTCGTCCAGCCACGGCCAAGTCGAAGCGGTGGCAGTGGAAGCGGTGCGCCACGACCCGGACGCCCAGCCGGGCAGCCCCCCGCCCCCACAGCCTGAGCAACTGCCGGCCTCGGTCGCTAGTCGCACCGACTCGGTCATGGTGGTCGCCACCTCGATCAGCGAAAACGCCGGCGGCAAGCCGCAGACCGTGCACTGGAACCTACGGCTCGGCGTCTCCGATGTGGACGGCAAGCTGATGATCTCGCGACTCGAGTCGATTCGATGAGAAACGCCTGGCGGGTCGCGGCCTTTGACATCGCCGCGCCGTTGGCGGCGATCTGCGCGCTGCTGGCGATCGGGGTCGTCCTGGCCTGGCCGCGGTGGTGGGTGGCGGCATGTGCGGTGCTGGTGCTGCTCATCGTCCAAGGCATTGCGGTGAATGTCTGGCTCTGGCGCCGGGATTCGGTGACCGTCGGCACCGACGACGACGCGCCCGCTTTGCGCTTAGGGGTTGTCGGTCTGTGCACGGTGGCGGTGGTGTCGGCGGTGTTGACCGGGTACACCCACTGGACGCTGCCGGACCGCCGTCTGAAGGCCGACGGGGCGGAGGTGGTGCGGATCGCGACCGGGATGGCCGAGGCGACGGCCACCTTCTCGCCGCAGGAACCGACGGCCTCCATCGACCGGGCCGCGGCCATGATGGTGCCCGAACAGGCGACCGCGTTCAAGCAGAATTTCGGCAAGGCCACAGCGGGTTTGGCGCAGCGCAACATCACCGCGACCGCGACGACACTGGAAGCCGGAGTCGAAGCGATCGGGCCGTCGGCGGCCGTGGTGGCGGTGGTTCTGCGCGCTACCCAGAACACGCCGGGTCAGCCTCCCGACAACGCGGTGCTGGCCCTGCACATCACCTTGACCAAGCGGAGCGGCCACTGGCAGGTGCTGGACGTAGCGCCGGTCAACGCCCGGTAACACCCGTCAGCGCAACCGGGCGTGCTCGACCATCAGGCAAAGGTCCATCACCACATGCATACCGGCTGCCTTGGCGTCACGGCCCACTTGCTCATGCCACGGTCCCTTTTCGGACGCAAGCCCCGATGCAGCCACAGTGTTTTCGGCCGCGGCGCAAGGGCAAGCGTGTCGGCCAGCACCGACGGCAACTCCTCAAACCGGCGGAACACATCGACCATATCGGGCACCACGGGCAAGTCGGCCAACCGCGGATACACTGGGACGCCGTCGATCTCGGTGATCGTCGGGTTAACCGGATACACCTGGTAGTCGCCCGTCGAGACCAGATACGAGTAAATCTCGTGACTGGGCCGCGACGGTTTGTCGGATGCGCCGAGCACCGCGATGGTGCGGGTCTCCGTCAGGATCCGCCGCAGTGTCACATCGTCGGGCTGGCCGAGCATCAGTGGCTGCGAGGCGGCCGCTGGGATGGCTGCTGGCGCGTTTGGTGGGGAGGCTGCTGGGATGGCTGGCGTGGTGGCTGCCCCGCTCCGGCCTTCGCGAACCGGTCAGACAGCCGGCGCATCCGGATCATCAACGCCGCCGAAGGGCTGGTCGTCGCCGCGAGGTAGTCGCCCAGTTCGTCGACGGAAACCCCGATCCGGGACGCGAATTCGGGCATCTTCAGTCCCGACCGCTCGATCAGCAACCGGACGTGGCGGGCCACTTCGGTGCGCTCGTTAGCCTCCAGGTGCGCGCGGGCGCGGTCCAGCACCTCCGCCAGGGCTTTGGAGATTCCGTACGGCCGCGAGTTCTCCAGAACTTCTTCGACTTGACGGGCGGTGCGTCCGTAGGGGTCGCGTTTGATCGCGACGGCGATCTGCTTCCAGGTGGCGATGTCGCCACCTTCCAGCGCTGAGCGGATGGCTGAGGTCGGCCAGAATTCCACGGGCCGCTCGGCATTGCGCGGGCGGACGGGGGGGCGATGCGGCGCCGGCCCGTGGCGTCGGTCGGCTGCCAACGTCACCTCGCCTCCTCCAACATCGCTACCGCTACCGAGAGGCAGCGCTGCCTGACCTCTTCCCAGTGTGCCTTCTCGTCCGTGCTCTCGTCATCAAGATCCGACGGATGCGGGTCCGCGAGCCGCCGGACTAACTGCGTAGCGATCCATTGCCGCCTGGGTGATTGACTAATGTAGTACCTATCCATCCCGGCCAGCACTAATGCGGCGGTCTCGGCTTCCATTGTGTCGACCAGGTCAGCAAATTCGGCGTAATCCCGGCTGCTGTTACGGGACATGATCAGGTAGCTCTTGAGCCGCAGCGTCTCCGCACCGGTCGGGATCTGCAGCCGGTCACCGGTGGGCAGCTGGACGTGGGTGGTTTCCACCGGGCTGCGCCGCTCGAACGTCGGGTCGTCGTTCTCGGCCTGGGTTTCCAGTGCGTCGAGGGCGACCGAGAGTCGGCCGCGCCACAGCGTGATCGGGTGTACGGGCCGGACCGCGCGCGGTGCCGCACGGCCTCCGCCGTTGCGGTGCGACAGGCCGCCGGCGAACTTTTTACTCTTCGGATGACCATTGGTGCCGGCCGCCGACCCGACCACAGCCAACTCGTGGGTGGCGGGGTCATCTCCGCCCTTGACGTGTTCGCGCAATTCGCCGATGCGTCCGCACCCGGTGAAGGCCAGCGGGTCGGCCACGGTAATCGCGTCTGGGACCAGATGCTTGAGCCTGGCCGCGGACTTCAGCACGATTCGCAGGTCTGCACTGGGCACCGCCGGGGCCGAGATGTCATCGGGGATCATCAGAATGTTGCCGAGATCGACTGTGGGCAGCGGCTTTTCGAAGTCAACCGATGGCAGAATGCGTTCCAGCCAGCCGGGCAGCCACCAGTTCCAATGCGCGAACATCGCCATCAGGGCGGGCACCATCACCAACCGCACCACGGTGGCGTCCACCGCGATCGCGACGGCGCAAGCGACCCCGATTTCGGCCACCAGTGGCATACCCGCGAAGGCGAAACCGATGAACACCGCGATCATGATCAGCGCGGCGCTGGTGATGGTGCGCGCGCTGGTGCTGACGCCGTAGGCCACGGCGTCGCGGGTGTGTCCGGTTTGCAGGAACCGCTCGCGGATTCGGGTCAGCAAGAAGATCTCGTAGTCCATCGACAGGCCGAACGTCATGGCCAGCACCAGCGGCGGCACGGTGCTGTCGATGGAGGTGATTGGGGCGAATCCCAGCTTTTCCAGCCACCCCCACTGGAAGACCATCACCAGGCTGCCGTAGGCCGCGGCAACCGACAACACGGTCATCAGTACGCCCTTGAACGCCAAGAACACCGACTGAATCGAGATCAGCAGCATCACGAAGGCGATCAGGGCGACGAAGACCAACACCAGCGGTTGGGTCCTGGACACCTGGTCGTCGAAGTCTTTGATCAGCGCCGTGGGCCCGCCGACGCTCAGCTGTGCCGAGCCGTCTCCGGCCGCCTCCGGTAGGTGTGCTCGCATCCAGGCGATACTGCTGCGCGCGCCAAGGTCCTCGGGATCCACCGACAGCACGCCGGACAACATGGCGCTGCTGTTGTTGTCGGCGAACACCGGCGCGGCCACCGAGGCCATATCCGGTGCCTGGGCCATCTTCTGCCGGATCGCCGCCAGGGTCTGACTGTGTGCGGGCGAGGAGGCGTCGCTACCAGGAAAGGTCACCAGCACCTGAACCGGACCCAGTGCGCCGGGACCCAGCGCCTCGGCCGCTGCGGACACCCCGGCGCGAATCTCATGCGACGAGTCGAACTGCCGCAGCAGGCTGTTGCCCAACACCATCGACAGCGCCGGCACCGCCATGAGTAGAAGGAGCGCCGATGCCGCCAATGCCGACAGCCATGGGCGGCGCATCACGCCGCCGATCCAACGACTCCAGAACCGCGACTGCGTCGTTTCTGGTCGCCGCGACCAGTGCAGCGCCGCGGATCTCTTGGCGGCTGATCGGCCGAACGTCGCCAACACCGCCGGCGTCATCGTCGTCGAGGTCAGCATCGCGACCGCGACGGCGAGGATCGCGCCAGTGGCCATCGACGCCAGCGCCGGGGTGTTGATCAAGTAGATGCCGGTGAGCGACGCAACCACGGTCATCCCGGACAGCACCACGGCCAGACCGGATGTCGCCATCGCGGCGTCGACCGCCTCTTGGGGCTGGCGTCCGGCGCGCAGCTCCTCCCGGAAACGCATCAGGATGAACAGCGAATAGTCGACCGCCAGCGCGATGCCGAACATCGACACCGTCGAGGTGACGAACACCGACATCGTGGTGTAGGCCGACAGCAGATAGACCAGTCCCATCGTGATGGCGACGGTGCAGATACCCAGTGCCAGCGGGATCGCGGCGGCGGCAAGCGAACCGAACACCGCCAGCAACACGATCAGGATGATCGGAAGGTTCCAGCGTTCCGCGGCGGCGATGTCGTGTTTGGTATTGGCCGCCGCGGCCGTGCTCAGGGCGCCCTGGCCGATGACGTACAGCCGGACCCTGCCGTTTTCCATCTGGCCCGCCCGCTCGCCTTGGACACCGATCTTTGCCCGCAACTTCTTGGCGGCGTCGCTGGCGCTGCTGTTGTTGGACGAGTCCAGACGCAGCGACACCACGTACGGCCGGTCGGGCTCCGGTGCCGGCTGGGCCGGATTTTTCACCACCGCCACATCGGCGACTTGGCCGGCGACCTGCTGCAGAAATGTGGCGGCGGCATTCATGTCTTGGTAGCTGGCATCCGCCCGCGGCGCCGCCACGAGCGCTAACGGCGAGGTGCCCTGATCGGGGTAATGCGCTTCGAGTGCGTCATGGACGCGCAGTGACTGAGATCCGGCCACCTCGAAACCGCCGCCGGTCAGGTGCCCCGACTGGGTCACCGTCAGGTAGATCGCCGGTAGGAGCGCGAGCACCCAGCCTGTGAAGACCAGCCAGCGGAATCTGCGCAGGTTGCTGCTTAGGCGCATCATGAAGTGCTGGATTTTGGTCTCCCCGCAGTCAGGTTCGCGCCGACCCGCTGCGCCCGGCTTCGCCGCGCTTGCGATCGCCGCGAGGGTTGCGGCGACCCGCTGCGCCCGGCTCTGCCGCGCTTGCGATCGCCGCTAGCGTCGCGTGCAGGAAAGCCTACCCCAGCACGCTGTGTGCCAACGCCGCTGAGCTGCAACAACTCGGCAACGATGTCGGTGTGACGCGGTTCTTCCGCGCTGAATTGGCGGGCTCATCGCAACGGATGGCAGGATAGCCGGAGGGCTTTCGCCCGCAAGCCACCAAGGAGTTTGTATGACTTCCCTGACTGGGAGTACAGCGACATTGCGCCGACGGCTGTTCGGCGTACTGACGGCGACCGCGGTGGGCGGTGCCACCGCGGTGGTGCTGCTGTCAGCGCCGTCGGCGGTAGGCGCGTCTGATCCCTGTGCTGCCAGTGAGATGGCCAGAACGATCGGCAACGTTGCCAGGTCGGCCGGGGACTACCTGGACGGGCATCCGGAGACCAACCAGGCAATGACCACCGTCTTGCAACAACAGGCCGGACCGGACTCGGTCAACACGCTGAAGGGCTACTTCGACGCCAACCCCAAGGCGGCCAGCGATATGCAGACCATCGCGATGCCGCTTGCGGGACTGTCCGCGAGATGCAAGTTGCCGATCAGCCTTCCCCAGGTGCTGGGCTTGATGCAGAGTGCCCAAGGTGGGCTGCCCGGAGGTCTTCCCGGTGCCGCGGCGCAGGCCCTCAACGGCGCACAGGGCGCGTTGCCTGCGGCCGGTGCACCGGCTGCGGCCCCCGTCGCACCCGGCGCCGCGGTGATGCCGGGGCTGAGCGCCGTCAGGTAGTCGCCGGCCGGGTTTTGGACCGGGGCTCGGCGGCCGAATCCGGCGGCGGCACCGGGCCTTGTAGCGCATTCTCGGGTAGTTTCGCCGCCGGGGGCTCAGCAGCCGCCGTATCGCTCTGGGCGTCGACGGTTTCGATATCGGCGTCGTCCAGGTTGATCTGGTTCTCGGTGCGGAACATGAAGAAAAACACCACCCAGCCGACGGCAGCGAGCAACAACCAGCTGATCAACCGGTAGATCAGCATCGTCGAGATGGCGCCCGACAACGGCATGCCACTCGACGCCAGACCAGGTACCAGCACCGCCTCCACGACCAGCAGACCACCGGGCATCAGCGGTATCGTGCCGACGGCGCGCGCGGCCGCGCAGGCGACCGTCAACCCGCCGATCGATGCGTGATAACCGGACGCGTAAGCGGCGAAGACGAGGCAGGCGACGTCGGCGAAGCGGTTCACCAGCGACCAGCTGAACGCGACCGCCAAATCGCGACGGCGCAGGCTGACCGATTCCAGCTGGGAGAGCATCTCGCGCCACTTCGCCAGGCCGGT
>DATJOR010000141.1:0-3044 GCA_035506875.1 Mycobacterium sp.
GCCAGGGTTGATCGTTGACGTCGCGGATCAGGGCGTATTCCACCGAAACCCGGCGACCGGTGACGTCGGCGTAGTAGCGGGCGGCGTCCAGCGCTTCGCTGATCTTCCACCGGTTGTTGACGGGCACCAGCGTGTCGCGCAACTCGTCGTCGGGGGCATGCAATGAAAGTGCCAACGTGACTCCGAGCCGTTCGTCGGCGAGTTTGCGGATTGCCGGCGCCAGTCCGACCGTCGACACCGTCACCGATCGCGCCGAGATTCCGAACCCCTGTGGAGGGCTTGAGCTGATGCCTCGCACGGCCGCCAGCGCCCTCGCGTAGTTGGCCAGCGGCTCCCCCATGCCCATGAACACCACGTTGGACAGCCGGTCTCCCCAATCGTCGCGCAGCGTCACGGCTGCGGCGCGCACTTGCTCAAGGATCTCGGCAGTGGAGAGGTTTCGAGTCAGACCGCCCTGGCCGGTGGCGCAGAACGGGCATGCCATGCCGCAGCCCGCCTGCGACGAAATGCATACCGTGTTGCGCTGCGGGTAGCGCATCAACACCGACTCGAAGGTGGTGCCGTCGACAGCCCGCCACAGCGTCTTGCGGGTCTGGCCGTCGTCGCAGCCGATTTCCCGTGCGGCGGTAAGCAGATCGGGGAAAAAGGCTTCGGCCACCTGTCCGCGAACCGCGGCTGGTAGATCAGTCATCTGCTGCGGGTCGGCGATCAGCCGGCCGTAGTACTGGTGGGCAAGCTGCTTGGCGCGAAACGGCGGCAGGCCCAGTGCAGTGACGGCATCGATGCGCTCGGCCTCATCGAGGTCGGCCAGATGCCGCGGCGGCAGCCGTCGGCGCGGCGCCTCGAATACCAGCTGTTGCTTCATCCCAGACCAGTATGGGCTAGCCAGCAGCAGCGGTTCAGGGCACCAGCGTCAACACGATCCAGGTGGCCACCGCCGACGGCAATGCTCCGTCCAGTCGATCCATCAGACCGCCGTGACCGGGCAGAATCCGGCCCATGTCCTTGATTCCCAAGTCCCGCTTGATCTGCGATTCCACCAAGTCACCGAGGGTGGCAGTGGCCACCAGCGTGAAGCCCAGCAGCACCCCGACCCAGATTGGTTTGTGTGCCAGCAGGACCGCTGTCAGAGTGGCGGCGGTGACGCCGAACACCAGCGAACCGGCCAGTCCCTCCCAGGACTTCTTCGGGCTGATCGACGGGACCATCGGATGCTTTCCGAGCAGCACACCCACCGCGTAGCCGCCGACGTCCGAACACACCACGCTGATCATCAGGCAGAACACCCGCCCCGACCCGTCGGAGGGATAGACCAGCAACACACTGAACGACGCAAACAACGGCACCCACGCGGCCAGGAAGACGGTGGCCGCGACATCCCGCAGGAAGTTTGTCGACGAGTCGCCGCTGGCCGAGCCCGGCGCGTGCGCACCCTGCAGCGCTAGCCGCCAGAACATGCAGACCAGGGCGGTGGCGCCGAAGCCGGCCAGCGCGCCGACCGCATGAAATGGCCAGGTCAGCCAGACGGTGACTTGGCCACCGACCAGCAGCGGGATGACGGGGATGACATAGCCGGCCTCCCGCAGCCGGCGCACCACTTCATGGCTGGCCATCGCGATCGCGGCGGCGACCAGCGGGACCCACAGGTACCGATCGAATATCAGGATCGCGATGATGGCGAACCCGATGGCCGCGCCGACAGCGATCGCGGCCGGCAGGTTCCGGCCGGCCCGTGACCTTTTCTTCTGCTTCCTGTCCCGTTTTTCCAGGGGCTTGGGCACCGACCCCCCGGCCGGGATATCTGCGCCGGTATCAGTGTCTGCCACGGCCATTGTCTGCTGAGCGGCCGCTAGACCTCCAGCAGCTCGCCTTCCTTGTGCTTAACCAGGTCATCGATCTGGGTCACGTACTGATGCGTGGCCTTGTCCAGGTCCTTCTCGGCGCGCGCGACCTCGTCCTCGCCGGCCTCGCCGTCCTTGCGGATTCGGTGCAGCTCCTCCATCGCTTTGCGGCGGATGTTGCGCACCGTGACCCTGGCGTCCTCGCCCTTGGCCTTGGCCTGCTTGACGAGTTCGCGACGACGTTCCTCGGTCAGTTGCGGCACCGCAACCCGGATGAGCGTGCCGTCGTTCGTCGGATTCACGCCGAGGTCGGAGTTGCGAATCGCGTTCTCGATCGGCCCGAGTTGGCTCGCCTCGTAAGGCTTTATCACGACGAGCCGCGCTTCGGGGACATTGATGCTGGCCAGCTGCGTGATCGGAGTCGCCGCGCCGTAGTAGTCGATAACGATGCGGGAGAACATGCTCGGGTTGGCTCGGCCGGTCCGGATGGTCGACAGGTCGTCACGGCCCACCGAGACGGCTTTTTCCATCTTCTCTTCGGCGTCGAAGAGAGTCTCGTCAATCATTTGCGCCGCTCCTCCTCATCGCGCTGCGCGCTCTGCATCGTCGTCGGCTGGTCATTCGCGCCGCTTCTCTCAGGTGGTGACCAGCGTTCCGATCTTCTCACCCGCGACCGCGCGAGCAATATTGCCATCGGTCAGCAGGTTGAACACCAGGATCGGCATGCCATTGTCCATACACAGACTGAATGCGGTGGCGTCGGCCACCCGCAAACCCCGGTCGATGACTTCCCGGTGAGTGATCGCGGTCAGCAACTCGGCCCGAGGATTCACTCGGGGGTCTTCGGTGAAGACGCCGTCGACGGCTTTGGCCATCAAGACCACATCGGCGCCGATCTCCAGTGCCCGCTGTGCGGCGGTGGTATCGGTCGAGAAGTACGGCAGCCCCATGCCGGCGCCGAAGATCACCACACGTCCTTTTTCCAGGTGGCGCCGCGCGCGCAGTGGAATGTACGGCTCGGCGACCTGTCCCATCGTGATGGCGGTCTGGACCCGTGTGACAATGCCCTCTTTCTCTAAAAAGTCTTGCAACGCAAGGCTGTTCATGACGGTCCCGAGCATCCCCATATAGTCCGAGCGGGTGCGTTCCATACCGCGTTGCTGAAGCTGTGCGCCCCGGAAGAAGTTGCCGCCGCCGATGACG
>DATJOR010000142.1:0-24681 GCA_035506875.1 Mycobacterium sp.
CAACGTTCAGCGTCCATGCCAAGGCGATCTGCGCCGGGGTGTGACCGAGCCGGTCGGCGGCCTCGCGCACTTCTGGGTGTCCGAGCACCTGATCCGGCGGCGCAAACGGCGATCTCAGGCTGAAGAACGGCACGAACGCGATGCCACGTGTCGCGCACTCTTGCAGGACTGGATCCGACGAACGATTAACGACGCTGAAAGCGTTTTGCACGCAGGCGATCTCGGTATGCTGCACGGCGCGAAGCAGATGCTCGCGGGTGACATTGCTGAGGCCGATGCCGCCGATCAATCCTTCGTCGCGTGCGGCGATCATCACCGACAGCAGCTCGTCGAACCGCTCGTCGGGGCCGCCGTTGTCCATCAGCCGCAGATTCACCGCCGCCAGCTGATCGACGCCGAGCGTTCGCAGGTTGGCTTCGATGTCCGTGCGGAAGTCGGCGGGCCCGGCCAGCGGGATCCAGCCGCCGGCATCGTCGCGGCGAGCGCCGACCTTGCTGACCAACGCCAGGTCGGCCGGATACGGATGCAACGCCTCGCGGATGAGCTCGTTGGAGACGTTCGGCCCGTAGAACTGGGCGGTATCGATGTGGTTGACGCCCAGTTCGACCGCTCGGCGCAACACTGCCAGCGCCGCACCGCGGTCTCGGGGCGGCCCGAACGCGCCGGGCCCGGGCAGCTGGATTGCGCCGAAGCCGATCCGAGCGACCGAAAAGCGACCAAGTGGAAAGGAATCCATCCGGTGAGGTTAGCGTCGAAGGATGGACACGTTTCACGCGCTCGTCGCACACCAAGATGGCGACCGGATCACCGCATCGGTCGAGACCCTTCGCCTCGACGACCTGCCGCCCGGTGACGTGACGATCCGGGTGCAGTACTCCAGCGTCAACTTCAAGGACGCGCTGGCCCTGACACCGGGCGGCGGCGTGGTGCGCGACTATCCCGTCGTCCCGGGCATCGACCTGACCGGCGAAGTCGTGGAATCGCAGTCGCCGGACTTCGCGGTCGGCGACGTCGTCGTCGCGCACGGCTACCAGATCGGCACCGGTCACCACGGCGGTTACGCCGAATATGCCCGGCTGCCGGCGGATCAGATCGTGCGACTCGACGGGTTGAGCGCGCACGACGCTGCGGCCATCGGCACCGCCGGCTTCACCGCGGCAATGAGCGTGCAGGCGCTCATCGACTGGGGTGTCGAACCGGGCGCCGGATCGGTCGTGGTGACCGGGGCGACCGGCGGCGTCGGCTCGACCAGCGTGGACTTGCTTGCCGGCGCGGGCTTTCACGTGGTGGCTTCGACGGGTAAGCCCGAAGCCGAACAACGGCTGAAAGACTTTGGCGCCGCTGAGGTTATCGGTCGATTGCCCGCCGATCCGGACGCCAAGCCGCGGCCGCTGGCCAAGGCGCGCTGGGCGGCGGGTGTGGACTGCGTGGGCGGCGCGACGCTGGCCGATGTGCTCAGCGCCGTCGACTACGGCGGCGCGGTGGCCTGCAGCGGACTGACCGGTGGCCCGGCGCTGCACACCACGGTGATGCCGTTCATCCTGCGCGGGGTCGCGTTGCTCGGCATGGATTCGGTCCAGATGCCGATCGCTCGGCGCCGCGAGCTGTGGGCGCGACTGGGCGACTCCCTGCGCCCGCGGCATCTCGATGCGAACACCACCGACGTCGACGTCAAAGATGTCGTCGCCGTGCTCGACCGGGTGCGCGCGGGGGCGTTCACCGGTCGCGCCGTGGTCCGCGTCGCTGGCGGTTTCTGAGCGGTTAGTAGGCTCTGCTGGCATGCGCGCAGCACAGTTGACTCGGCTTGATGGTCCCGATGCTGTCGAGGTAGGCGAGATCGATGAACCGACCGGCGACGGCGTGGTGGTCGAGGTGCACGCTGCGGGAGCAGCCTTCCCCGATGCGCTACTAACCCGCGGCCTCTATCAGTACCGGCCTGATCCGCCCTTCGTGCTCGGTGCCGAGATCGCCGGGGTGGTCCGGTCGGCGCCCGACGACGCCCATGTGCGTCCCGGCGACCGGGTCGTGGGGCTGACCATGCTCACCGGCGGCATGGCCGAAGTCGCGGTGCTGGCGCCCGACCGGGTTTTCAAGCTGCCGGACAACGTCAGTTTCACGGCGGGCGCGGGTCTGCTGTTCAACGACCTGACCATGTACTTCGCGCTGACCGTGCGCGGCCGGCTGCAGGCCGGCGAGACGGTGCTGGTGCACGGGGCGGCCGGCGGGATCGGCACGTCGACGCTGCGGTTGGCCCCGGTGCTCGGAGCGTCCCGGGTCATCGCGGTGGTCAGCACCGAAGACAAGGCCGAGATCGCGACGGCGGCCGGCGCGACTGACGTCGTGCTGGCCGACGGATTCAAGGACGCGGCAAAGGAATTGACGAACGGCCGCGGGGTCGACATGGTGGTCGATCCAGTCGGCGGCGACCGGTTCACCGACTCACTGCGCTCGCTCGCCCCTGGCGGGCGGCTGCTGGTGATCGGCTTCACCGGCGGCGAGATTCCCACGGTGAAGGTGAATCGGCTGCTGCTCAACAACATTGACGTGGTCGGCGTCGGCTGGGGCGCCTGGGCGGGCACCCACCCCGGCGCACTGACCGAGCAGTGGGCCCACCTCGAGCAGCTGCTCGCCTCGGGCAAGCTGGCTCCCCCGGAGCCGGTGGTCTACCCGCTCGACGAGGTCGCCGCGGCGATCGCGTCGCTGGAGAATCGCACCGCCAAAGGCAAAGTCGTCCTACGCGTACGGGACTGACACCTCGCGTGTCCCATCGGCCGCACCAGCCTCAGCGGGGAAGTGGTTGGCTTTTTGCCCGCCTTCGAGCGACAACCGGATGGCGAGTTCCGCTCTACCGACCTTGTCGCTGTTAGGCGGGCACATCGGGTCCCGTTCCTCGGCGAGACGCCTGTGGTTCTTGTGACAACAGCTGTCGCACCGGGCCCTTGTATCGAGCAAGAAGAAAAAGTAATGTCACTTTTAGTTCTTCACTTGTCGCCGATGCCGTCGCACGCTGGGAGCCACCATGGAATCCTTCATCCACCTGCGCAAAGGCAGAACGCCACACCGGCTTCATGCCGATCTAGACGGTCTGAAGGACGACGAGCTGGGCCGCGGCGGATTCACCGGGCGCACCGCCAACATCTACCGCCGCCACGACCCCACCGCGTACCGCTCAGAGGGGCCGCTGCGCCCGATCGACGTGCTGTCCAGCGAGCTCAAGCCCAGCGACGCGACCGACGCCAACGGTGGGCCGCTGTTGATGTTCGCCAACGCCGACTGCCGCATCTCGCTGTCCCGCCGCCATCAGCCGATGCCGTTCTACACCCGCCACGTCGACGGTGACCTGCTGTGCTTTGTGCACCAGGGCAGCGGCCTGCTGGAGACCGAGTTCGGGCCGCTGTCCTACCGCGAGGGTGACTGGGTGTACATCCCCAAGGCATGCACATGGCGCCAAGTGCCCGACGGCGAATCGACATTGCTGATGATCGAGGCGAGCGACGAGTTCCGCGTCCCGCCGCCCGGGTCGCTGGGCCGGCATTTCCCCTTCGACCCATCGCAGGCAGTCATCCCGGACCCGGCTCCGATCGAGGATGACGACCGCGCCGAGTACGAGGTCCGGCTTGTCCACGAGGATGGCCCGACAACGCTGTTCTACCAACACAATCCGATCGATGTCGAAGGTTGGCGCGGCGACAACTTCGCGTTCACGTTCAACATCGCCGACTACAACGTGATCACCTCGGACAGTGTCCACCTGCCGCCGACCGTGCACTTGTTCATGCAGGCCACCGGCGTCTACGTGATGAACTTTCTGCCCAAACCCGCCGAAGGTGTCCCCGGCACCGAACGCACACCCTGGTATCACCGCAACGTCGACTACGACGAGATCGCCTTCTTTCACGGCGGCTCGCTCTATGGCATCCCGATGCCTCCGGGCCTGATTACTCATGCGCCGCAGGGAGTTCACCATGGCGCGCCGGAGAAGGCACGAGAGCGGGCCCGTCGCAAATTCGACGAACATTCCCGCGTCGACTGGCAAGTGATCGCCGTCGACACCCGCCGCCGACTCACCCCGTCAGCCGAAGTGCTGGCGCACGACCTAGGACAGCATTGATGAAACATGAATACGACCGGATTCCGTATCTCGTTGCGTTCGAGAACAATTCGGGTGTCCGGGACGTCTATGGCGGGCTGGCCGAGATCACCGTGCTGGAGAGCTATCTGCTCAAGCCGAAAGACAAACCGTCAGACACCGTGCTGGTGTTCATGCACCCGATCGGCGGGGGTGCGTATCTGCCGATGATCAACGCGCTGGCCAGGGCGGGCCACCATGTCATCTACTGCAACAGCCGGTTCCGCGGCACCGACTCGGCGCTGCTGATGGAGAAGGTGGTGGAGGATCTGGGCGCGGCGATCAAGGACGCCAAGGACCGCCTTGGCTATCGGAAGGTGGTGCTGGCGGGCTGGAGTGGCGGCGGTTCGCTGTCAGTGTTCTACCAACAGCAGGCCCAGCACCCGACCATCACGTCGAGCCCGTCGGGCGACGGGCCCGATCTGACCACGCTGGATCTGCCCGCCGCTGATGGCATCATGCTGCTGGCCGCGCACATCAGCCGGCACGGCACGCTGACCGAATGGCTGGATGCGTCGATTCTGGACGAATCCGACCCCACCAAGCGCGACCCGGAACTCGACATCTACAACCCGGACAACCCCAACCAACCGCCTTACAGCCAGGAGTTTCTGGCTCGCTACCGGCAGGCGCAGATCAGCCGCAACCGCCGCATCACTGCCTGGGTCAAAGAAAAGCTGGCCGAACTGAAAGCCACCGGCCGCCCCGATGACGAGTTCGGATTCGTCGTGCACGGCACCATGGCCGACCCGCGCTGGCTGGATCCCAACGTCGATCCCAACGAACGCACACCGGGAACCTGCTATCTGGGCGATCCTCGAGTGGTGAACATGAGCCCGGTCGGGCTGGCCCGCTTCTCCACGCTGCGCAGTTGGCTGTCGCAATGGAGCTACGACGACGCGCATGGCGACGGCGTGGACTGCGGAAAAGACATTGCGGTGCCGGCGCTGGTGATCGGCAACCTGGCCGACGACGCCTGCACACCCAGCCACACCCGGCGGCTGTTTGAGGCAATCGGCCATCCCGACAAGGAGATCCACGAAATCCCGGGCGCCACCCACTATTACGCTGGACCTGATCAACGCGACAAGCTGCGCCATGCGGTCGAGGTCGTCACCGACTGGCTGGTGCGTCACGACTTCGCGAGTCCCTCATGACAGGTGCGCTCGACGGTGTCCGGGTGCTCGAACTCGGCACGCTGATCGCCGGACCGTTCGCCGGGCGACTGCTCGGCGACATGGGCGCCGACGTGATCAAGGTGGAACCGCCCGGTGCACCGGATCCGTTGCGAACCTGGGGGCAGGCCGAAGTCGACGGGCACCACGTTTTCTGGACGGTGCACGCGCGCAACAAAAAGTCGATCACCTTGGACTTGCGCCGGCCGCGCGGCCGTGAGCTGTTCCTTGATCTGGTCGAAAAATCCGACATCGTGGTGGAGAACTTCCGTCCGGGCACCCTAGAGAGATGGAACCTGGGTTACGACGTGCTCAGCCACCGCAACTCGGGAATCATCCTGGTTCGGGTGTCGGGCTACGGGCAGACCGGGCCCGACGCACTCAAGGCCGGCTACGCTTCGGTCGCCGAAGCGGCCAGCGGGCTGCGGCACCTCAACGGTTTCCCCGGCGGGCCGCCACCCCGGCTGGCGCTGTCGCTGGGCGACAGCCTGGCCGGTATGTTCGGCGCCCAGGGCGCGTTGGCCGCGCTGTACCGCCGCAGCATCACCGGGCGAGGCCAAGTCGTCGACGTTGCGTTGACCGAATCATGTTTGGCGGTGCAGGAATCCACGATTCCCGACTACGACGTGGGCGGTGTGGTGCGCGGGCCGTCAGGCACGCGCCTGGACGGCATCGCGCCGTCGAACATCTATCGCAGCGCCGACGGCTCCTGGGTGGTGATCGCCGCCAACCAGGACACCGTGTTCGCCCGGCTGTGCCAAGCGATGGGCCGCCCGGAGCTGGCGACTGATGACCGATTCGCCAGCCACGGCGCCCGCGGCCGCAACCAAGACGAGCTCGACAAGATCATCGGCGCCTGGGCCGCCGAACGCGAGCCCAACCAAATCATCGAAACCCTCAGCGCCGCAGGCGTGATCGCGGGCCCGATCAATACGGTGGCCGAAGTGGTCAACGACCCCCAGCTGCGGGCGCGCGACATGCTGGTCGAGCACTACGACGAACGACTCGGGCGGACCGTTCTAGGACCCGGCATCGTGCCGGTGCTCTCGGAATCTCCGGGCACAGTGCGCAACGCCGGCCCGGCGCGGCCCGGACAACACAATGACGACGTCTTCGTCGGGCTACTCGGCAAGACCGCCGACGAACTCGAAGAGCTGCACGCCGAGGAGGTGCTATGAACACGCACGTCGAGATTCGCGAGGTATCGCTGCGCGACGGGTTGCAAATCGAAAAGCCAATCCCGTTGTCGGCCAAGCTGGAGCTGCTGGCCGCCGTCGCCGCTACCGGGGTGCGCGAGGTGGAGGCCACCGCGTTCGTCTCGCGAAAGAAGGTGCCCTCGATGGCCGACGCCGCCGAGCTCGCCGCGCACCTGCCCAACTACCCCGACATCGAGTTCTCCGCGCTGGTGGCCAGTCCCAACGGCGCTAAGCGGGCCGTCGCCGCGGGATTGCGCTCGGTCGAATACGTGGTGTCGACCAGCGACGCGTTCAGCCAGGCGAACGTCGGGCGCAGCAGCGCTGAGGCCACCGAGCAGATCGACGAGATCGTCGCGATCGCCCACGACAGCGACGTCACCGTCGAGGTGATCGTCGCCACCGCGTGGGACTGCCCGTTCGAGGGGCCGACACCACCGCAGCGGGTCCTAGACATCGCCGCCGCGGCACGCGATCGCGGTGTCGACCGGTTCTCCATCGCCGACACCATCGGCACCACCACGCCGGGCCGGGTGAGCTCGCTGATCGCACAACTGCATCCGGTGATCGGCGAGCTCCCGCTCGGCGGACATTTCCACAACACCCGCGGCGCCGGGTTGGCCAGCGCCTACGCTGCGGTCAGCTCCGGGGTCACCCGACTGGACGCATCGGTCGGCGGGCTGGGCGGCTGTCCGTTCGCACCGGGGGCGACCGGCAACATCGCCACCGAGGACCTGGTGTACCTGCTGAGAGACAGCGGCATCGACGTCGACATCGACCTGCAGGCCGCCATCTCCGCGGCCGAAGTCGCGAAATCGGTCGTCGGCCATGACTTGCCCAGCGCTCTACTGCGCGCCGGTGACCGGATCCGAACGTGATGCCGACCGCGGAGAGTACGCGAACACTGACCGCCAAGGGCCTGCAGACCCGGGCAGCCATCGAGCAGGCTGCCCGTAAGCTCTTCGCGGAACGCGGCTTTCACGGCACGACGCTGGCAGACATCACCTCGGCGGCGGGAAAGTCAGCGGCGGTCTTCTACCGGTATTTCGCCGACAAGGAAGACCTGCTCGCCGCGTTGGCGGAGTCGTTCTTGCACGACATCGTCACACCGTCCGGGTTGAGCGTTGATCTGCCGGGCTCCCCCGATGACGACGCGTTCTTCACCGCCGTCGTCACCGGCTACTGGAACATGTTCAAGCAGAACATCGGCATCATGATCGCCGTGGCGCAGCTGGCGGCGACCCAACCGCGGTTCGCCGCCGTGCAGAACGAATTCCGGCGGTTCGGTATGGACATCGTCGCCGCCTCCATCCGTCGCGCACAGCAGCAAGGCTTCGGAGCCGAGCTCAACCCGCAACACACGGCGGCAGCCATCGCCCTGCTGTTCGAGAACTTCACCACCGTGGTCGCAGGGCCCTCCGGGCCCAAAGGACTTTGCCTGGACATCAGCGACGAGGACGCCATTGCAACCCTGTCAACGGTGTGGAAGAAGATTCTCTACGGCGCGTAAGGAGAGAACTGTGGATTTCACTTTGCCAGAACACCTTCCGGGGCTACTCGCCGACATGGATGCGTTCATCGAGCGCGAAATCGCCCCGCTTCAGGCTGAGAACATGCAGTTCTTCGACCAGCGCCGGGAGCATGCCCGCACCGATTGGGACAACGACGGCATCCCGACCCGGGAGTGGGAGGATCTGCTTTCCGAGATGCGCCGACGTGCCGACAAGGCCGGCTGGCTGCGCTACGGGTTGCCGTCGTCGCTGGGTGGGCGCGACGGCACCAACGTCGACATGGCTGTGATTCGGGAGCATCTGGCGCACAAGGGTCTTGGCCTGCACAACGACTTGCAGAACGAATCATCGATCGTCGGCAACTTTCCGCAGGTGATCATGATGGAACGCTTCGGCACCGATGCGCAACGCGCGGAGTGGTCGGAGGCGTTGATCACCGGCGCACGGTCGATGGCCTTCGGGCTCACCGAACCGCAGCACGGCTCGGATGCGACCTGGCTGGAAACGCACGCTGTACAGGACGGCTCCAACGAGGGGGCATGGCTGATCAACGGTTCCAAGCGGTTCAACACCGGCGTCCACCGGGCCACGCACGATTTGATTTTCGCCCGCACATCCGGCGAGCCGGGACAGGCCCGGGGCATCACCGCGTTCCTGGTGCCCACCGACGCGCAGGGCTTTACCGTCCCGTATTACTGGTGGACATTCAACATGCCCACCGACCACGGCGAAGTCGATCTCAACGATGTCCGGGTGCCCGCCGACGCGGTACTCGGCGAAGTGGATCGCGGGCTGGAAGTTGCGCAAACGTTCCTGCACGAGAACCGAATTCGGCAAGCCGCCAGCAGCCTGGGCGCAGCGCAATACTGCATTGACCGTGCCGCCGAATACGCCGGCGAACGTAGGGTGTTCGGTAAGCCGCTGGCGGTCAACCAGGCTGTGCAGTGGCCGTTAGCCGAGCTGCAGACCGAAGCGCAGATGGTGCGACTGCTCGTGCAGTACGCAGCCTGGCACTTGGACCGCAACCACCACATGGAGGTGTCCGACAAAGTGTCGATGGCCAATTATCGTGCGAACCGATTGGTCTGCGACGCCGCCGACCGTGCCATGCAGATCTTCGGTGGCCTGGGCTACAGCCGTCACGAGCCGTTCGAGCACATCTACCGCCATCACCGCCGCTACCGGATCACCGAAGGTGCTGAGGAGATCCAGATCCGGCGGGTGGCGCAGCGCCTGTTCAAATTCGGCCACAAGTGAGCCTGCACGACAGCTTGGCCGCGGTGTTGCGCCCAATACTGCACGGCGACGTCACGATCGACAATCTGCGCGCACTGACCGGCGGCGCCAGCCGAACCACGTGGGCATTCGACGCCGTCACACCCGACCAACGGCGGTCACTGATCCTGCGCATCGGCCCACCGGACGACGTACACGCCGGCATGGAACTCGAAGCCCGCGCTCAGGCTTCCGCCGCGGCCGCCGGCGCGCCGGTCCCGCATGTGCTGATTGCCGACGATTCGGCTGCCGCACTTGGCAATCCGTATCTGATCTGCGACGAGATCAAAGGCGAGACCATCGTCCGGCGCATTCAGCGTCAGCTCGACGACGCCGGCCGGGCACGGCTACTCGGCCAGTGCGCCCAGGCACTGGCCGCAATCCACCGCGCCGACCCGAACCTCCCCGGCGTCACCCATGTGGACCAGCTCGACGAATGGCGCGCACGACTCGACGCCATGGGCGACACCACCGCGACATTTGAGTGGGCCTTTCGCTGGCTCGCCGCACGCAGGCCGGCACCGTCGCCGACCGTGCTGGTGCACGGCGACTACCGGATGGGCAACCTCATCGTCGACGGATCCAAGCTGGCCGCAGTGCTGGACTGGGAGCTGGTGCAGATCGGCGAGAGCTATGAAGACCTGGCCTGGTTCTGCATCCGGGCCTGGCGATTCGGCGCGCCGCGCGAGCGCGCGGCCGGCGGCCTCGGCAGCGTCGAGGATTTCCTTGGTGCCTATGAACAGGCCAGTGGGACAACCGTCGATCGGGTGGCGTTTCACTGGTGGTTGGTGCTGGCCACGTTGCGCTGGGGTGTTATCTGCCGCTACCAAGCCGAGCGCCACTTGAGCGGACAGACCCGGTCGGTGGAGCTGGCGGCAATCGGTCGCCGAGTCTGCGAAACCGAGTGGGACCTGCTCGACTTGCTCGACACGGCCGCGCTGGGCACCGGTTGAACCTAGGATTTCGCTGTGGTCACTCCTGATGATGCAATCGACGCAATCCGCGGCACCGGCGGGGCGCAGCCCGGCCAACGGGCGTTGCACGCCAAGGGCAAGCTCTACCGCGGCACCTTCACCGCCAGCAGCGAGGCCGCCCAACTGTCCCGCGCCGCACACCTGGGCGGCACGGCCGTGCCCGCGCTGGTCCGGTTTTCCAACGGCTCAGGGAACCCGGCGCAGCCCGACAACGTGCCCGGAATACGCGGAATGGCGGTGAAGTTCACGCTGCCAGACGGGTCGACCACCGACGTATCCACGCAAACCGCAAGGCTTTTCGCGTCTAGCACGCCCGATGGGTTCGTAGCCCTCCTGCGCGCGATGCGCCCCGGCGTCACCGCCCCGCTGCGTCTGGCCGGTTACATCGCCACCCATCCCAGTTTCTTCGGCGCGTTACCGATATTGCGCGCCGCCAACAGGGTGCCCGCGAGCTACGGCACCGTCCAGTACTACGGGTTGCACGCCTTCCGCTGGATCGCCGCCGACGGCAGTGAGCGATTCGTTCGTTACCACTTGGTTCCTGTGGCCGGCGAGGAGTTCCTGCCGCCGGACGTCGCGAAGAGCAAGAGCGCCAACTTTTTGATCGACGAGCTCGACGCGCGCCTGGCGTCAGAACCCGTCCGGTTCTCCTACCAGGTCCAGATCGCGGCGGAGGGCGATTCGACCGTCGATCCGTCCAAACCATGGCGCAGCACCCAAACCGTGACCGTCGGCACCCTCACCATCACCGGCGCCGACACCGAACGCGAACGCGGCGGTGACATCGTCGTGTTCGACCCCATGCGGGTCACCGAGGGCATCGCACCCTCGGATGATCCCGTGCTGCGTTTCCGGACGCTCGCCTACTCGGCCTCGGTGAAGCTGCGCACCGGCGTGGATCGCGGCCCCGAGGCGCCCGCCACCTGATGACCTCCGCACACGGTCGTCCCACCGCGACCGAACTCATCGCCGCGGTGGCCGAATTTCTCGAGACCGATGTGCGTGAGTCGACCTCCGGCCAGGTCAATTTCCATGCCCGGGTCGCGGCCAACGCGCTGCGCATCGTCGAACGCGAACTGCTCGCCGCCTCCGACGACGGCGTCGACAGCGCGCTGGCCGGCGTCGGATGTGTCGACGAAGCCCAGCTGGCTACCGCCATCCGAGCAGGTGAACTCGACGGGGACAGCGACCAGGTGCAATCGGCACTGCGGGCGTTGGTCAGTCGCCGATTGGCTGCCGCACACCCCGGCTACCAGGACGAGTAAGGAGACCGCTATGCCCGCTGCCGAGGTCGTCGTCGATCTGGCCGATGAGCTGTTCGCGGCCATCGAGCGCGGTGATGAGGCACGACTCGACCTGCTATTCGCCGACGACATCGCCGTATGGCGGGCAGGCGCCCGCCGCGACGACGACAAGGTGCGGGCGCTGAAGGTGCTGCACTGGTTCGTCGACGTCACCACCCAACGCCGCTACGAGATCCTCGACCGTCAGCTGTTCCCCGGCGGTTTCGTCCAGCAGCACATCCTGCACGCCGCCGGCCGTAACGGCGGATCGATCGCCCTGCGCGTGTGCATCGTGATTAAGGTGAAGTTCTCTCCTAGTTCTCAAGCGCTGATCAGCCGTATCGACGAATACTTCGATCCAGCCGGAATCGCGCCGCTGACGAGCTAGCCGGCAACGGAGGTGCCGATGACCACCCTGGAAACACTGCTGATCGATCCTGACACCGCAGGGGTGTGGAACCTCGTTCCCGACAAAACCACCATCAACTTCAAGATCAGCAACATGTGGGGTCTGATCAGCGTCAAAGGCCGATTCGACGACGTCAGCGGCGACGGTCAGATCACCGGCAAGGGCGCCATCTTCGGCCGGGTCGACATCCAGGTGGCGTCGTTGCACACCGGGATCCGCAGACGCGACGCGCATCTGCGGTCGGCCGATTTCTTCGACGCTCAACGCTTCCCGGAGATTAGCGTCGTGGTCACCGCCCTGGAGCCGACTTCCGGCAACGCCGCCGATCTGCGGGCCACCTTCAGCATCAAGGGCGTCACCGCCCCGGTGCCGCTGCCGGTCCGGATCACCCTGCTCGACGACGGGTCGGTGCGGGTCTCGGCGAAAACCGAGGTCGACCGGACCCAGTTCGACCTGGGCTGGAATCGGCTGGGCATGGTCGGCGAGCGGGCGACCGTGTCAGCCGACGCGTACTTCGTCCGTGCGCCACGGTAAACACCGCCGGGCAGTAGTTCGATTACCCGACTTCTCCTCAGGCCGCCATGCGGCCTGCATCGTCGCCGGGCAGTACGATCTGGTCCGTGTCTGCCACCAGCCCTTTGCGGGTCCTCGTGTACAGCGATAACGCCAAGACCCGCCAGGACGTCATGCTGGCGTTGGGCAAACGGGTGCATCCGAACCTGCCCGAGCTGAGCTACGTCGAAGTGGCCACTGGACCGGTGGTAATCCAGCAGGTGGACGCCGGAGGCATCGATCTGGCGATCCTCGACGGCGAGGCGACCCCCGAAGGCGGCATCGGGATCGCCAAACAGCTCAAAGACGAAATCGACCAGGGACCGCCGATCGTCGTCTTGACCGGAAGGCGCGACGACGCCTGGCTGGCCAGCTGGTCACGCGCTGAGGGTGCAGTCCCCCACCCGATCGACCCGATCCGGCTCAGCCGGACGGTGCTCGAGTTGCTACGCCCTGCTGGTCACTAACCGATCGCCGAACTAAGACCGCAAGTAGACGCGGGTCGCGCGGCGCGGCCCGCCGGGGCCGCGAACCGATACCGCAATCAGGTCAAACACATTGCTGTACAACGTTAGTCGCTAATCTGCGATTGCCGACCAGCCGTTGCTCGCGCCGACCGGCCGACCACCTAATCGGCTGTGGTTGAGGTCACATCTAGACTGCTGAGCGCGGGACTACACACGGTCGCTAGGCTGTGGTTGCGCTCACAGTCAGTCAGGCAAAAGACAAATAGTTAGGCAGCGTCTACGCGGCATGAATCTGTACCTACCCATCCTCGTGCTTGGGGGGATCGCCGCTGCTTTCGCCCTCGGCTCGGTCGCAATCGCGCAGATCACCGGCCCGTCGCGGTACAACCGCTCGAAGCTCGAGGCATACGAATGCGGGATCGAACCCAGCGACCAGCCGGCCAACGCGCCGCACGCAGGCAGCGGGCAGCGATTCCCGGTGAAGTACTACCTGACGGCGATGCTGTTCATCGTCTTCGACATCGAGATCGTGTTCCTGTACCCGTGGGCGGTCAGCTACGACCAGCTGGGCCTGTTCGCGCTCATCGAGATGGTGGTCTTCATGCTGACCGTCTTTGTGGCCTACGCATACGTATGGCGCCGCGGCGGCTTGACTTGGGATTGAGGTAAATCGTGGGCATAGAGGAGAAAGTGCCAAGCGGTTTCTTGCTGACGACCGTCGAGCAACTGGCGGGTTACTTTCGCAAGAACTCGTTGTGGCCGGCGACGTTCGGATTGGCTTGCTGCGCGATCGAGATGATGGCCACCGCCGGCCCGAGATTCGACATCGCACGGTTTGGCATGGAGAGGTTTTCAGCCACTCCACGGCAGGCCGATTTGATGATCGTGGCCGGCCGCGTCAGCCAGAAGATGGCGCCGGTGCTGCGTCAGATCTACGACCAGATGGCCGAACCCAAATGGGTTTTGTCCATGGGCGTATGCGCCTCCTCGGGCGGCATGTTCAACAACTACGCGATCGTGCAGGGCGTGGACCACGTCGTCCCGGTAGACATCTACCTGCCCGGCTGCCCGCCGCGTCCGGAGATGTTGCTGTACGCAATCCTGAAGCTGCACGACAAGATTCAGGAGATGCCGCTGGGCGTCAACCGCGAGCAGGCCATCGCCGAAGCCGAACAGGCCGCCCTTGCCGCCAGGCCGACAATCGAGATGCACGGACTGTTGCGATGAGTTCGCCGGAACACGACCCGAAACGAGCGGCCAGCGAGGTTGGCGGATCTCCCGTTGACACCGCCGCGTCAGACCCAGAGCTGATCGAGACCCGCCACGGCATGTTCGGTGTCCGCGGCAGCGGTGACACGTCGGGCTACGGAAGACTGGTGCGCCAGGTCACGATCGACGACGGCAGTCCGCGTCCCTACGGCGGCTACTTCGACGAGGTCGTCGACCGGTTGGCCGAAGCGTTGAAAGCCGACGACAACGTCGAATTTGCCGACGCCATCGAGAAAGTCGTCGTCTACCGTGATGAGCTGACCCTGCACGTACGCCGCGCGCTACTGCCGCAAGTCGCTCGCCGCCTTCGCGACGACCCGCAACTGCGGTTCGAGTTGTGCCTGGGCGTCAACGGTGTGCACTACCCACACGAAACCGGGCGCGAGCTGCACGCGGTCTATCCGCTGAGCTCGATCACCTTTTGCCGTCGTGTCCGACTGGAAGTGGCTGCGCCGGACGGTGATCCGCACATCCCGTCGTTGTTCGCGATCTACCCGACCAATGACTGGCACGAGCGCGAGACCTACGACTTCTTCGGCATCATCTTCGACGGCCATCCCTCATTGACCCGTATCGAGATGCCGGACGACTGGGAGGGACATCCACAGCGCAAGGATTATCCACTCGGCGGCGTCCCAGTCGAGTACAAGGGCGCCCAGATTCCCCCGCCCGATCAGCGGAGGTCCTATAACTGATGAGCGAAACCATGAACGCGGCGCAGGGTGACGGCTCGGACACGTTAATCGCTGTCACCGGCCAGGATTGGAACCAGATCGTCGAAGCCGCCCGCAAGAAGGGCGAACCCGGCGAACGGATCGTCGTCAACATGGGACCGCAGCACCCCTCTACCCACGGGGTGCTGCGGTTGATCTTGGAGATCGAAGGCGAGACCGTCACCGATGCCCGGTGCGGAATCGGGTACCTGCACACCGGAATCGAGAAAAACCTCGAATACCGGTACTGGACGCAGGGCGTGACATTCGTAACCCGAATGGATTACCTATCACCGTTTTTCAACGAAGCCGCGTTCTGCCTAGGTGTGGAGAAGCTGCTCGGCATCACCGATGAGATCCCCGAACGGGTCAACGTCATCCGGGTGCTGATGATGGAGCTCAACCGGATCTCCTCGCACCTGGTCGCTTTGGCGACCGGCGGCATGGAGTTGGGCGCGATGACGCCGATGTTCACCGGCTTCAAAGGGCGCGAGATCGTCCTCACGCTGTTCGAGTCGATCACCGGGCTACGGATGAACAGTGCCTACATCCGGCCCGGAGGCGTCGCCGCAGACCTGCCGCCCGACGCGAAGACCGAAATCGCCGAAGCCCTCAAGCCGTTGAAGGTCGCGATACGCGAGATGGACGACCTGCTCAGCGAGAGCGCGATCTGGAAAGCACGCACCAAAGACGTCGGCTATCTGGACTTGACCGGCTGCATGGCACTGGGAGTGACCGGGCCGTGCCTACGGTCCACCGGGCTGCCGCACGACCTGCGCCGCGCCGAACCCTACTGCGGATACGAGAACTACGAGTTCGACGTGATCACGGACGACGGTTGTGATGCCTACGGCCGCTACATCATTCGCGTCAAGGAAATGTGGGAGTCCCTGAAGATCATCGAACAGTGCCTGGACAAGCTGAAGCCCGGCCCGACCATGGTGCAGGACCGCAAGATCGCCTGGCCGGCCGATCTGAAAGTCGGCCCGGACGGACTGGGCAACTCGCCGGAGCACATCGAGAAGATCATGAGCGGCTCGATGGAAGCGTTGATCCACCACTTCAAGCTGGTCACCGAGGGCATCCGGGTGCCGGCCGGGCAGGTTTACGTCGCGGTCGAATCGCCCCGCGGCGAGTTGGGCGTGCACATGGTCAGCGACGGTGGCACCCGTCCGTACCGGGTGCATTACCGGGACCCGTCGTTCACTAACCTCCAGGCCGTCGCCGCGATGTGTGAAGGCGGCATGGTCGCCGACGTGATCAGCGCGGTGGCCAGTATCGACCCGGTGATGGGCGGGGTGGACCGATGACCACACCACAGATCCCCGGCGCCGGAGGCAACGGCGAGCGGGTGTTCATTCGGCTCGGCCCGCCGCCCGAGGAGCCCGGGCAGTTCGTCACCGAAGGCGCACCCGAGGCGTACCCGGCCGATGTGCAGGCACGCCTGGAAGTGGACGCCAAGGAGATCATCGGCCGCTACCCGAATCCCCGCTCGGCGCTGCTGCCGCTGCTTCACCTGGTGCAGTCCGAGGACGGTTACGTCACACCGGCCGGTATCGAGTTCTGCGGCGAACAGCTCGGACTGACCGGCGCCGAAGTCGCGGCTGTCGCAAGCTTTTACACCATGTATCGCCGGGGACCGACCGGCGACTACTTCGTCGGCGTGTGCACCAACACATTGTGTGCGGTGATGGGCGGCGATGCGATATTCGACTCGCTCAAAGAGCATCTCGGCGTCGGCAACGACGAGACAACCCCGGACGGATCGGTCACGCTGCAGCACGTCGAGTGCAATGCGGCGTGCGACTTCGCGCCGGTAGTGATGGTCAACTGGGAGTTCTACGACAACCAGACTCCAGAGTCAGCGCGCCAACTCGTTGACGGGCTGCGCTCCGGAAATCCGCCGGCGCCGTCACGCGGCCTGGCTCCGCTGTGCAAATTCAAAGAGACCGAGCGGATTCTGGCCGGTTTCCCCGATCCGCGGCCGGACGAAGGTCAGGGCGGAGCGGGCGCGGCCACACTGGCCGGGCTGCAGGTTGCCAAGGAGCACAACATGACCGCGCCGTCACCCGAGAATTCAGGGGAAGGGCGCTAATGGGGTCACCTACGCCGCTGGCTCCGGTGCTGAGCCGTTTCTGGGACGACCCCGAATCGTGGACTCTCGAGACCTACCGCCGCAACGACGGCTACAAGGCGCTGGAGAAGGCCTTGAAGATGAAGCCGGACGACGTGATCACCGCGGTCAAGGATTCCGGCCTGCGCGGTCGCGGCGGCGCGGGTTTCGCGACCGGGACGAAGTGGTCGTTCATCCCGCAGGGCGACAGCGGCGCGGCAGCCAAGCCGCACTACCTGGTGGTCAACGCCGACGAGTCGGAACCTGGTACGTGCAAAGACATTCCGCTGATGCTGGCTACTCCGCACTTCCTGGTCGAGGGTGTGATCATCGCGTCGTACGCGATCCGGGCCAGCCACGCGTTCATCTACGTGCGCGGTGAAGTGTTGCCAGTGCTGCGGCGACTGCAGAACGCGGTCGCGGAGGCATACGCCGCAGGCTTCCTCGGCAAAGACATCTCCGGCTCCGGCTACGACCTGGAATTGGTGGTGCACGCCGGAGCCGGTGCCTACATCTGCGGCGAGGAGACGGCGCTGCTCGACTCGCTGGAGGGCCGCCGCGGCCAGCCGCGGCTACGTCCGCCGTTTCCCGCGGTCGCCGGGCTGTATGGCTGCCCGACGGTGATCAACAACGTCGAAACCATCGCCAGCGTGCCACCGATCATTCTCAACGGCGTCGACTGGTTCCGGTCGATGGGCACCGAGAAATCGCCTGGCTTCACACTGTATTCGCTGTCGGGGCATGTGACCCGGCCGGGCCAGTACGAGGCCCCGCTGGGCGTCACGTTGCGGGAACTGCTCGACTACGCCGGCGGGGTGCGGGCCGGCCATCAGCTGAAGTTCTGGACACCCGGCGGGTCGTCGACGCCGCTTCTGACTGATGAGCATCTCGACGTGCCACTGGATTACGAGGGCGTCGGAGCGGCCGGCTCGATGCTGGGTACCAAGGCGCTGGAGATTTTTGACGAGACCACCTGCGTGGTGCGCGCGGTGGGCCGGTGGATCGACTTCTACAGGCACGAGTCGTGCGGCAAGTGCACGCCCTGCCGCGAGGGCACGTTCTGGCTGAGTCAGATCTACCATCGCCTGGAAGCCGGTCACGGCACTGCCGAAGACCTGGACACGCTGCTCGATATCTCTGACGCGATTCTCGGTAAGTCGTTCTGCGCCTTGGGTGATGGCGCGGCGAGCCCGGTCGCGTCGTCAATCCAGTTCTTCCGCGACGAATACGTCGCACATGTCGAGGGCGGCGGCTGTCCTTTCGACCCCAAGCTGTCCATGCTCGCGCCGAACGGAGCCTCATGACACGCGCCAGTGACGATGCAGAGCGAAGCGATGAGGAGGAACGGCGCCCATGACTCAGGTGGCCGACACCGGCGAGAAGGTGACCGATCCGGACCTGGTGACGTTGACCATCGACGGCACCGAAATCACCGTTCCCAAGGGGACTTTGGTGATCCGTGCCGCCGAGTTGATCGGCGTGCAGATTCCACGCTTCTGCGACCACCCGCTGTTGGACCCCGTCGGCGCCTGCCGTCAATGCATTGTGGAGATCGAAGGCCAGCGTAAACCGATGGCGTCGTGCACTATTCCGGTCGCGGACGACATGGTGGTGCGCACGCAGTTCAGCTCCGAAGTGGCCGACAAGGCCCAGCACGGGGTGATGGAGCTGCTGCTGATCAACCACCCGCTGGACTGCCCGATGTGCGACAAGGGCGGTGAGTGCCCGCTGCAGAACCAGGCGATGTCCAACGGCCGCCCGGATTCCCGGTTCCACGACGTCAAGCGCACATTCGCCAAGCCGATCAACATTTCGTCGCAGGTGCTGCTGGACCGTGAGCGCTGCATTCTGTGCGCGCGATGCACTCGGTTTTCCGATCAGATCGCCGGCGACCCGTTCATCGAGATGCTCGAGCGCGGCGCGCTGCAACAGGTCGGCATCTACGCCAACGAGCCGTTCGAGTCGTACTTCTCCGGCAACGCCGTACAGATCTGCCCGGTCGGCGCGCTGACCGGCACGGCCTACCGCTTCCGGGCCCGTCCGTTCGACCTCGTCTCCAGCCCAAGCGTGTGTGAGCACTGCGCGTCGGGATGTGCGCAGCGCACCGACCATCGCCGCGGCAAGGTGTTGCGCCGGCTGGCCGGCGACGAGCCCGAGGTCAACGAGGAGTGGAACTGCGACAAGGGTCGGTGGGCCTTCACCTACGCCACCCAGGGCGACCGGATCACCACTCCCCTGGTCCGCGACGCTGACGGCACGCTGGTGCCGGCGTCGTGGCCGCACGCGGTGGCCGCGGCGATTGAGGGGCTCACCACAGCGCCCGGCGGTGCCGGTGTGCTACCCGGCGGTCGGCTGACCGTCGAAGATGCCTACGCCTACTCCAAATTTACCCGAATTGTGCTGGGCACCAACGACATCGACTTCCGCGCCCGCCCGCATTCCAGCGAAGAGGCGCAGTTCCTGGCGGCCCGAGTTGCGGGCAAGCTGATCACGACGAGCTACTCCGATCTGGAGTCCGCGCCGGTGGTCTTGCTCGCCGGCTTCGAGCCGGAGGAAGAGTCGCCGATCGTGTACCTGCGGCTGCGCAAAGCCGCCCGCAAGCACGGCCTGGCGGTACACGCGGTTGCGCCGTTCGCCAGCAACGGATTACAGAAGATGGACGGGACCCTGATCCCCACTGTGCCCGGCGGCGAGGCTGCGGCGTTGGACGGGCTGGCCGGCAGCGAACTCGGCAAGCTCCTGTCCAAGCCGGGAGCGATCATCATCGTCGGCGAACGACTGGCCGGCGTGCCCGGTGGATTGTCCGCCGCGGCCAGGCTCGCCGACAGCACCGGCGCACAGCTGGCGTGGGTGCCGCGCCGCGCCGGCGAACGCGGTGCACTCGAGGCCGGCGCTCTGCCGGGGTTGCTGCCCGGCGGCCGGCCGCTCGGCGACGAGACCGCCCGCGCGCAGGTGGCCCAGGCCTGGCACGTCTCCGAATTGCCTGCTGCCGAAGGACGAGACGCCGACGAAATCCTGGCGGCGGCCGCCGACGGCACACTGGGCGCGCTGCTGGTCGGCGGCATTGAACCGGACGACTTCGCCGATCCCGCCGCAGTGCTGGCCGCGCTGGACGCAGCGGGTTTTGTGGTGAGCCTGGAGTTGCGGCACAGCGCGGTGACCGAACGCGCCGATGTGGTGTTCCCGATCGCGCCGGCCGCGGAGAAGTCGGGAACCTACGTGAACTGGGAGGGCCGCCCGCGCAGCTTCTCGAACGCGCTGCCGCCTGCCGCCAACCCGGACCTGCGCGTGCTCGACACGCTGGCCGACGAGCTGGGCATCGATCTCGGCTTCCCCACCGTAGCGGCCGCGCTCGCCGAGCTGAAAGCGATGGGCGCCTGGGACGGCGCGCCAGGCTCGGCGCCGACCGTCGCCGCGGACGCGGCACCCAAACCCGGTGCCGGTGAGGCGGTGTTGGCGGGCTGGCGGATGCTGCTCGACGACGGGCGGCTGCAGGACGGCGAGCCGCACCTGGCCGGAACCGCGCGCACGCCGGTGGTGCGGTTATCGGAGGAAACCGCGAACGCGATCGGCGCCGCCGGCGGCGACAACGTCACCGTCAGCACCGCCCGCGGCGAGATCACGCTGCCGCTGACGATCACCGAGATGCCCGACCACGTGGCGTGGCTGCCGCTGAACTCGCCTGGCTCCGCGGTGCACCGGCAGTTGGGTGTCACGCCCGGCGCCGTGGTGAAGATCCGCGCGAGCGACGATGCAAAGCGCAGCCATGCTGAGGAGTCGCGCAAATGATTGGAGTAGCGAAGTAATGGCCGGCTTCGGGCACGACACCTGGTGGCTGATCCTGGCCAAAGCGCTTCTCGTCTTTGTCTTCCTGGTGCTGACGGTGCTGATTGCGATCCTTGCCGAGCGCAAGATCCTGGGCCGGATGCAGCTGCGCTGGGGACCCAACCGCGTCGGCCCGCGCGGCTATCTGCAAAGCCTGGCCGACGGCATCAAGTTGGCGCTGAAGGAGCCGATCACCCCGTTCGGCGTCGAAAAGCCGATCTTCCTGCTGGCACCGGCCATATCGACGATTCCCGCGATCACAGCCTTCGCATTCATCCCGTTCGGGCCGCAGGTTTCGGTGTTCGGCCACTGGACCCCACTGCAAGTGACCGACACGCCGGTGGCGGTGTTGTTCATCCTGGCGCTCTCGTCGATCGGGGTCTACGGCATCGTGCTGGCCGGCTGGTCGTCGGGCTCGACCTATCCGCTGCTGGGCGGGGTGCGCTCTACCGCGCAGGTGATCTCCTACGAGGTCGCGATGGGCCTGTCGTTCGCCACCGTGTTCCTCTTCGCCGGAACGATGTCGACGTCGCAGATCGTGTCGGCGCAAGACCGGGTCTGGTACGTCTTCCTGCTGCTGCCGTCGTTCACGATCTACCTGGTGTCCATGGTCGGCGAGACCAACCGGGCGCCGTTCGACCTACCCGAGGCCGAAGGCGAACTGGTTGCCGGTTTCCACACCGAATACTCGTCGCTGAGCTTCGCGATGTTCTATCTCGCCGAGTACATCAACATGACCACGGTGTCGGCGTTGGCCGCCACGCTGTTCCTCGGCGGCTGGCACGCGCCCTGGCCGCTGAACATGTGGGCCGGCGCCAACAGCGGCTGGTGGCCGGTGCTGTGGTTCACCGCGAAGGTGTGGCTATTCCTGTTCACCTACTTCTGGCTGCGGGCCACGCTGCCGCGGCTGCGCTACGACCAGTTCATGGCATTGGGATGGAAACTCCTCATACCGATTGCTCTGGCCTGGGCGCTGATCGCCGCGGCGATACGCACGCTGAAGAACCAGGGTTACCCGCACTGGACGCCGCTACTGGTCGGCGCCAGCATCGTCGTCACCGTCATGCTGCTCTATCTGTTGCAAAGACCGTTTGGCGACAAGCAAATCCGCAAGAGGCGCCGCAAAGAGCCGGTGGAGGCAGGGTCCTCAGCGCCTTTCGAGCCGGCATTTCCCACGCCGCCGCTGCCCGGCCAGTCGCTGGCACCGGCGACCAAGGAGGCTGCACATGGCTAAATTCCTGAGTTCCATCGCCGGGTTCGGCGTCACGTTCGGCTCGATGTTCCGACGGCCCGTCACTGAGAGCTACCCGGAGAAGCCCGGCCCGGTGAAGCCGCGCTATCACGGCCGCCATCAGCTCAACCGCTACGCCGATGGACTGGAGAAGTGCATCGGCTGCGAACTGTGCGCGTGGGCCTGCCCGGCGGACGCCATCTACGTCGAGGGGGCCGACAACACCGACGAGGCAAGGTATTCACCCGGCGAGCGCTACGGCCGGGTGTACCAGATCAACTACCTGCGCTGCATCGGCTGCGGGCTGTGCGTGGAAGCCTGCCCGACCCGCGCGTTGACGATGACCAACCACTACGAGATGGCCGACGACAATCGCGCCGGCCTGATCTATGAAAAGCACGACCTGTTGGCCCCGCTGCTGGAGGGCATGACCCCGGCGCCCCACCCGAGAGCCGAAGGGGCGACGGACGCCGACTACTACCGCGGTAACGTGACCTCAGAAGGCTTGCGCCGCAAGCAGAATTCGGAAGCGGCGCAGTGATCACCCTGTTGGCGGCCGACACGCTTGTCCGCACCTCCACCGGTGAGGCGGTCACCTTCTATCTGTTGGGCGCACTGGCGTTGATCGGGGCGGTGGGCGTCGTACTGGCCGCCAACGCGGTCTACTCCGCGATGTTTCTGGCGTTGACGATGATCATCCTGGCGGTGTTCTACATGATCGAAGACGCATTATTCCTCGGGGTGGTCCAGATTGTGGTCTACACCGGCGCAGTGATGATGCTGTTCTTGTTCGTGCTGATGCTGATCGGTGTGGACTCCGCGGAGTCACTGGTCGAGACGCTGCGCGGACAACGGGTCGCCGCGGTGGTGGCCGGGCTGGGATTTGGCGTCGTGCTCATCGCCGGCATCGGCAGCGTGACCACGGGCGGTTTCGTCGGATTGACCCGAGCCAATTACGGCGGCAACGTCCAGGGTTTGGCGGCGCTGATCTTCTCCCGCTATCTATGGGCGTTCGAGCTGACCAGCGCGCTGCTCATCACCGCGGCGATGGGCGCGATGATTCTGGCGCACCGAGAGCGCTTCGAGCGCCGCAAGACTCAGCGCGAACTGTCGGTCGAGCGATTCCGTCCGGGCGGCCACCCGACCCCGATGCCCGCTCCGGGTGTCTATGCCCGGCACAACGCAGTCGACATGGCCGCGCGTCTCCCCGACGGCTCATACTCCCGGTTGTCGGTGCCCCAAGTATTGGAACAGCGGACGGCCGATGAGCTGGAAGTGCACGCCCGTGGTTCCAACGGTTCCAAGAACGGTGCGTCATGAATCCGCAGAACTACATCTACCTCTCGGTGCTGCTGTTCACCATCGGTGCCGCCGGTGTGCTGTTGCGCCGCAACGCCATCGTGATGTTCATGTGCGTGGAGCTGATGCTCAATGCGGTCAACCTGGCGTTCGTCACGTTCGCCCGGATGCATGGTCAGCTCGACGGCCAGATGGTGGCGTTCTTCACCATGGTCGTCGCCGCCTGCGAGGTGGTGGTGGGCCTGGCCATCATCATGACGATCTTCCGTGCCCGCAAATCGGCTTCGGTCGACGACGCGAACCTGCTTAAAGGGTAGGACCGTTGATTAACATCGCAAACTTCACCTGGCTGGTCGTTGCTCTGCCCGCGGCCGGCGCCGCGATACTGCTGCTCGGCGGCAGACGCACCGACCCGTGGGGACACCTGCTCGGCTGCGCGACCGCGCTGGCCTCGTTCGGAGTCGGCGTGACGCTGCTCGCCGACATGCTCGGCAGGCATGGCGACGCCCGGACCATCAGCCAGAACCTGTTCAGCTGGGTAGCGGTCGGCAACCTGCACGTGGACTTCGGTCTGCAGATCGACCAGTTGTCGATCTGCTTTGTACTGCTGATCACCGGTGTCGGTTCGCTGATCCACATCTACTCGGTCGGCTACATGGCGCACGACCCGGACCGCCGAAGGTTTTTCGCTTACCTCAACCTGTTCCTCGCCGCGATGCTGTTGCTGGTGGTCGCCGACAACTACCTGGTGTTGTACGCGGGCTGGGAAGGCGTGGGTCTGGCGTCCTACCTGCTGATCGGTTTCTGGTATCACAAGCCGACCGCGGCCACCGCGGCCAAGAAGGCGTTCGTGATGAACCGGGTCGGGGACGCCGGGCTGGCGCTGGCGATCTTCGTGATCTTCGCCAACTTCGGCACGCTGTCCTACGCGCCTGTTTTCGGCCAGGCGCCGGGTGCCAGCCGCGCCGCGCTGACCGCGATCGGGTTGCTGCTGCTGTTGGGTGCCTGCGCCAAATCCGCACAGGTTCCACTGCAGGCCTGGCTCGGTGACGCGATGGAGGGTCCCACCCCGGTGTCCGCGTTGATCCACGCCGCCACCATGGTGACCGCCGGTGTGTACCTGATCGTGCGATCCAACCCGCTGTACAGCCTGGCACCGGACGCCCGGCTCGGCGTCATCATCGTCGGCACGGTGACGCTGCTGTTCGGGGCGATCATCGGCTGCGCCAAGGACGACATCAAACGCGCGCTGGCGGCATCCAC
>DATJOR010000143.1:0-4680 GCA_035506875.1 Mycobacterium sp.
CGTGTCGGGCAATTCCCAAGCCACCGGTACCCGAGCGATCACCACCGGCGAGCCGGACCCGGCCTGGCTGGGCCGCTGCGCCGAGCTCAACCGGCACGCGATCGCCGCGGTGCGTGGACAGCTCAGGGCCCACCCGCTGACCACCGGCCTGCATGTGGCCGCCGCCGTCGCCGACGCGCTGCGTCCGGGCGACCAACTGGTGCTGGGCGCATCCAACCCGGTGCGCGATGCCGCGCTGGTCGGCCTTAACCCACGCGGGATTAAGGTGCGTTCGAATCGAGGGGTCGCCGGCATCGACGGAACCGTGTCCACCGCGATCGGGGCGGCTTTGGCCCATGACGGCCGCACCATCGCGCTGATCGGCGATCTGACCTTCGTGCACGACAGCTCCGGATTGCTGATCGGGCCGACCGAGCCGGTGCCGGCCGATCTGACCATCGTGGTGTCCAACGACAACGGCGGTGGCATCTTCGAACTGCTCGAGCAGGGCGACCCGCGGTTCTCCGATGTGTCCTCCCGGGTGTTCGGCACCCCGCACGATGTGGACGTCGGCGCGCTGTGTCGCGCCTACCACGTCGACAGCAGGCAGATCGAGGTCGATCAGCTCGGCCCGGCCCTCGACGAGCCGGCCGCCGGCCTGCGGGTGCTCGAGGTCAAGGCCGACCGATCCTCGCTGCGGCAGCTGCATGCCGCCATCAAGGCCGCATTGTGAAGATCCCCGCCGGGGTCGCGACGGCCCTCGGGTCGCTGAAAGCTGTGGTGCGCATTCTCATTCACGGCCGCAGCGGCGACGTTCCCGACACGCGGGGGCATCGGGTGTTGCGCTGGGCGCGGATCGGCGTGCTGATCCTGGTCGGCCTGGTCACCCTGATGTCGTTGCTGCTGGTGGCTGGCGCAGTGCGCAATGACATTGCCATCCAACGCAATATGGGGGTGGCGGAGGCCGAGGTGCTCAGCGCGGGACCCCGGCGCTCCACCATCGAGTTCGTCACGCCGGACCGGGTGACCTACCGGCCGGAGCTCGGTGTGCTGTATCCGTCCGAATTAGCAACGGGGATGCGGATTTACGTCGAATACGACAAACTCAACCCCAACCTGGTCCGAGTGGAGCACCGCACCGCCAAGCTGGCCATCATCCCGGCCGGATCGATCGCGGTGGTGGGCTGGCTCGTCGCCGCAGCCGCGCTGGCAGGGTTGGCGTGGTGGGACAAGCGGCTGGACCGTCAGCTGGACAAGGCGTCCAGCCAGCCGGGATCCTGAGTGTCGACGAGTTTGTTGGCCTTGAGATCGTAAACCGTTGGTGTGCTGGGGTTTTCCTGGTTGACCTGGCGGAGGCGTGCCCTGTTGGCGTCGTTGATCGCGGCGGTGTCGACCACGCGATCGCCGGCTGCGATTCGGTCGGCCACCACGTCGGGGATCCCGCTTTCCCGCGCCATCGCCGCGACGTCACCGTTGTTCGGGCCGTCGGCGCTCTGGTGGTGGTAAAGGTCCTGCACGAAGGCCTGATACGCGGTCGCGGAAGTTGTCGGGTCGGCCGCCAGAAACAGCGCATTGCCGACCAGGGCGGAGACGTCGTTGTGGTGTTTGTCGTCGAGAAACGTCAGCCATCGATACGTGATCGCGAGTCGGCCGCTGGCCAGGTCGGCGGCGATCCGGTCGCCGTAGGTCGACTCCAACTGCGCGCAGTACGGGCATTGTGGTTCGCAGAAGATCTCCAACTGCACCGGTGCTGGGAGAGGCCAGCTTGACCCGACCAACGCACCGTTGCCGTCCGCGGTACGGGGCACGTCGGCCTGTGCGGTGGCTGTGCATTTCATCACAAACCACAGCGCTGTGATCGCGCATACCCGCAGGCAGAACCGCATTACCCACCTCCCCCTTGCGTCAGAGTTCGCATGACGTATGCCCGTAGGTAACCATATCGACAGGCGATACTGACAGCGTGATGGTGTGCGAGTAGCGATTGTCGCGGAATCTTTTCTCCCGCACGTCAACGGCGTCAGCAATTCCGTGATCCGGGTGCTCGAGCACCTGCGCCGCACCGGTCACGAAGCCCTCGTTATCGCACCCGACATGCCGCCGGGCCAGCCGCCCGCCGATCGTATCCACGACGGGATCCGAGTGCACCGGGTGCCATCGCGGATGTTCCCGAAGGTGACCACGTTGCCGCTCGGGATTCCCACGCGGCGGCTGACGAGCGTGCTGCGCGGATTCGAGCCCGACGTAATACATCTGGCGTCGCCGGCCCTGCTCGGCTGGGGCGGGGTGCGGGCAGCTCGTCGGCTAGGGGTGCCGACCGTCGCGGTATACCAAACCGACGTACCGGGTTTCGCGGCCAGCTACGGGATCGGAATCACCGAGCGAGCGGCCTGGGCCTGGTTCCGCCACCTGCACAAGCTTGCGGACCGCACCCTGGCGCCATCCAGCGCGACGATGGAATCCCTTGTCGCTCATGGTATTCCGCGAGTGCATAAGTGGGCTCGCGGGGTCGACATGATTGGATACGCGCCGTCAGCACGCAATGAGGCGCTACGGCAGCACTGGTCGCCGGACGGCAAGCCGATCGTCGGGTTCGTCGGCCGGCTCGCACCGGAGAAGCATGTCGAGCGGCTCACCACGCTGGCTGCCGGCGGCACGGTGCAGGTGGTCATCGTCGGCGACGGGGTCGACCGCGCCAAGCTGCAGTCGGCAATGCCGACAGCCGTTTTCACTGGCGCGCTGTACGGCGAGGAACTCGCCGAGGCATATGCCAGCATGGACGTTTTCGTGCACGCCGGCGAACACGAGACGTTCTGCCAAGTCGTGCAGGAAGCGCTGGCGTCGGGGTTGCCGGTGATCGCCCCCGACGCCGGCGGACCACGCGATCTGGTGACCCCGTGGCGTACCGGATTGTTGTTGGGAGTCAAGGAGTTCGAAGCGCAACTGCCCGACGCCGTTTCGCACCTGCTCGCGGATCGGCAGCGTTATTCGGTGGCCGCTCGGAAGAGCATCCTCGAACGCAGCTGGCCGGCGATCTGCGACGAGCTGCTCGGCCACTACGAGGCGGTGCTGTCGCCTATCCAGCGGGCGCGCATGGCCCGCCGGCGCCGCGCCTAGCGCTAGCCCTGCGCCAGCTCGGCAACCGGCTGCCACTCTTCCCATGTGCGTAACCGACTTTCGTAGTCGGCCTTGGCCAGCCCCAGCGGCGCCTCGCCGAAGAACACCCGCAGCGGCGGCTGCTGCGCGTCAACAACTTTCAGCAGCGCTGCGGCCGAGGCCTTCGGGTCGCCTGGCGCGGCCCACCGCTGCCGGCGTACCGCCTCGGTCGCTTCGTGGATTTCGGCGTAGGCCGGCAGCTCGTCCGCGCGCCGCGACGACGAGCCGGCCCAGTCGGTGTCGTAGCCCGCGGGCTCGATCAGCGTGACGTGCACGCCGAACGGTGCGATTTCCTGCGCCAGCGCTTGCGAGAAGCCTTCCAGCGCCCACTTCGACGCGTGGTAGATGCCGACGTTCGGAAACGCCACGATGCCGCCGATCGAGGACACCTGGATGATGTGCCCGCTGCGCTGCTCGCGCAGATACGGCAACGCGGCCTGGGTGACCCACAGCGCGCCGAACACGTTGGTTTCGATCTGGTCGCGTGCGTCCTGTTCGGACACCTCTTCGACGAAGCCGAATTGGCCGTAGCCGGCGTTGTTGACGACGATGTCGAGCCGCCCGAAGTGTTCGTGCGCCTGCTCGACGGCAGCGAAGTCCGCGTCGCGGTCGGTGACGTCCAACTGGATCGGCAGGACGGCGTCGCCGTACTTGTCCACCAGATCGGCCAGTGTTGCGGTATTGCGTGCAGTGGCCGCGACCTTGTCGCCCCGCTCCAACGCGGCGATCGCCCATTCCCGTCCGAAGCCGCGCGATGTACCCGTAATGAACCAAACTTTTTCAGTCACGCCGTTGTGCAACGCACACGTCGGCGTCGCATTCCCGCCCGATTGCGCTGCTCCTCCTCGGGGCGCTGCACGCCCCGCATCGTCGCACCGCGGCACAGGTAGCGTCAGCGTTGTGAGTCGCGCGACGCTGGATAAGGATCCTCGCGAGGTGGCGTCGATGTTCGACGGCGTCGCCCGGCGCTATGACCTGACCAACACCGTGCTGTCGCTCGGCCAGGACCGATACTGGCGTCGTGCCACCCGGTTGGCGCTGGGCATCGGGGCGGGGGAGAAGGTGCTGGATCTGGCCGCGGGTACCGCGGTGTCGACGGTCGAGCTGGCCAGCTCCGGGGCGTGGTGCGTGGCGACGGACTTCTCGGTCGGCATGCTCGCGGCGGGGCATGCCCGCATCGTGCCGAAGGTCGCGGGTGACGCCACCCGGTTACCGTTCGGCGACAATGTCTTTGACGCCGTCACGATCAGCTTCGGGCTGCGCAATGTCGCCAAGCGCGACACGGCGCTGCGCGAGATGGCCCGCGTCACCCGGCCCGGCGGGCGGCTGGTGGTGTGCGAATTCTCCACGCCCACCAACCGGCTGTTCGCCACCGCCTACAAGGAGTACTTGATGCGGGCCCTGCCGCGGGTGGCGCGCGCCGTGTCGAGCAATCCGGACGCCTACGTCTACCTCGCCGAGTCGATTCGGGCCTGGCCCGACCAGCCCGAGCTGGCACACCAGATCTCGAAAGCCGGCTGGTCGGCCGTGCGGTGGCGCAATTTG
>DATJOR010000144.1:0-6887 GCA_035506875.1 Mycobacterium sp.
CTGCGGTGCATCACGCACTTCGGGATGTTCGTCGATGCCCTGCCAAGGCACATCCGCCACACGGGCCTCTCGGAGAGGAGGCATGACTTTTTTCGCAAAGCGATACGCCGGTGATATCACCGAACCGGCAATCCGGTCGTGATATCGCATGCGCTCACAAACTGAAAGAGGGACTGTCCCCTGACTCAGCGACGCACGAGGATGATGTGACGTAAGGGATTCCCAGCCCGGCAGAGTACTTGCATTGTGGCGCCATTGGCGCCAAAATGGCGCTATGCCCAGTGTGCAGATCAAAGACGTTCCTGAAGACACCCACCGAGTCCTACGGGAGCGAGCGGCGCGCGCACACCAGTCCCTACAGGAATACCTTCGAAGCCGTCTGATCGCCGAGGCGGATCAACCCACTTTGGACGAGGTTCTCGATCGCATCGGCGCACGCCGGGGTGGGCGCGTGTCTTTTAAGCCTGCCGTCGATCACGTCCGGGCAGACCGTGATCGTCGTTGATGCGAGCGTATTGGCTGTGGCGCTTGGCGATGACGGTACAGACGGCGAGCACGCGCGGGAACGTTTAGCCGGCGAGACGCTGGTCGCTCCCGACCTCGTCGACCTCGAGGTGGCCTCGGTGTGGCGCCGCCACGTTGCTGCAAAACTGATGCCGGCCCGAAGGGCCGCAAGCGAGATCGAGGCCATCGGCGGCAAGCGTTAGCGATCCCGCTCTTCTTCTGCCGCGAAAAGCACGTCCGGGTTGAGGATGCCCGCCGGGTCAAAGCTTTGTTTGATGCGGCGCATGAGGTCGACCTTGACCGGGTCTTCGAGCTTGAGGAAGTACGGGGTTTTGGCGCGGCCAAGCCCGTGTTCGCCGGAGATCGCGCCGCCCAATTCCATTGCCAGCGCCAGGATGTCGGTCATCAGCTTCTTCTTTTTCTCCGGGTCCTTGCAGATGATGGCCAGGTGCACGTTGCCATCGCCTGCGTGCCCGCAGCCCACCGCGACGGCGCCGGCACTGACAGCCAAATCCTTTGCCGCGGAGATGAACTTCGGCATCGCACCGCGCGGCACGACGGTGTCGACGAGGTCGTCGGCGCCGACCGCCTTCATCGTCCAAAACGCTTTCTCGCGAGCCTCGATCAGGTGGCGGGCCGAAGCTCCTTCGAGCACATAGGCGTCGACGGCGCCCAGTTCGGCGACCAACTCGCCGGCTTTCTCCACATCCTCATCGAGCCGGTCTGCAGTGCGGTTCTCAAGTCCCACAACGAGATACGCCTGACAGCTATCGCGGATTTTGTCAGGAATGCCGAGCTCCAGGTTCTGGGTATGGACGAGCGCGGCCATCGTCATGTTGTCGATGTACTCGAGGATGTAGGGCACCAGGCCGCTGGCGAGGATCTTGGGCACTGCCTCCATGACTTGGTCGAAGTCGACGAACGGGGCGAGCACGGTGGCGCTGTGAGCGAGCCGCGGATGCAGCTTCACAATCACCTCGGTGGCCAACGCCAAGGTGCCCTCAGAGCCGACGATGAGCTGGGTCAGGTCGTAGCCGGTGGACACCTTGGCGATCTTGCCGCCGGTTCGGATGATCTCGCCGGTCGGCAACACCGCCTGCAACCCCAGCACGTTATTGCGGGCGATCCCGTACTTGACCGCGCGCATCCCGCCGGCGTTGGTTCCGACGTTGCCGCCGACACTGGAGGACAGCTCTCCCGGGTGGACCATGTAGCGCAACCCGGTGTCGGCGGTCGCGGCGTCCAACTCGGTGAGGGTCACCCCGGGTTGGACGACAGCGACCTGGTTGGTCGTATCGACCTCCAGCACCGCGTTCATCCGCTCGAAGGAGATGACCAGCCCGTCCTCCCGTGGTGTCGCCGCACCCGACAAGCCGGTCCCGGACCCGCGGGCGGTCACTGGAACATTGTGCGCCGCAGCCGCTTTCAACAGCTGAGCGACCTCTTCTGCGGTTGCCGGTTTGGCGACGTACGCCGGTTTCTGCGGCGCGGTGCCCAATACCTCGTCGTGGAAATAGTCCTCGGGGATTGCGTCGCCGGTCAGCAGGTTGTGGTCCCCGACGATTTCTGACAACCGCGCCGTTATGTCGCTCATGAGGCCTCACCTTCTCGGGCTGCGATGCGCTCAACTCTATCGCCGCCAGTTCGGCAAGCCAGCGCCACAGCGGGATTCCATCGCCGTAGCAGTTCTCAGGTGGTACCGCTGTAGATGTCCACGAGTCGAACCCTGGTGGCATCAAGTCCCTGACCGAGAATCGGCGTCACGCGCTTGAGCAGCTCGTACCCGAGCTCGTGGTCCGTTTCGCATTTGTCGCGCAGGCACTTGCCGTCCAGCACGATTGCCAGGGTCATCTCGGCGGCACGAGCGTCGAACATCGATTTGTATGGCGGTACCAGCCATGACCACCCAAGGACGTCGCCGCCTCTCAGCGTCTGAACGGTGAGGCCGCCGGGGCCGGGAACGAAGACTTCGAGCGAGACCTTGCCTTCGCGAATCAGATAAAAGTGGTTGGCTTCTTCGCCTTGTTTAAAGATGAAATCACCGACGTTGAAGCGCATATTCGAGGCACACCCAGCCGCCGTCTCAAGATAGCGCCGGTCTAACCCAGCGAAAAAGGGATGCTTGGCAAGAACACCTTCAAGCGTCCTCATCGCTTGCCTCACTGCCCGATGCCGTTGAAAAGCAGTAACTGTTCGGCGAGGTCTGATAAAGCTCGTGCCGTCGCCAGTTCCTGTCCCGTTTCGCTCGCAAGATAGTCCGCCGGATGACGATAAGCCACGCCCAGTCCGGTTAGAGATGATCCGCCCCAACGCAACTCGACCGTTGCATGTGTCCGTCCATCACGCTCGTCAAGCGCTATCGTGCATGTTGGCGATGCCGTAGAATGCGGGCGACTGTGCTGGTACATGTGGTGTATCTCCGGCTCCTGTCCCCGGACAGTGTCACTTCGAGCCTAGTGAAGCGAACAACATCTCCTAGAGTCCTTGGTCCACACCGGTCACGTCCAAAGGTCACTGGCGGCGCAGTCTGGGGAGCAACGCCGTCACGTTCGTCCGCGAACTCAGTTCGCGCACAATGCATCCAGTTGATGCGCTCATCGCGCTCGGTCTCGCGCCTCGACCGGGGCGGGCCCTCCAGCCTGTTCCTGGCGCACGTGTGCATCGATGTACTTGACGTCGGGAGCATCACCGAATTCGGCGGCGATGTTGAGTGGCGAAGGTTTTGCCGGAGGTAGAACGCCCACTGCGCCCCGTATTGATGGAGTGTTGAGAGCGTCTGGACCGGTACCAATCACGACTCAATGCGCTCGATCCGCAAGCCCCGGCACCATCGATACGCCTGAAGCTTCACAAACTCGTCGCCGAGGCCGATGATGCAACAACCGAGGTAAAGGCTGGATGGCTCATGAAAGCAGTCATGTTCGACCGTTATGGCGGCGTGGACGTGCTCGAGGTGCGGGAGGTTCCCGTCCCGGTGCCGGGCGCTGGTGAAGTGCGGGTCGAGGTGAAGGCGGCCGGGATCAACCCCGGTGAGGCCATGATTCGCCAAGGCGCGTTCGACGAGATCTTCCCGGCGACGTTTCCGTCCGGACAGGGCAGCGATCTGGCCGGTGTCGTCACCGAGGTCGGGCCGGGCGTCGGATCGTTCTCGGTGGGCGACGAGGTGCTGGGTTTCACGAACAACCGCGCCAGCCAGGCCGAATTCGTTGTGGTGCCGGCCGATCAGCTCACCATCAAACCGCCGGCGGTGTCGTGGGAAGCCGCGGGTGCCCTCTTCGTCGCCGGCACAACGGCATACGCCGCAGTCGGATCGGTCGGGTTGACGCCCAGTGACACGGTCGCGATCGCCGGCGCCGCGGGCGGGGTGGGCGCGATAGCCGTGCAGCTGGCCAAACGCACGGGCGCGACGGTGCTCGGCATCGCCGGCCCGTCCAATGACCAGTGGCTGGCTACCCATGGCGCGATCCCCGTCAACTACGGCGACGGTCTGGCCGACAGGCTACGTACGACGGCACCTGACGGCCGGGTCGATGCGTTCTTGGATTTCTTTGGCGGTGGCTACGTCGAATTAGCCGTAACCGAGCTGGGCATTGCACCGGACCGCATCGACACCATCATCGACTTCCCGGCGCTGGAGCGGTTCGGGGTCAAGTTCGTCGGCAATCAGGACGGGGCCGACGCAGCTGTGCTGGCCGAGCTCGCGGCACTGATTGCTGCAGGCCAACTGGAAGTGCCGATCGCCGAGGCTATTCCGCTCGACGAGGTCCAGCGCGCCTACTCCACACTCGAACGCCGCCACACCCGGGGCAAGATCGTCCTGACGCCCTAACAGCGGCATCACTCAGATCGTCTCTTGTATTTTGTAACTTTGTTTCGTAACGTTGATACGAATCGATCACAAGCCGGAGAAGGTCATGAGCGGACTGGTCACTTATCGTCGCAACGAGTCCATCGCGGTGATCACGATGGACGACGGCAAGGTCAACGCGTTGGGGCCGGCCATGCAGCAGGCGCTCAACGAGGCGCTTGACAACGCCGATCACGACGACGTCGGCGCGGTGGTCATCGCGGGCAACCACCGGGTGTTCAGCGGTGGGTTTGACCTCAAAATCGTGGGCGCCGGCGACATGCTGCCGGCGATCGACATGTTCAGGGGCGGATTCGAATTGGCGTACCGGCTGCTGTCCTACCCGAAGCCGGTGGTCATGGCGTGCACCGGCCCGGCCATCGCGATGGGCGCATTCCTGTTGTGCAGTGGCGATCACCGAATCGCCGCGCCGGGATACAACATTCAGGCCAATGAGGTCGCCATCGGAATCGTCCTGCCGTATGCGGCCTCGGCGATCATGAAACTGCGTCTCACGCCGTCCGCTTATCAGCAGGCAGTCGGGCTATCGAAGACGTTCTTCGGCGAGACCGCCCTGGCCGCGGGGTTTATCGACGAGGTCGACCAACCGGAGATGGTGCTCCATCGTGCCGACGAGGCTGCCCTGGAATTCACTAAGCTCGATCTGAGCGCACATGCGGCCAGCAAGCTGCGCGCCCGCGCCGATGCGCTTACCGAGCTTCGTGCCGGAATCGATGGATTGCCAGCCGAATTCGGCGTCCAGTAAACCGAATGCCCAGGCCGAAACAGCGAACCCCAGAGCTTCGCGATCAAGTGCTGAAGGTCGCGGTCTCGACGCTGAACCAGGACGGTCTCTCCGGATTTACCACCAGGCGGGTGGCCGAGCAGGCCGGTACTTCGGTGCCCGCGGTGTACGAGTTGTTCGGCGACAAGTCCGGGCTGGTGCGCGCGGTATTCTTCGAGGGATTCCGGATGCTCGGCCGCCAGCTGCTCGCCGTACCCGAGACCGACGACGCGGTGGCCGACGTGCAGCGGCTCATCCCGGTGTTCCGCCGGTTCTGCCTTGACTACCCGGCGCTGGCGCGGGTGATGTTCTCGCGCCCGTTTCAGGATTTCGACCCTGGCCCCGAGGAACTCGCGATGTCGCCGTCGGTGCGAGAGGTCTTCGTCAGCAGAATCAAGCGGTGCACCGATGCCGGGCTGCTCACCGGAGACCCAGTCGATATCGCGCACGTATTGCTCGCTTTGGCACAGGGTTTGGCGGTTCAGGAAGGTGGCCGCTGGCTGGGCAAGTCGAAGGCGTCGGTGAACCGGCGCTGGGAGGCCGGGGTGACCGGGATTCTGCGAGGCTTTGCGCGCTGACGCTCCGGCCGGGCCCCTCGGCGATTTCGTCGGACCGGGCGGCGCATCATGGACGTGTGCGAATCGGAGTCGGGGTTTCCACAGCACCCGACGCACGGCAGGCCGCAGTGCAGGCCGCGGGGCTCGCGCGCGACGAGCTCGCGGGTGAGGCGCCGTCGCTGGCCGTGTTATTCGGATCGCGATCACACACCGACAGGGCTGCCGACGTGCTCACCGCGGTGCAGGAGATCGTCGAGCCGCCCGCGCTTGTCGGTAGCATCGCCCAGACAATCGTCGCCGGCAGCCACGAGATGGAGGACGAGCCCGCCGTGGCGGTGTGGCTGGCGTCCGGCCTGGCCGCCGAGACGTTCCAGCTGGACTTCGTCCATACCGGGTCGGGTGGCCTGATCACTGGTTACCGGTTCGACCGGACCGCGCACGATCTGCACCTGCTGCTGCCCGACCCGTACACATTTCCGTCGAGCCTGCTCATCGACCACCTCAACACCGACTTGCCTGGAACGACCGTGGTGGGCGGAGTCGTGAGCGGAGGGCAGGGACCGGGCGACACCAGGCTGTTCCGCGACCACGACGTGCTCACCTCCGGCCTCGTGGGCGTGCGCCTGCCCGGCATGGGCGGTATCCCGATCGTGTCGCAGGGCTGCCGGCCGATCGGCCACCCATACATCGTCACCGGCGCGGACGGGCCACTGATCACGGAGCTGGGCGGCCGACCGCCGCTGCAGCGCCTCCGTGACATCGTTGAGGGGTTGTCGCCCGGCGAGCAGGAACTGATCAGCCGCGGCCTGTCGATCGGAATCGTCGTCGACGAGCATCTGGCGGCTCCGGGTCAGGGCGACTTCATCATCCGCGGGGTGCACGGCGCCGACCCCTCGACCGGGACGATCGAGATCGGCGACGTTGTCGAGGTCGGCGCGACCGTGCAGTTCCAGGTCCGTGACGCGGTGGGGGCCGACGAGGACCTGCGCCTGATTCTCGAGCGTGCGGCGGCGGAGCTGCCCGGGCGTCCGGTTGGCGCGCTGTTGTTCACCTGCAACGGGCGTGGACGGCGGATGTTTGGGGTCGCCGACCACGACGCGTCGACGATCGCGGAACTACTTGGCGGGATTCCGCTCGCCGGTTTCTTCGCCGCCGGGGAGATCGGCCCGATCGCGGGCCGCAACGCGTTGCACGC
>DATJOR010000145.1:0-4298 GCA_035506875.1 Mycobacterium sp.
GGGGTCCAGGAAGATGTGGCGGTGGTCGAAGGCGGCCAACAGTCGAATGTGCTTGGACAGCAACATGCCGTTGCCGAACACGTCGCCGCTCATGTCGCCGATGCCGATGACGGTGAAGTCCTCGGTTTGAGTGTCGACGCCCATCTCCCGGAAGTGCCGCTTCACGGCCTCCCAAGTGCCCTTGGCGGTGATTCCCATCGCTTTGTGGTCGTAGCCGACCGATCCGCCAGATGCGAAGGCGTCGCCCAGCCAGAACCCGTAGGACTTGGCGACGTCGTTGGCGATGTCGGAAAACGTGGCGGTACCCTTGTCCGCGGCCACCACCAGATAGGCGTCGTCGTCATCGCGCCGCAGCACCTGTGCGGGCGTGCTGACCTTGCCGGTGGTGTGATCGACATTGTCGGTGACGTCGAGCAGCCCCGAGATGAATAGCTTGTAGCAAGCGATACCTTCGTTGCGGGTCGCGTCGCGGTCGGTACCGGGGTCGCCGGTGAGCATCGGCGGCTGTTTGACAACGAACCCGCCCTTGGCCCCAACAGGCACGATGACGGCGTTCTTCACCGCCTGAGCCTTGACCAAGCCGAGGATCTCGGTGCGGAAATCATCGCGACGATCCGACCAGCGCAGGCCACCGCGCGCCACGTGACCGAACCGCAGATGCACACCCTCGACCCGCGGCGAGTACACAAAGATTTCGAACTTAGGCCGCGGCAACGGAAGTTCCTCGACGAGCTGCGCATCCAACTTTATCGACAGCACATCTTGGCTGCGTGCCGAACCCTCGCGGGTCACAAAGTAATTGGTGCGTAAGGTGGCCTGAATCAGCGAGGCGAACGCCCGGAGAATGCGATCGGTGTCCAAGCTCAGCAGCGCGTCGATATCAGCGGCAACCGCTGCGGCTGCGGCTTGAGCGTCGCGGCTCTTCGACGAACCCGAAGGCGCCGGGTCGAACAGCGCCTCGAACAACCTGACCAACGATCTTGCGGTAGCCGGGTTTTCGTTCAGCACTGATTCAATGTGTGACTGGCTATACGGAAAACCAGCCTGCCGCAGATATTTGGCGTAGCTGCGCAGCAATACGACCTGCTGCCAGGTCAGGTTGGCTCGCATCACCAGCTCGTTGAAACGGTCGATCTCGACGCGGCCTTCCCAGATCGCGGTGGCCGCATCGGCGAATCGTTTCGCGGTCGCTTCCCGCTCTGGACCCGACGACGCCAGCGTGATGGTCGGTTGCGGCGTTATCTTGAACTGGTAAATCCACACCGGCAGCCCATCGGGCCGAGTGACGGTGAACGGCCGCTCCTCGAGCACCACCACACCCATGGATTGCAGCATCGGCAGCAACTGACTCAACGACGCTGTTCGCCCGCCCAAATACCATGTCAGCCTGGCGGTGTCGTCGTAGTTGTGATCGGAGAGCACCAGCTTGACCGAATCTTCGTTGAGTTCACTGAAGATGGCGATGTCCTTGATCGCGTCGGTCGGGGTGACTGCCTGTTTGTAGGCTTCGGAGAATGCCGAAGCGTAGTGCTCGGCCTCGAGGGGATCAACGGAGCCGGCGGCCGCCTCGGTGCTCAGCCGGTCGGACCAGGTGCGCGCGGCTTCGGTGAGCAATGCCTGGATGCGGGCTCGATTGGCGTCGGAGGTGTCGATCTGGCTTGCGCTGTCAGGGCGTAGCCGGACCATGAAATGCAGCAGTGCCCAAGGTGATTCGGTGACTCGGGCAGTGAACTCGAGACTGGTGCCGCCGAACTCGCGCACCAGGATGTCCTCGATCTGCAAGCGCACGGCCGTGGTGTAACGGTCACGGGGCAGGTAAACCAAGCACGAGACGAAGTACTCGAGTCGGTCGGCGCGCAAGAACAGCAGTGCTCGGCGCCCGGATCCGAGATCCACCACAGCTTTGGCCATTGCCAACAACTGCTCGGCGCTGAGCGCGAAAAGCTCTGAACGAGGCACGGTTTGGATGACATCGAGCAGCAGCTGCCCCGGATGGCCAGGGTCGAGGTCGGCCAATGCGAGCGCCTCGCGGACGCTGCGCGAAATGATCGGAATCTCCAGGACGTCGGCGTTCATCGCGGCGACCGTGAAAAGTCCGATCAGCCGGTGTTCATAGACGCTGCCGTCGACGTTCTCGCGGACCGCAAGCACGTACGGGTAGGCACCGAAGCGCAGGTAGCTGGCAACGTCGGTCTGCGCCAATGCCAGCAGTTCGGTGTCGCTGGTCAGGCGGGGACGGGAAGTCTTGCGCCGACTCAACACCCCCAGGCTGGTGGTCGCTTCCTCGCCCGACACGCGTCCGTCGCGCACCGGGCAGCGTTGATAGCCCAGCAGCGTGAAATGCCCGTCGGCCAGCCAGCGCAACAACGCGGCCACGTCGCCGCTATCCGGCCCCGGGTACCGCCCGTTCGCGTTGGTCTCCACGTCGTCGGCCAGGTGGTGGAGGATGGCGATCATCGCGGCCGAATCCGCTGCGACCCGACGCACATCGGCGAGCACACCGGGCAACAGGCGTTCGGCTTCCTGCAACGTTTCGTGCTCGACCGAGGGCGCAAGCTGGATGTGGACCCAGGTCTCCTCGACGCCGCTGCCCGCTGAGCTCTCGGCGGTATGCGACTCGAGGCTCCGCAGATCTCCGTGCGCGTTGCGATGGACCAAGAACACCGGGTTCATGATCGCCGTGTACGGCACACCGAGCCGGTGCAGCAGCACCGTGACCGAATCCATCAGCATCGCGCCGTTGTCGGTGACCAATTGCAGCGCGGGACCGAACCCACCCGGATCGTCGGGCGAGTAGACGGCGACTCGGCTTTCTCCGGTCAGCCGATGCAGGCCAAGGCGGTAATGCGCGGCAAGCAGTGCCGGCGTCACCGCCGCGGCAGCAGCGCTGCCAGCACCCGCCCCGCGACCGTGGGCGGTCTCGTCGTCGTGCGGGCCTTGATACGTGTCTGCATATGCCTTGGAGATCCAGTCCGGGACGTCCTGAGGCGCAGCGAACTTCGTCCAGTCCACAGCGCCTTGAAGCCCGGCGGATCCGCGATGACTCGTCATGCCGACCGCTCCTGCCTCAGCACGCACACCAGCGCTGGTTGGCCTGACACTAGTCCCGCGTCAGCCTTCGGTGAGTCACCCTGTGGGGACGCGCCGCTTCGACTCCGAGCCGTTCGACTTTGTTCTCCTCGTATGCGCCGAAGTTGCCTTCGAACCAGAACCATTTGGCCTCGTTGTCGTCGTCGCCCTCCCACGCCAATATGTGGGTGCAGGTCCGGTCGAGGAACCAGCGGTCGTGGGAAATCACCACCGCGCAGCCGGGGAACTTCTCCAGCGCGTTTTCCAGCGAGCCGAGCGTCTCGACGTCGAGGTCGTTGGTTGGCTCGTCCAGCAGGATCAGGTTCCCGCCCTCCTTGAGCGTGAGCGCCAGGTTGAGCCTGTTGCGTTCGCCACCGGACAAAACGCCAGCCGGTTTCTGCTGGTCGGGTCCCTTGAAACCGAACGCCGAGACATAGGCCCGCGACGGAATCTCGTTCTGCCCGACCTGGATGTGGTCCAACCCGTCGGAGACGACCTGCCACACCGTCTTCTTCGGGTCGATACCGGCCCGAGACTGGTCGACGTAGCTCAGCTTGACGGTTTCGCCCACCTTGACGGTGCCGCTGTCGGGCTGCTCGAGCCCGACGATGGTCTTGAACAGTGTGGTCTTACCGACACCGTTGGGACCGATGACGCCGACGATGCCGTTGCGCGGCAGCGTGAACGACAGGTCCTTGATCAGTGTGCGTCCCTCGAACCCCTTGTCGAGGTGCTCGACCTCGACCACCAGGTTGCCCAGCCGCGGTCCGGTGGGAATCTGGATCTCCTCGAAGTCCAGCTTGCGCGTCTTCTCCGCCTCGGCGGCCATCTCTTCATAGCGCTGGAGTCGGGCCTTGCCCTTGGCCTGGCGGGCCTTGGCCCCGGAACGCACCCACGCCAGTTCCTCCTGCAGCCGCTTCTGCAGCTTGGCGTCCTTACGGCCTTGCACGGCCAGCCGCTCGGCCTTCTTCTCCAGGTAGGTCGAGTAGTTGCCCTCGTACGGGTAAGCGCGGCCGCGGTCGAGCTCCAAGATCCACTGCGCCACGTTGTCCAGGAAGTACCGGTCGTGGGTAACCGCCAGAACCGCACCCTCGTAGGCGGCCAGGTGCTGTTCGAGCCACTGCACACTCTCGGCGTCCAGGTGGTTGGTCGGCTCGTCGAGAAGCAACAGGTCCGGTTTGGCCAACAGCAGCTTGCACAGCGCCACGCGGCGCCGCTCACCACCGGAA
>DATJOR010000146.1:0-11850 GCA_035506875.1 Mycobacterium sp.
TGCACCACAGCGCGCCGTCGAGGTTCACGCTCATGAATCGCTTGTAGTACTCGGGGTCGACGGTGAGCAGGAAATCCAGCTTCATGCCGCCGAAGATCGCGGCGTTGTTCACCAGGTAGTCGATGCCGCCGAACTCGGCCAACGTGCGGTCGGCCAACTCCTTGGCCGACGCCGGGTCGGAAACGTCGACCGGGATGCTCAGCGCCGTGCCGCCGTCGGCGGCGATCTGCTTGGCCACCCCGACGGCTGCCTCCGCATTGATGTCGGCGACCACCACCGCGGCACCCTCGCGGGCCAGCGCCTCGGCGTACGCCTGACCTATGCCGCCACCCGACCCGGTGACGATGGCGACTTTGTTCTCAAACCGCATGTCTTCCTCTCCCTTTTTCCGAGTGTGGGGTTAAGTCACGCATTTCGCGCGCGAGCGTGTCGCAAGCCCACACTCGGCGCAGTCAGTTCGCTGCCGTCGCGATGGTTTTGACTTCCAGGTACTCCTCGAATCCGGCAAGGCCCATTTCCCGTCCGTTGCCGGACTGCTTGTAGCCGCCGAATGGCGCGTCGGCCGAATACCAGACGCCGCCGTTGACGCTGACGGTACCGACCCGCATGCGCGATGCGAACCTCGCGGCCCGCTCGGAGTCGGCACTGAAAACCGTGCCGGACAAGCCATATGGCGAGTCGTTCGCGATGCGCAGCGCGTCGTCGTCGCCATCGTGGGCGATCACGGTTAGCACCGGTCCGAAGATCTCCTCCCGCGCCGACCTGGCGTCGTTGGTCAGGCCGGCGATCACGGTGGGCTCGATGAAGAAGCCGGCGTCTCGGTCGGCCGGCCGACCGCCGCCACACGCGAACGTGCCGCCTTCGGCGATCGCGAGATCGAGGTAGCTCTGCACGCGATCACGCTGGCGTGCCGAAATCAAAGGCCCGCAAACGGTTCCGGCTTCATTGGGATCGCCCGGCTTGATGGACCCCATGGTGCCCGCGGCGCTGGCGACCGCCTCGTCATAGCGGGCCCGCGGCACCACCAGCCGGGTCGTGATCGCGCAGCCCTGGCCCGCGTGCATGGACGCGGTGAATGCCGACATCGAGCATGCGCCACCAAGATCGGCGTCGTCGAGCACCACGAACGCCGACTTACCACCCAGCTCCAAGAACACCTTCTTGATGGTGGCGGCGGCGTCGGCCATCACGCTGCGCCCGGTTGCGGTAGAGCCGGTGAACGAAACCATGTCGACCCGAGGGTCTTTGGCTAACAGCGCCCCCAGGCTGTGGTCATCGGAGGTGACGATGTTGACGACGCCGGGCGGAAAGTCGGTGTGCTCGACGATCAGCTCGCCGAGCACCGCCGCACACCACGGCGTGTCCGGTGCGGGTTTCAGCACGATGGTGTTTCCCGCGGCCAACGCCGGTCCCAGCTTGGCCAGGTTGATCTGGTGTGGGAAGTTCCACGGGGTGATCGCGCCGACGACGCCGACGGCCTCGCGCGCGATGGTGCGCCGGGTGGGAATGCCCATCGGCGACGCCTGACCGAGATCCTGATTCCACTGGTAGGACTCGGCGGTGTCGGCCGCGAAGCTCAAGTCACCGACCGGACCCTCCAACTGGGCGGCGGCCGTGAGCATCCGCGGTGCGCCGACCTCCGAAATCGTCAGGTCCCGCAACTCTTCGACGTGTGCGCGCATCGCGTCGCGTAACTGGCGCACACACCGCACCCGCAGTTCGGTGTTGCGCGACCAGTCGGTCTCGTCGAAGGCCCGCCGCGCCGCCTCGATGGCGCGGCCCATGTCCGCGGTGTCGGCATTGGCCGCGGCACCCAGGACTTCCTCGGTGGCTGGGTTGATCGTGGCAAAGGTCCCTGCGCTGCCGCTGGTCAGCTTGCCGTCGATGAGCAGAGCGCTAACGCCGTCGGCCAGCAATGCCATCTTCCCCTCCGCGCTTCGTTTGATGGACACTTGTCCGGAATAATTAGCTCGAACCATAGCCGCCGAATCCCTGAAAGTGCAAGGGTAGCTCTTCCGCCTCAAGCTCTGCATAGCCGTTTTCCAGGTATTTCCCGAACCGGACTTGCCTCGCGTCGTGGCGATCGGATACTTTGGACAGGTGTCCAGCGAGCCAGTGGTCGCGATCACTCCCGGTGCCGGCGGTCCGCCCGGGGAAGTGCAGCGCAACCGTCGCCAGGAAGAGACGTTCCGTAAGGTGCTGGCGGCAGGCATCGAGGTGCTGCGGGAGACGTCGTATGCGGACCTGACGGTCCGCGCGGTGGCCGCCCGCGCCAAGGTGGCCCCGGCAACCGCTTACACCTACTTCTCGTCGAAAAACCACTTGATCGCCGAGGTCTATTTGGACCTGGTGCGACAAGTCCCCTACTTCACCGACGTCAACGAGCCCATGCCGACGCGGGTGGACAGCGCCCTGCGCCACCTGGCGCTGGTTGTCGCCGACGAACCCGAGGTTGCCGCGGCGTGCACGACGGCGTTGCTGGGCGGCGGAGGAGACCCGGCGGTACGGTCCGCGCGTGACCGGATCGGCGCGGAAATCCACCGTCGCATCACCTCAGCCATCGGACCCGACGCCGACCCCCGCAAGGTGTCGGTACTCGAGATGGCGTTCTTCGGCGCGCTGGTCAACGCCGCCAGCGGGGCATACACCTATCACCAGATCGCTGACCACCTCGGCTACGCGGCCAGCCTCATCCTGACAACCGGGGAAAACCGATGACGCTTCAGATCGACAAGCCACTACTGGATCCTTATGACTACGACTTTCACGAGGATCCCTACCCGTACTACCGACGGCTGCGCGACGATGCCCCGCTCTATCACAACGAAGAGCTCGGCTTCTGGGCCCTGTCGCGACACAGCGACGTACACAAGGGATTTCGCAACAGCACCACACTGTCCAACCGCGACGGCGTCTCGCTCGACCCGGTGTCGCGCGGACCGCACGCGTCGAAGACGATGTCGTTTCTGGCGATGGACGATCCCGCCCATCTGCGGCTGCGCACCCTGGTGTCGAAGGGTTTCACGCCGCGCCGGATTCGTGAGCTCGAGCCCAGAGTCACCGAGCTGGCCGTCCAGCACCTCGACACCATGCTGGAGAAGGCGGGCTCCGGCGAAACCGTGGACTATGTCGCGGAATTCGCCGGCAAGCTGCCCATGGACGTTATCTCCGAACTGATGGGTGTACCCGAACCCGACCGCGACCGCATCCGCGCGATGGCCGACGGTGTGATGCACCGCGAGGACGGCGTCAACGATGTGCCGGCTTCGGCAATCGAGGCGTCACTCAACCTCATCGTCTACTACCAGCAGATGATCGCCGAGCGTCGCAAGAGGCCCACCGATGATCTGACCTCGGCATTGCTGGACGCCGAGATCGACGGTGACCGCCTCACCGACGAGGAAATCCTCGGGTTCATGTTCCTGATGGTGATCGCCGGCAACGAGACCACCACCAAACTTCTTGCCAATGCCGCCTTTTGGGGCCACAAGAACCCCGATCAGCTGACCCCGGTCTACCTGGATCTGTCCCGGGTGCCGCTGTGGGTCGAAGAGACCCTGCGCTACGACACGTCCAGCCAGATCCTGGCCCGCGTGGTGTCCGGAGAGCTGACCCTGTACGACACCACGATTCCCGAGGGCGACGTGCTGCTACTGCTGCCCGGTTCGGGGCACCGCGACGAGCGGGTCTTCGACGATCCCGACGACTTCGTCATCGGGCGCGACATCGGTTCCAAATTACTGAGTTTCGGCAGCGGCGCACACTTCTGCCTGGGTGCCCATCTGGCCAGGATGGAAGCCCGGGTGGCGCTCACCGAAATGTTCAAGCGAATCCGCGGATATCAGGTCGACGAGGCCAACGCCGTCCGCGTCCACTCCAGCAATGTCCGCGGGTTCGCCCATCTACCCATGGCCGTGGAGGTCTCGTAAATGCCACGCTTCGACCCCCTGCCCGAACGTCGGCCGGCGATCGTGGCGGGCGCGTCCTCCGGCATCGGAGAAGCCACCGCCATCGAACTCGCGGCGCACGGCTTCCCCGTCGCCCTGGGCGCCCGCCGGGTCGAGAAGCTCAACGACATCGTCGGCAAAATCAACGCCGAAGGCGGCGAGGCGGTCGGGTTTCACCTGGACGTCACCGACCCCAACTCGGTGAAATCCTTTGTCGCACAGTCCGTAGAGGCACTCGGCGACATCGAGGTGCTGGTGGCCGGCGCGGGCGACACCTACTTTGGCAAGCTCGCCGAAATCACCACCGACGAGTTCGAGTCGCAGCTGCAGATTCACCTCGTGGGCGCCAACCGGCTCGCCGCAGCGCTGTTGCCGGGCATGCTCGACCGCCAACGCGGCGACCTGATCTTTGTCGGCTCCGACGTGGCCCTGCGTCAGCGTCCGCACATGGGTGCCTACGGCGCCGCCAAAGCGGCGCTGGTGGCGATGGTCACCAATTTTCAAATGGAGCTCGAGGGCACCGGCGTGCGAGCCTCGATCGTGCACCCCGGCCCGACGAAGACGTCGATGGGCTGGAGCCTGCCGGCCGAGAAAATCGGCCCTGCACTGGAGGACTGGGCCAAGTGGGGCCAGGCCCGCCACGACTATTTCCTGCGCGCGGCCGACCTGGCCCGAGCCATCACGTTCGTCGCCGAGACACCGCGCGGTGGCTTCGTCGCGAACATGGAGCTTCAGCCCGAAGCCCCGTTAGCCGACAACAAAGGTCGCCAGAAGCTCGCACTCGGAGAAGAGGGGATGCCGTCATCATGACAACCGCTATCGTGCCCCGGGTTTCCGGCGGCGGAGAAGAGCACGGTCATCTCGAGGAGTTCCGGACCGATCCGATCGGCCTGATGCAGCGCACCCGCGACGAGTGCGGCGACGTGGGCTGGTTCCAGTTGGCGGGCAAGCACGTCATCCTGCTCTCTGGCGCCGGGGCCAACGAATTCTTCTTCCGTTCTGCCGATGAGGATTTGGACCAGGCCGCGGCCTACCCGTTCATGGCGCCGATCTTCGGCAAGGGTGTGGTTTTCGATGCCAGCCCGGAGCGGCGCAAGGAGATGCTGCACAACTCAGCGCTGCGTGGCGAGCAGATGAAGGGTCACGCGGCCACCATCGAGGCCCAAGTCAAGGGGATGATCGCGGACTGGGACGAAGAAGGCGAGGTCGAACTGCTCGACTTCTTCTCCGAGCTGACCATCTACACGTCGACGGCCTGCTTGATCGGCGTGAAATTCCGCAACCAGCTCGATCACCGCTTCGCCGAGTATTACCACGAGCTCGAGCGCGGCACCGACCCACTGTGCTACGTCGACCCCTACCTGCCGATCGAAAGCTTCCAGCGCCGCGACGAGGCGCGGGTGAAACTTGTTGCGCTGGTGCAGGAGATCATGAACCAGCGCATCGCCAACCCGCCCGACGACAAGAGCGACCGCGACATGCTCGACGTGCTGGTGTCGATCAAGGACGAGGAGGGCAATCCGCGCTTCTCCGCCGACGAGGTGACCGGGATGTTCATCTCGCTGATGTTCGCCGGTCACCACACCAGTTCGGGCACGTCGGCGTGGACGTTGATCGAGCTTATCCGCCATCCCGACGTTTATGCCGAGGTGCTGGCCGAGCTCGAAGAGCTGTACGCCGACGGCCAAGAAGTGAGTTTCCATGCGCTGCGCTCGATTCCGAAGTTGGACAACGTGGTCAAGGAAACTCTGCGGCTGCATCCTCCGCTGATCATCCTGATGCGGGTGGCCCAGGGTGACTTCGAAGTCGAGGGATTCCCGATCCGCAATGGCGACTATGTCGCCGCCTCCCCTGCGATCTCCAACCGGATTCCGGAGGACTTCCCGGATCCCGACGCCTTCAAGCCGGATCGCTACAACAAGCCGGAACAGGCCGATATCGTCAACCGATGGACCTGGATTCCGTTCGGTGCGGGACGGCACCGCTGCGTCGGAGCGGCTTTCGCTCAAATGCAGATTAAAGCGATCTTCTCAGTTCTGCTGCGCGAGTATGAGTTCGAAATGGCACAGCCGGCCGACAGCTACCACAATGACCACTCCAAGATGGTGGTGCAGCTGGCCCGGCCCGCCAAAGTGCGCTACCGCCGCCGTAATGGGAGCTGATCATGGGTTACCGGGTCGAAGCTGACTTGGATCTGTGTCAGGGCCACGCCATGTGCGAGTTGGAGGCGCCCGACTACTTCCGGGTGCCCAAACGCGGAAAAGTCGAGATCGTCGATCACGAACCGCCCGACGAGGCCCGCGACGAAGTTGAACGGGCGGTCGAAATGTGCCCCACCCAAGCGTTATTCATCAAAGAAGATAAGGGAGACTGACTTATTATGTCGAAGCCGTCACACTCACGAGCAGACCTCGAGGCATGGGTCGACCGCTGGCTGCAAGCGAACAAGGACTGCGAAAGGGCCGGTGACTGGCGACCGTTGGGAGACTTCTATGCCGCCGACGCCACCTACGGCTGGAACATCGGCCCCAAGGAAGACGTGATGTGCGTCGGCGTCGATGAGATCCGCGATGTCGCGCTCGGCTTGGAGATGGAAGGCCTGGAGAACTGGGTGTACGAGTACCAGAAGGTGCTCATCGACGACAAGCAAGGCGAGATCGTCGGGTTCTGGAAGCAGATCGTCAACAAGTCCGACGGCAGCCAGGACGAGATCTACGGCATCGGCGGCAGCTGGTTCCGTCTCAACGACGACCGGCTCATCGAGTGGCAGCGTGACTTCTTCGACTTCGGCCACGTCGCGAAGATGTTCGCGTCGCTCATCGAGTCCGGCGACCTGAGCACCGGCATGCAGAAACGGATCGAACGCAGCATGGCCGGGGAGCAGTTGCCCGGCTACTACCCGCTGGGACAGGCGCCCGTACCCATCTGGTGATCCCCCAGATGTTTACAACGGAGTGACGCACGTCATAATGGGCTGCGAATGAGAACACGTTCTAAATGGCCGTCCGGCCCAGGCCGGTCCCCCTCGCCGACTGGAGGTCCTTCATGAAAACAAAAGGCGCGCTGATCTGGGAGTTCAACCAGCCATGGTCGATCGAGGAGATCGAAATCGGCGACCCGCAGAAGGACGAAGTCAAGATCCAGATGGAAGCGGCCGGGATGTGCCACTCCGACCACCATCTGGTGACCGGCGGCATCCCGATGGGCGGCTTCCCGGTTCTCGGCGGCCATGAGGGCGCCGGCGTCGTCACCGAAGTGGGCCCAGGCGTCGAAGGTTTGGCCGTAGGCGACCACGTGGTGCTGTCCTTCATCCCGTCCTGCGGCAACTGTCCTACCTGTCAGTCGGGCATGCGCAACCTGTGCGACCTGGGCGCCGGCCTGCTGAACGGCGCGGCGGTGAGCGATGGAACGTTCCGGATTCAGGCCCGCGGCCAGAACGTCTTCCCGATGACGCTGCTGGGGACCTTCTCGCCGTACATGGTTGTGCACAAGAGCTCGGTGGTGAAGATCGACCCATCGGTCCCGTTTGAGGTCGCCGCCCTGGTCGGTTGCGGCGTCACGACGGGCTACGGTTCGGCGGTCCGCACCGCCGACATCCGGCCGGGCCAAGACGTGGCGATCGTCGGCATCGGCGGAGTGGGCATGGCCGCGCTGCAAGGTGCCGTCAACGCCGGCGCGCGCTACATCTTCGCGATCGACCCGGTCGAGTGGAAGCGCGACCAGGCTCTCAAGTTCGGCGCGACGCACGTCTACCCCGATATCTTCGCCGCGATGGGCGGCATGATGGAAGTGACGTACGGCCTGATGGCCCACAAGGTGATCGTCACTGTCGGCGAGCTGCAGGGCGCCGACGTGGACAACTACCTGATCCTGACCCAAAAGGGCGGCACCTGCGTGCTGACCGCGATCGGCAGCCTGGTGGACAACAACGTCACCCTGAACCTCGCGATGCTGACCCTGATGCAGAAGAACCTGCAGGGCACCATCTTCGGCGGCGGAAACCCGCAATTCGACATCCCCCAGCTGTTGTCGATGTACAAGGTGGGCAAGCTCAACCTCGACGACATGATCACCCGCCAGTACAAACTGGAGCAGATCAACGACGGCTACCAGGACATGCTGGACGGCAAGAACATTCGCGGCGTCATCCGCTACACCGACGCCGACCGGTGAGCGCCGTGTCCCAGGAAACCGTTCAACAATCCCCCGCGCTGACCGCCTCGCAGTCGTCATGGCGCTGCGTACAGGCCCATGACCGGGAAGGCTGGCTGGCGTTGATGGCCGACGACGTCGTCGTCGAGGACCCGATCGGCAAGTCCGTCACCAACCCCGACGGAACCGGCGTGCGGGGCAAGGACGGGGTGGCCGGCTTCTACGACACCAACATCGCCGCCAACCAGCTGACCATCACCTGCGAGGAGACTTTCCCGTCCAGCGACCCGAACGAGATCGCGCATATCCTGGTGCTGCGCAGCAAGTTTGACAACGGCATCACCAGTAAGGTGCGCGGTGTGTTCAGCTATAAGGTCAACGACGCCGGGCTGATCACGAACATGCGCGGCTACTGGAATCTCGACATGATGACTTTCGGCACCGACGAGTGAGTCTGCTGCTCGACCGCGGCGCAGTCGTGGTCGGCGGGTCGCACGGCATCGGTGCGGCCGTCGCGGCCTTGTTGGCGCAGCACGGTGCCGGCGTCGTGGTCAACGGCCGCAACGCAGACGCCGCCCGGGCCACCGCCGATGCGATCACCGCCGACAGCGGGCGCGCGGTGGCCCATGCCGGCTCCCCTGCCGATCAGTCGGCCGCGGAGTCGTTGGTGGACAGGTGTATTGACGAATTCGGCGCCATCCACATCCTGGTGAACTGTGCCGGCATCGCCGAACCGCCCGGCTCGTCGATCCTCGACATCAGCCCCGCCCAGTTCGACGAGCTGCTCGAGTCGCACTTGGGCACGGTGTTCGCGACCTGCCGCGCGGCGGCCCCGAAGATGGTCGAGCGAGCCGGCGGCAGCATCGTCAACACTAGCTCGTTCGCGTTTCTCGGTGACTATGGCGGCACCGGATACCCAGCCGGCAAGGGTGCCGTCAACAGCCTGACGCTGGCGATCGCCGCGGAATTGAAGCAGCACGGGGTGCGAGCCAACGTGGTCTGTCCCGGCGCCAAGACGCGGCTGTCCACCGGGCCCGATTACGAAGCACACATCGTCGACCTGAACCGCCGGGGGCTGCTGGACGACGTCTCGATGCAGGGATCGCTGGACGTAGCACCACCGGATTACGTCGCTCCCACCTACGTCTATCTGGCCAGCGACCTCGCTGAGCAGGTGACCGGCGAAATCTTCGTGACCTCAGGCGGTTTCATCGGGCGGTACCCGCGGACCACACCTACCTTGCTCGGCTACCGGGACCACCACGACAGACCGCCATGGTCGGTGGCGGAGGTTTCTGAACTGATCAAAAGCTCGGCGGGCATCTAATCCGGCTCGTGGTGGAAAACCAGGCTGGCGTTCAGTGTCGTCTTGGCGCCCACCATGCCGAACATGTTGCCTTCCACGGCGAACTGCTTGCGTGGGACCGTCGTCTGTGCCGTCAGTCGCACCGCGCCGTCGTCAAGCACCTCGACGTGCGCCTTGAGCGGCACCGGCGCCGTGATGCCCTTAGCGGTGAGAAACGCGTTCAGGCGGACGGTGTCATCGCCGGCAGCCTCACCATCGGCAACGTCGACGGTGATGTTCGGGTACTTCTCCACATCGAAGAACGCCGGCGAGCGCAGATCCTCGTCGCGCATTCCCAGCCCGGTGTGCACCGAGGCGGCCTTGACTTCGATTCGGCCCGATACCGTTCGAGCGTCCTCGATTTGCCCGCCGCCACTGAACTCTGTGAATTCGCCGCGAACTTTCATCGCGCCCCACATAGTCTTGTTCTCGAACCGGATGGAGGAACGTTGCGGAACCACGTTCCAAACACCTACCGACTCGGGACTGCTGAGAAATGTTGTGACAGTTAACATGTCGCCTCCATGCAGATCAGCACGGGTTGATAGCGCTGCACCGCTGACAACCCGTCAGCATTCGCACCAGCTAACATTTGACGATAGTCCTTGCGGCCTGTCCGTAACAGCGGGATGTGAAACTCATATGCTGGACGGCATGTCGACCGTCTTCACCAAAATCATCAACCGGGAATTGCCAGGCCGGTTCGTGTACGAGGACGACGAGGTCGTCGCTTTCTTGACCATTCAGCCGATGACGCATGGACACACGCTGGTGGTGCCGCGAGCAGAGATCGATCAATGGCAGGACCTTGACGAAGCCGTGTTCGGCCGGGTGATGTCGGTGGCTCAGCTGATCGGCAAGGCGGTGTGCCGGGCGTTCGACGCGCAGCGTGCCGGCGTCATCATCGCCGGGTTGGAGGTACCTCACCTCCATGTCCACGTCTTCCCGACGCGCAGCCTGAGCGATTTCGGCTTCGCCAACGTCGACAACAATCCGTCTCCGGCATCCCTGGACGAGGCGCAGGCCAAGATCAAGTCCGCACTAGCCGAGCTGACCTGACTCAGCTCCGTTCTTCCTAACCGTGCCTCAGGTTGAATTGTTCGGAGAACGTTCGCTGCGCGGATACTGCCCACCCATCCATGCGCTCGGCACTGCTACTGAATGACGATTTATACGAAGTGAACAGCAATGTTAGTCCGGCCACGTAGACAGCTCCCATTGTCCAGGCCAGTGTTTGGTAATCGTGGTTTACTACGCGGGAACGAAAACGCTCACAAATGTGAGGGCCAACACAAGCGCCAGCACCCCACCGTAAGTCATGATGCTCGCAGCGGCCATGCCGAACCTGCGCTCTTTCACCAGCACCGGCAGCTCAACGACCAGTTGCCGCTGGTATGCCCTATCCACAGCCTGGTCGATGTTTGATACTAGGGATCAAATCCAAAAGCCTCTGCTCGAGGATTAAAACAACCTGATTATGTGCCCATACCCGACTGTTCAGCTGCGAATGCCAAGCCACCACAATATATGCGACTACCGGAACAAGCGGAATCAAATAATGCGGCATTGTCTCCGCCCTGGTCGCCCATCGGCGTCGTCATCGAATGGCACCTCTTACCGAGCTGTACGGGCGTGGGCGGGCACATCGGCGATGCGCGGTAGACAGACGTAGAAGCGGCAGCCTTGTCCCGGCGCCGTGGTGACAGTGACGATGCCGCCGTGAGCGTTGACCAGGGAGTCGACGATCGACAGCCCCAGCCCGCTACCGCCGCTGATCCGCGCGCGCGAGGAGTCCGTGCGATAAAACCGTTCGAAGATGCGCAGCGCGTCCTCCTGACTCATGCCCGGCCCTTCGTCGATAACCTCGAGGATCGCGTCTTCGGTGTCGGTACCGACCCGCACGGTGATGTCAGCGCTTTCCGGCGTGTGTTGCAGCGCGTTGGTCACCAGATTGCCGAGCACCTGACGCAGCCGGGCCTCGTCGCCGAGCACCTCAGGGGTGCCCGGACCGTCCAGCACCTCCACCGTGATGTTCCGGTTCGGCGCGACCACCAGCGCGTCGTGCACGGCATCAGTCGCCAGCGCGAGCAGGTCCACCCGGGTCCGCTCGATGGGGCGATGCGCATCGAGTCGGGCCAGCAGCAGCAGATCGTCGACCAGTAGGCCCATCCGGCGGGACTCGCTTTCGATGCGCGACATCACCATTTCCATGTCGCGTGCGGCACCCTGGCGATACAACTCCGCGAACCCGCGGATCGTGGTCAACGGAGTACGCAATTCATGGCTGGCATCGGTGATGAAGCGCCGCATCCGTTCTTCCGAGGTACGCGCCTTCTCCGCCGACGATTCAGACGACGCGAACGCCCGCTGGATCTGGGCGAGCATTCCGTTGAGCGCCTGGGACAG
>DATJOR010000147.1:0-13547 GCA_035506875.1 Mycobacterium sp.
CCAGCTAAGTGCTTTACGTTCATACCCGCTGGTCTACCCGGGTTTATCCGACGTGAAACGGGTAGCGGGCAATTATCCGTCGGCGCCGCGAAGTCGCACCATCCGCGTCGTCGAACTCTCGTCCAGCTCCACCAGGTCAGAGCGGGATCGCAGGAAGTCGCTGAAAGACTTGAACCCCAGGGACTTTTCGCTGAATGATGGGTCCATCCGCTTCATCTGCGCCTTGACCGCGGAGTTATGCAGCCAGTCGACGTCGTCCTTGTCCAAACCGATCCGCAGCGCGCGGGTCAGCAGATCGGTGGCGGCTTTCTGCGGATCGGGTGGTGGCGGCTCGTCGCCGTCCTTCGCCCGGCTGGTCCGCTTCTTGGGTGCGGCCTCACCAGGCACCGGCTCAGGCACCGGAACCCCGGGCAGCGCGTCGTAGACGAGGAACTCGTCGCATGCGGCCGCCAGCGCCCGGCTCGACGAGCCGGCCACCCCGACTCCCACCACGTAGCGGCCGAGGCGTTTGCAGCGTTGCGCCAGCGGGATGTAGTCGGAGTCGCCGGCGACGATCACCACGTGGGTCAGGTCGGGCAGCCGGAACATGTCCTCGACGGTGTCGACGGCCAGCCGGATATCGGCGCCATTCTTGCCGTAGGCCGCGGCCGGGAACAGCTGCACCAGATCGACGGCGCGGCCCACCAACTGCTCGCGGTAGCCGGTGTTGACGTCGGCCGACCAGTCCGCGTAGGCGCGGGTGAGCACCAGGGTGCCGAACGACGACGCGAAATCGATGATGGCGCCGACATCGACGGTGGCCCGCGCCAACCGGTCCGCATACTTGTCGAGGCCCTTGGCTTTGTCCTTCTGGAACGAACTGCGCCCGTTGACCTGGTCGTAGCGGGAGATCACGATGTTGTCGAAGTCGAGATAGACCGCAACACGGCCCTCGCCGAGATCTGCCATGAGACCAGTCTTGACCATCGGCCCGTCGGCGAGTACCGATTGCGGATAGTCGGCGCTAGGGAAGGACAATCCATGATCGAACTACTGCCGGACATGCCCGAGGGAGTGACGGGCGTTCGGGTGTCGGGCCGACTGGCCGGTGACGAGATACGCGAGTTCAAGCCCGCCGCCAAGGAAATGCTGCAGACCGACGAAGTCAGAATCGTCGAAGTCATCGCACCCGACTACGAGGGCTTCGGGCCAGGTGGACTATTCGAAGATCTCAAGCTGGCCTTCGACACGGTCTTGCCACATCATTCGGCGTTCAAACGCATTGCGGTGGTGTCCGACAAGGCGTGGGTCGGCCACACCCTGCACGCGTTGTCGTGGCTGATTCCCGGCGAGCTTGCCATCTTCAAGCTCGACGAGCTCGAGCAAGCCAAGGAATGGGCCGCCGGCTAACTCTACTTCTGCAGCCAGAGTTCAACGCCGATGTCGACGAGTCGAATCTGCTTGCTCTGGAACGGAATATGCGCCAGCACCGCCTCGAACTGTGCATTTGAATGTCCTGAACCGAAAATGAATGCGTCTCGGGCGGAAGAACCACCCGCGAGCCGAAGGAGGCAGTAATGGAAGTCAAGATGGTCATCTTGTCCACTGACGACCTGGACGAATCGATCCGGTTTTACAGCGAAACCCTGGGCATGTCGCTGAAGTTCCGCGACGGCGCCCACTTCGCCGCGCTCGACGGCGGCCCGATCACGCTGGCGCTGGCGACGTCGGTGGACCATCCCATCCCCGGACAGGTCGTCGTCGGGATCAAGACCGACGATGTCGACGCCGCCGCCAAGGCCGTCGAGGCCAGTGGCGGCGGCATCGTGAACGGCCCCTACGACGACGCCCACGAACGGCGAGCCGTGGTCTACGACAACAAGGGCAACGGCGTGGTGTTCTACAAACCGCTGGCCCGATGAACACCGTGGACGTCGGCGCGCTGGCCACCGAAGCGGTGGATTTCTTCATCGCAGCGGTAGAGCAAATCCCCTCGGAGAGTTGGGATCTGCCCTCGAATCTCGAGGGTTGGAGCATCGGCGACCTGGTGGCTCATACCACGGGGACGGTGGCGAAGATCGTGACGCTGGTCGAGGGTGGGCAGCCTAAGCAGGGGCCCGCCGATCCCGATGACTGGCGAAGCGACGACCCGGCCGCACAGCTTCGCGACCTGTCCGGCCGATTGCACGACGCCCTGCCCAGCGCAGACGTCGATGCCCAGGCGCTGACGACTCCGACGGTTGGCCTGTCCATCCACAGCTGGGACGTGTATCGGTCCCAGCACCGGCCGGTCGAGCTGCCCGACGCGCTGCTCGCGTTCGGTGAACAGGTGGCCGAGTCGACACCGGAAGCGACGCTGCGCCAGCCCGGTGCGTTCGGCCCTGCACAACCTGTTCCGGAGGACGCGACGTCGACCGCACGGCTGATGGCCTTCTTTGGGCGCCCGGTGTGACACCGGCAGAAGGACCGGTGGACGTCGGCGCGCTGGCAAGCGAAGCGTTCGGGTTGCTCATCGACGCGGTCGAGGAAATCCCTTCGGATGGTTGGGATTTACCCTCGAATCTCGAGGGTTGGAGTGTCGCGGACCTGGTGAGTCACGTCACCGGCAGCGCTGCGAAGATTGTCGCGTTGGTTGAGGGTGGGGAGATTTGGCAGAAGCCGTCGGAGCCCGATGACTGGAAATGCGACGACCCGGTCGCGCGGCTGCGTGAACTGTCCGCCCGGTTGCAGTTGGCTTTGCCCAATACCGATCTGGACGCGGTGCGGCCGTCGCCGCAGGGCGAAGTCCCGCTGCGCCGGGCGCTGACCTACCCCGTGTCCGATCTCGTTCTGCATAGCTGGGACGTCCGCCGCTCCCGGGGTCGGCTGGTTGAGCTGCCGGAGCAGCTGCTTGCGTTTTGCCGAGAGTTGGTGGAGTCGCTGCCCGAGGCCATGCTCCGGCGCCCGGGCGGGTTCGGGCCGGCCCAACCCGTGCCCGAGAGCGCGACGCCGACTGCCCGATTCATGGCTTATCTCGGGCGCTCGGTTTAGTCATCAGGTATTCGCCAAATGCGCGCTGCTGTCGTCTAATTCGTTGCGGCGCAGATTCATCGGGGTCATCGCGGGGAGATCGCCGGCGGCGACCACTGCGCGAGCGATTGGCGTGAGCGCCTGAAACAGCGTTTCCACCTCGTCGTCGCTGAGCACGTCCAGCACCGACAGCGACAGCGCGTCGGTGGTCGACTCGACGGCGTCTTTCAGTTCCCGGCCGGCGGAGGTGATCGACCCGTCGTCGTTGAGCAAGCCCCGCTCGGCCAACCGTTGTTCGTGATGCCGCCACGACTCGTCGTCGTAGTCGCGGGCGCGGGCCATGTACTCGCGCGGAATCGCGCCCGACGCGACCTGCAGCACGTTGCATTCCCGCCCGGAGATACCGCGCGCGCTCAGTACCGTGATGTGCACGTCGCCACGGTGCTCGCGCAACAGCGTCGTGGCATGCCACAGCGCGGCCAGCGGATCGTCCGGCCACGGCAGTGCCCGATTCGCCGCGAACAGCGGCCGTCCGGCCAGCGATGCGTGGCGCGCCGCCTTGCCCGCCAATTCCGCTGCCACAGTGACATTCTCATCGTTGTCGAGGCCATAGCGGCGCAGCGCAGCCACCGCGGATTCCTGCCGGGCCTGCAACGCGGCCTTCGGGCCGGCGATCTCCCACGCTGCCGGCAACACCTTGGCCACCCGCTCGGGAGCGAAGTTGTAGAAGAGGGCGGTCACCAGCTCGGGCGGTACCTTGCCCAGCGGCGCCGACCGGGCCGCGAAGTAGCCCATCCAGAAGCCGCGATAGCCCAGCCCGTCGAACGCCGCCCGCGCCTCCGGCGCGAAGTACGTCACGCCGTGCACCGGCTCGAATCGGTCGAAGAAGCGTCGCGCCAGCCGCGGTTGCCTGCTCACCATCGCAGTTAACCACCCCGCGCGAAGCCGCCCTGCGGCGGCGTTCACGGCTTCCTGGCTTGTTCGTCCGCGATGATTTCCGGCAACTGCTCGACAAGTTCCTGGTGCCAGGTGATGTCAGCCCGCAGCCGGTCGAGACGATGCTTGACCACCGCTTCAGTGCGCCGTACCAGCCCCCGACGGTGATGTCGGTCCACATCGCGACGTGTTTTTGCACGGCATCAGCGACGCGGCCCGCGACCGCTACGTCGCGGGGCTCAGCTTTCAATAGCTAGCGATCGCGGATTAAGATCAAAATCCCGCATAGCTAAGCAGGTAGCCCGTGGCCGATATCGTCCTGATCAATCCGCGTTTCGAAGTGTCCTATTGGGGCCTCGAATACGCGCTTCCGCTGCTCGGCAAGAAGTGCAATCTGCCGACCGCGTGTTTGCCGCTGCTTGCCGCGCTGACGCCTGACAAGCATTCCGTGACGATCGTCGACGAGAACGTCGAGCCGATCGACTTCGACCGGTTAGCGCGGGCCGACATCGTGGGTCTCACCGGCATGACTGTCCAGCGCGCTCGGATGCGCGAGATTCTCCGGGAACTCAAGGCCCGCGGTGTCTTCACCATCGTCGGCGGTCCGTGGGTCAGCGTGCAGGAGGATTACTTCGACGGGCTGACCGACGTGATCTTCGTCGGCGAAGCGGAAACGACGTGGCCGCAGTTTCTCGAAGACTGGGCTCAGGGCCGACACCAGCAGCGCTACCAGCAACACGAGGCGACCGACATGACCACCGTGCCGGTGCCACGCTACGACCTTCTGAAAACCAAGAACTACCTGTTCGGCAGCGTCCAGTTCAGCCGCGGCTGTCCATTCCAGTGCGAGTTCTGCGACATCATCGTCACGTTCGGCCGCCGGCCGAGGCTGAAGACCAGCGCGCAGGTGATTGCCGAGCTGGAAGCGTTGCGTAAGCAGCATTTGAAAATCGCCTTCATCGTCGACGACAACCTGATCGGCAACAAGGTCGCGGTGAAGCCGTTGCTGCGCGACCTCGCCGCTTGGCAAACCGCCGAAGGCTACCCGTTCACGTTCTTCACCGAGGCGTCGCTCAACCTCGCCGAAGATGAAGAGCTGATGGAGTTGATGGGCGCGGCCAACATCCAGACCGTCTTCATCGGTATCGAAAGCCCGAACGAAGAATCGCTGCGCGAGACGAAGAAGTATCAAAACGTCCGCAAGGGCGGGACGATCGTCGATCGCGTTCGCAAAGTGCAAGACTCCGGAATCGAAGTCTGGTGCGGCATGATCGTCGGCTTCGACCACGATGACACCCGAATCTTCAAGTCCCAGTACGAGTTCGCGCGCGAGACCGACATCATGCACACGATGGTCGGCATGCTTTCTGCCATCCCGAAGACGCCGCTGCACGCCCGGTTGAAGAGCGAAGGTCGCCTCGACCCCGCGGACGAACAGCCCTTCGGCACCAACGTCATTCCGCTCGGTATGACTCGAGAGGAGTTGCGCGACGGGTACATCGGCCTGATGAAGGAGCTGTACGACGCCGAATTCTATTTCGAGCGGCTGGAGAATCTCTTCCTCAACCGCGAGTTCGATTGGGGCCGAGCGCGCAATGCCTATTTCCGCCAACATCGCTGGCGGAAGTGGAAAGCGCAGTCGGTCGATGCCGTGCTGGCGCTTGGCCTGTTCTTACGGCTGATGAAGAACATTCCCGACCCGCAGTTGCGCCGGATCTATCGCCGCCGGATGACGACGATGCTGCTCCGACGGCCCGATCCCGCCTTTTTGTTCATCTGCGTGGTCAAGTGCGCGATGCACTACCACCACCACAGAATGGCCCACCAGATGGGCGAACAGCGCACGCTGGTGAATACGTTCTAAGCGTTGGGGCGCTTCAGCAGTCTCACCCGACCCTTTAGTCACTGGCTCAAGGACTAGTTGCTCCCGCGATTTGAATGCGTATGTGATATCAGAGCCCGGGTGATATCGCATGCGCCTTCGTTTCGAAAACCATGTGCACCCCGACTTTCTGGTGCGGAGGTGACTGGTGTGATCTGAGCGGCGGACGTAGGGTTGCACCGGTGCAGCCAGGTTGGTATCCCGATCGCCGTGCCGCGTCCGGTATCGCGGTGGTAACGCTTCAGCCGCAGGATGATCCGTTTTACTCCTACACCGGTCCCCTCGACACCGTCGCGCCGGGAACGGTGTTGAAGACGCGCAGCTTTAATTACCACCTATTCGGCTTCCCGACGCTGCTTGAGACCACTCAGCTGCTCTATCGGTCGACCAGCCAAACCGGCAAGCCGACGGTCAACGTCACCTCGATCATCAAGCCGCCGATTCAGTTCGACGAGACGAAAGTGGTCTCGTACCAATCCGCGTACGACTCGCTCAACCGCAACGACGAACCCTCATACGCGATTTGGGGTGGACTCAGGCTCGGCGGACTCATTCCCAACGTCGAGGCGGCTGTCTTCGGCCCGTTCATCGCCGACGGGTACACGGTCATCGTTCCCGACACCGAGGGCCAGCGGGCGGACTTCGCCGCGGGCCCCGAGTACGGGATGAACACGCTCGACTCGATCCGCGCCGCGGTGGGCTCGTCGACGATCCCCGGCGATGCCAAGGTGGCGATGCTGGGGTACTCCGGCGGTGCGATCGCCACGGAGTGGGCCGCCGAGCTCGCCCCGAAGTACGCACCCGACGTCAATGAGCGCACTATCGGCGCCGCGATCGGTGGGGTGCTGGTCGACCCGGCGCACAACCTGCACTACGTCGAGGGCACCGGTTTCTGGGCGGGCGTCATCGGGATGGCACTGGTGGGGATCGCCCGCGCATTCGAGATCGAGACCCAGCTGGCACCGTATCTCAGCACTAATGGCGCGAGGATTTTTCATGAGATGCAGACCGCGTCGATCGTCAACGTCCTCGGCCAATACCCGGGTATGAAGTGGGCGGACCTGGTCATCCCCGAGTACCCGAATCCCGAGAGCCTGCCGCTTTACGTCCGATGCGCCAACCAGCTGATCATGGGCACTGGCGGTACACCGACGATCCCGCTGTTCATCGGCCAGGGCGCTAACGGTGTGCTCGAAGGCACACCGGGCAACAAGAAGGGCATCGGCGCCGGTGACGGCGTGATGATCGCCGGCGACGTGCGCACGCTGGCTCGCGACTACTGCGCGAAGGGCACCAAGGTCCACTACGAGCAATACAACTCGCTGAGCCACATCTGGAGCGTCCCGATCTGGCTACTGAACTCGATCGCCTGGATTAAGCAGCGTTTCGCCGGCGTGCCAGCGCCGGAGAACTGTTCGTCGATCCAGAAAGGCAACCCGCTCACGCCGATCCCGACGCCAAAGGCTGTCTAGCGCCTCAGCATTCGCTTGAGAACGGGCAGCGCCAACGCGGTCGGCACGAACCGCGTCGCCCCGAGCGCCAACTTCACCTGCGGGCCGCCCGGGACCACCGACGCGTGACCGTGCTCGGCGGCGTTGAGCGCGTCGGCGACCACCCGTTCGGCGGAGACGTGGGTGAACTTCGGTAGCTTGTCGACCAGGTCTTGGGCGTCGTTGGTGGCCTGGAACTCCGTTGGCACCGGGCCGGGGCAGACCGCGGTGACCGTCACCCCGTTATCGGCGACTTCGGCGTTGACCGCCTCTGACAGCCACAGCACATACGCCTTGGACGCGGCGTAGTTGGCGTTGTACGGCGCCGGCTGAAATCCCGACACCGACGACAGGTTGATGATCGCGCCGCGGCGGCGCTCGACCATGCCGGGCAGGTAGCGCAGCATCAGGTCGGCCACCGCCTCGACATCGACCCGCAGCATCTGCAGTTCCTTGTCGCGGCCTTCGGCGCCGAAGGCCGTGTAGATGCCCAGGCCGGCATTGTTGACCAGGATGTCGACGTGGGCGCCCAGCTCGTCGATGCGGGCGGCCAGCCGGTCACGCTCCGCCGGTATCGCCAGATCGGTGCCGACCGCGACGGCATGCTCGTCGCCGCCGAGCTCCACGCACAGGTTTTGCAGCCGGTCCTCCCGGCGGGCAGTGACGACGACGCGGTAGCCGCGGGCCACGAGTTGACGGGCGAATTCTTCGCCGATACCTGACGATGCGCCGGTGACGACGGCGACCGAGCCTGCTGATGGTGGCGGAAGGGTCATGTAGGACGAGCCTACTCACATGCCGAAGTGCGTGCGCCGCACCGCAGCAATGGCATCCGGTGGTCCGCTCACTTCGACCCGCGCTGCGGCTTGGCGGCCAAAAATGTACAGCAGGAGTTCGCCCGGGGGCCCGCTGAGTCGAGCCGTCGGTCCGCCTGATCGACCCACGGCCCGCTTGCTGGTTGCGGCCCATTCGACCTCGAGCCCGCAACCGTGCAGCCGCCGGCTCAAGTAGCGGCTGCCGCGACAAACATTGCGCCACAGGGCCGCGTCCATCTCAGGTGCCAGGCTTCGGGGCTCTCGTCCGTTGGCTCGGCGGACATCCTCGTGGTGGACAAAGAACTCGTTGAGGTTCGCCATGTCCCGCACCCAGCCAATGCGGAAGAAGCCGGCGGGCGGGCCGGACCGGATCCGCGCGACGAGCGAGGTGAAGTCCTGGCGCTTGGCCAGCCTGGCCCTGCGCTGTTCGGCGAACCGTTGGAAGGGGCCAGGTAAGACCAGGCAGGGCCCGGCAACGAGATCGTGTTCTCGCAACACGAGGTGGGCGGCGAGATCATGGGCAGTCCAGCCGTCGAGCAGGGTAGGCGCTGAAGGGCCGAGCTCATCGAAGAGATCACAGAGCTCGAGGCGTTCCTGGGTGTCTAGCGGAACCATGAACGTTTCGCTGCCGGCGGCCGGCGAGACGCATAGGGCCACGGCTGATTTCGCTCCGGAATCGAATCGGCCCGGGCCTGCTTCATCTGTGTCCACAGCTGTTCGCGCAGCTGGTCCAGGTCGGGATCGGCCCACCGGTTGCGCGACTCGGTCGGATCGGTAGTCAGATCGTAGAGCTCCCACTGGTCGTCGAGCGGGCTCATCCGATACGCTTCTCCGCCAAGCCCGTTCGCCGCGAGATGACGGACCCCAGGCTCGGTCCAGGTGCCTGGATCGTCGAACGTTCGCACCAGCTTCCACAGGTGGCCGTCGACGTTGACCACCAGCCCTTCGAAGTTCGACGCGACGTGTGCGGGCACGCGGATACGCAGCGGCGCAGGCGGATTCGTCGTCTGTCTCAACTGCCGAGCAAAACCCGAGGCACCGGTATCGCCCTCGAGCATGTTGTCGCGGGTCATGATGTACACCGCGCGGGCTTCGTCGGCCGGTGCCCCGTCCACCACCGGCATCAGGTTGCGGCCCGGTAACGGGTGTACCTCGGAGAACGACTCGGCCAGGGTGGCGGCGGCCGCCTCGACGTCGACCCCGGCCGCGGCCAGCAGGGTCGGCACCAGGTCGACATGCGACGTCGGCGCGGTGACCGTACGCGGCTGGGTGGCGCCGGCACCGATCCGGGCGATCACGAACGGCACCCGGGTGGCCTCGTCGTAAAGGTTGAACCACTTCTGGTGCAGCCCGCCGTGCGCGCCCAGCAGGTCGCCGTGATCCGACGTGCGCACCAGCACCGCGTTGTCCGATCCGCCTTCGGTGACTGTCCGCCGGACCCGGTCGATCGGCCCGTCGACCTCGGCGTGCAGCCGGTAGTACAGGTCGCGGTAGCGCTGCGCGTTGCGGTCGTAGCGCCGTTCGATCGCCTGGGCCGGCCCATAGCCGGAGTAGTAGGCCTCCCGGAACGCGATCTGCGCGGCCGGCTTGGTCGCCAGGTCCTCATCGGCGGTAGGCGCCGCCGGCACATGCGGCGGATCCAGTCGTGACGGCTGCAACGGGCTGCGGCGCACCCACATCGGGAACAACACGATGTCGTGCGGGTTGACGAAGCTGGCCACCAGCAGGAAGGGACGCTGCGCGTCCGGCTCACCGGCGCGACGGCGGGCATAGCGGTCGATGAGCCAGGTGACGACGCGGTCGGCGATCAGCGGGTCGCGGCGCACACCGGAATCGGCCAGCCCCGCGCCGTGCGGCTCGGGGCCAACCCATCCCGAGAAGCCAAACGGCACAAGGGGATCAGCCTCGCGATAACGCTTAACCGCCGCGTGGTCGACGAGGCCGTCATCGTCGTTGGTCGCCAACGGTCGCCCGTCGGTGTCGTGCAGATCGGCGTGCGAGATGTGCCATTTGCCGTCGTAGTGGGTGTCGTAACCCGCCGCGCGGAACCAGTTGCCCAACGTCGGCACCTCACCTTGGCGCAGCCAGCGCATCCGCGAGTCATCGAATGTCTTGCCGATACCGTCGGTCTGGGTCACACCGTGCAGGTCGGGGTAGTGGCCGGTGAAAATGGTTGGGCGACTGGGCACGCAGGCCAGTGAGCCGGTGTAGTGCCGCGCGAACCTCACGCCGTGCTCGTCGAACCATTTCCGGCCGGACAGCGTTCGACCACGCCAGGCGAGCACCTTGCGTGACTCGTATGGCGGGACTGCGCGTTCCTCGTCGGTCATCAGGATGACGATGTCGGGCCGATCAGACACGAGCCTGCTCCGATCGCTTGGCCAGCCCGGCGAGCATCACGTCGGACTGTCGCCCCAGAATGCGGCATACCGCGCGTTCAATGAGCTGCTGCATTGGGCCAGCACCGATTTCGACCGTGCTGGTCAGGGTCACGACGGTGTGGCCGTCTTGGATGCGTCGCAGCGTCCACCGGTTGTGGAAACGGTGCAGGCGCTTGGGCAGGCCTTTGACGTCGTAGGCCAGTGCCCACGTCGGGTCGAACTCGGTGATCCGCTCGACCAGGGTGTTGCGGCCGATCTGGACTCGCCGAGTGGTCCCGACGTGCTTGATCCTGTTATTGAGGATGCAGGAGTGATCGACGTTGTCCGCCCACGAGCTGATCGAGCCGAAGTCGGCGAGGACGTCCCACACTTCCTTCGGCTCGGCCGCGACGGTGCGGCTACGGGCTATCTCGGCCACCGGAACACCGTACGCGGCGAGAACAGTGATTGTCCTCCGATGGACGATTAAGCAGTCAGTGGGCCGGTGCCAGCATGTCCTTCCAGCCGTTGTCTCCCGTTTTGCTCGAATCGTCGACCGCCCACTTCACCCCGTCGGGACCGGTCAGTTCACCGCTCTGCGGACTGTAGACGGCCATCGGAGGCCCACCGGGAACGTAGACGCACGGATTGGGTTGCTGCCCATTGCATTGCACAGTGCCCGAACCGGGCCGCTGCAGCGGATCGCTGATCGGCGGCGGCGTCTGCCCGCCGGGCGGCAGCCTGTCGGCGGGCGCCGGGTTGAGGCCGGAGTTGACCGATGGCGCTGGTATCACGTGGCCCGGATCTACCGGCTGATCGCATCGCGCGCCCGGTGCCGGGCAGTTCCGGATCTGGTTGGGGTCGCCGTACCACGGGTTGGTACCTAACGGTTCGTAGGGTTTGGGGTCGCGGCACTCCCGCGGCGTCGCAGCACGTTTACCGGGGACATCGACACACGGAATGTTGCGGGCCCCGCGCACGGCGTTACCCGGGGTGTCTTGCGGGATCTTGCAATATGTTCCGGACGGTAGCGGCGCGATGCTGGTGTCGGCCGGAGACCGCCACTGCGATGCCGGCAGGAAGCCGGTCATACATGGCGGCGGCTGATTGATCGTCAGCGCGGTGTCCAGGGAAGCGTAGTGCGGAAAAGCCACCGTCTCCGTTTGGCCTGCCGCAACGTTTTGCGGCAGGAATACCAGCAGTTGCTCGACGCCCTTGTTGTAGCGCTTGAGCATGTCGAGCACGATTTCGAGGTTTGCGAATGTCTGCGGCAGCGACTCGCGGACATCGCTGAACACCGAGTTGACCTGATCCGCGGTCGGTGCCCCTTGCTGCAGGATGCTTTGCAGGTGCTGGTCGTTCGCCGCATTCTGTGCGGCAAGGATATTCAGGTTGTGCGACCAGCGTTTGATCGCCTCGCTCGAGTTGACCTGGCTGTCCAGGATCGGTCCGGAGTGTTCGATGATGTCGTCGACATCGGAGATGTTGGTCTTGAAGTCGCCGGCGATCGCTTGCGTCGAGTCGACCAGTCGCTGCAACGCGGGGCCCAACCCACCGACCGCTTGCGCTGTCTCGTCGAGCAACTCGCTGATCTTCTCCTTGGGCAGCACGGCCAACCCGCGCTGGGTGGCGTCCAGCGCCGGCCCAATCGCTGCGGGCACGCTGGCCTTGGTGATGGTCTGGCCCGGCGAGAAGAATTTGTCCGGGTTGCCCACCGACACCAGGTCCAGATACTGCTCGCCGACCGCCGACACCGAATGCACGTTCGCCGACGCATCGACCGGGATCTTGTAGCGGTCGCTGATACTCATCGTGGCCCGTGCACCGGTCTCGGTCGGCTCGACGGCGGTGATCCTGCCGATGGTCTCGCCGCGATACGTCACGTTGGACGTCCTGTACAGCCCGCCCGAGGTGGGCAGGTCGACGTTCAATGTGTATTGGCCAATCCCGATAGCAGTTGGAATCCGTAGGTAGTAGAGGCCCAACGCAATCGCCGTGACCACGCTGATGATGCCGAACGTGATCAGCTGGCGAAAGACCAAGCGGGTCAGCATTGTCTATCCGCTCGTTCGACCAGCGGGCCGCCGGGGACGTCGTTCGGGTTTGGTGTGTAGCGGACGTCCGGAATCATCGTTTGCGGATCGCGGCCATAGGACTGCTCGAGCGCGCGCAGCGCCCCGGAGAACCCGGTCCCGGTGAGGACCGCGTTGTCGACCGAGCTGAGGGTGAGGTCAACGGTCAGCGACAGATTGAAGTAGTCGCCCCGGAACGATTTCGGCACGGCGTCCACTTCGAACGGCTGGACCAGGATCAGCTTGAGCGCGCGGATCAAATACGGTGCGGCACGGCCGAGTTCGCGCAGCGGGCACTGCAGCGCGAGCAGGTCCTGATGCAAGTTGCTCCGCGACGGGGCCAGGTATTGGTTGGCAAGCTGGCCGAGCCGTCCCACCGAGTCGGCAGCGTCGATGAACAACTTCTGTTTGTCGGCGAAATGTTGGATCACCGGCGGGAATTCGGTGAGCACCCGATCCAGCACGTCCGCGCGGGGACCGACATAACCCAGTAGTCCGTTGGTGGAATCGATGGCCCGGACGATGTCGTCGCGTTGCTCGTCGAGTCGTGCGGTAAAGGTGTCCAGCTTGCCGAGGAAGGCGCGGATTTGGTCGGCTCGCCCGTTGACGATGTTGTAGACCTCGTTCTGCAGCACTTCGATGTTGGGGATGCCACCTCCGCGCAAGATCAGCGCGAAGCTGGCCAGCGTCTGCTCGGTGGTGGGGTAACCGGACGAATTCTTCAGTGGGATGGTGTCGCCGTTTTTCAGCAGCTGCGGCGACGGGTTGGGTGGCGCGGCCAGTTCGATGTGCTGCGAACCCAGCAGGCTGGTCTGTCCGATCTTAGCGGTGGCGTTCTTGGGTAGCTTGATCTTCTTGTCCAGACTCAGCGTCAGCGTGGGCACCCAGTTCGTCAGCTTGACCGCACGGACCGTGCCGACAAAGACGTCGGCCACCCGCACCCGGCTGTTGTCGTTGAGCGCCAACGTGTCTGGCATCTGCACGTAGATCGTGTAGGAGCCGGG
>DATJOR010000148.1:0-11623 GCA_035506875.1 Mycobacterium sp.
GAGATCGTGCGCGTGCATCGGGTGACCCAATTCCAGCATCACGTAATTCGTCGCGTCGACGGCCGGCGAGATCGCCCGGATCCCGCAGAGCAGCAGTCGGCGCTGCAACCACCACGGCGACACCGCGTTCGGGTCGATTCCCGTCACTGGGCGCAGCGCGAACCGGCGTACGCCGGTCTCCGGTTGCACGGTCAACGGCCAGGCGTCCGCTTCGCGGGGCAACGCAGGCACAGCGGCCGGGTCGATGAAGTCGAGGTCGTAGGCGCAGGCGATCTCGCGGGCCAAACCGCGAACCGACATGCAGTAACCCCGGTCCGGGGTGATCGCCAGGTGGAAGACGGCGTCGTCCAGGCCCAGCACCCCGACGCCGCTCGCACCTGGCTCGGCGGTTCCCGGCGGCAGCACCAGAATGCCGGAATGGTCTGTGGCCAAGCCGAGTTCGGCCGCCGAGCAGATCATTCCGTCGGAAGTGCGACCGTAGGTCTTGCGCTCGGTGATCGTGAACCCGCCGGGCAGCGTGGTTCCCGGCAGCGCCACCACCACAAGATCGCCGGTCGCGAAGTTTGTTGCGCCACAGATGATTTCGCGCGGCCGGTCTTCGCCGACGTCGACTTGGCAGGCCCGGATCGGTTTCTTGAACTCGGTGAGCTCTTCGATCTCGATCACCCGCCCGACGGTCAACGGTCCGTCAACGGGGCCGAGCGTGATCACCTCTTCGACCTCGTGCCCGATGCGCAGCAGCGCCTGCTCGAGATCGGCGGGGGGCACATCCCAGCCCGGGGCACCTGCCGAGACGACTTCGCGTAACCAGCTGTACGGGACGCGCATCACACGCCCACCCCGAACGGCAACGAGAACCGGACATCGCCCTCGACCATGTCCCGCATGTCAGGGATGCCGTTACGGAACTGCAGAGTGCGCTCCAGTCCCATTCCGAAGGCAAAGCCGGAATACATCTGCGTGTCAATACCAGCGGCGCGCAATACATTCGGATTCACCATTCCGCAGCCGCCCCACTCCACCCAGCCTGCGCCGCCGCGCTTGTTCTCGAACCAGACGTCGACTTCGGCGGACGGCTCGGTGAACGGGAAGAAGTGCGGACGAATCCTGGTGCGCGCCGCCGGCCCGAACTCGGCGCGGGCGAACGCGTCGAGCGTTCCGCGCAGATGAGCCATCGTCAGACCACGATCCACCGCCAGCCCCTCTACCTGATGGAAGACCGGCGTGTGGGTGGCGTCGAGTTCGTCGGTGCGGAATGTGCGGCCGATCGAGACGATGTAGACCGGTAGCTCGCGCTCGAGCAGCGTGCGCACCTGCACCGGCGACGTGTGGGTGCGCAGCAACTGTCGCGAGTCCTCCGGAGCGACGTAGAAGGTGTCCTGCTCGCTGCGCGCCGGGTGGTCAGCCGGGAAGTTCAGCGCATCGAAGTTGAACTGCTCGGTCTCGACCTCCGGCCCCTCGGCAAGTTCCCACCCCATCGCGATGAAGGTGTCGGCGACGTGCTCGGCCAGAATCGTGATCGGATGCCGTGCGCCTGTCGGCTGGCGAGTCGACGGCAAGGTCACGTCGATGCGCTCGGCGATCAGCACGGCCGCGTCCCGCTCAGCGCGCAACTCCGCCAGTCGTTCGTCGTAACTGCGTTGCACGTCGCCGCGAGAGCTGTTCACCAGCCGACCCGCGTCGGCGCGGTCGGCCTTGGGGACGGTGGCCAACGCCTGGCGGGCCAGTGCCAGCGGCGAGCGGTCGCCCAGGTGCACGGTTTTCGCGCGTGCCAGTGCGTCGAGATCGGCGGCGCCTGCGAAGGCTTGCCGGGCTGCGTTGACCGCAGCGGTCAACGCCTCCAGCGACAGGGCTTCCGCTGGCAAGGGGTGGTCACCCACGCGGCGACACTCTCCTTGTGCTGGGGGCTTTCAGGGATTCGCGGCACGGCGTGACGCGCAAGTGCCGATCATATGTGGTCACGTCAGCCGCGATCAGCAGCCGCAGGCTCTTGGGCCGGCTGCCGGATGACCACCTGACGTTCAGCGCGCGAGCAGGCGCTGATTCAGCTGGTGGAATTCGTCGTCGGTTGGGGCCCTGACAGCTATCAGCCCACGCCGCGCCAGCGGGTGTTGATCGCCCAGCTCGACGCCAACCAGCGGCTGGGTGCGACCAGCGCGGTGGCGGAACGCTCGCCTTTCTCCGCGTGCTGGTCGTTCCCGTTCTCATGGGCGTGGTCCGTCACACGGGAGAGTGCGCCGCGCCCGGACATCGTTCCCATCATCGCCTCTCCGAACGCGGTTCCCGGTGGCATGCCAGGGGCGGTGACCTCGGGGGCGGCGCCCACACCGCTGGCCGGCAGGGTCAGGACGACGGGACGGATCTCCGGGGCGGCCGCCGTCCAGCTCGGCGGCACCGACAGCGCCCCGACCTTGGTTGCCTGACCCAGCCCCAGGGGCGCGGAGAGGTCGGTACCGCCGCGTAAGGCGCCATACGGCCCCACCGACCCGAAATAAGTCCACGCCTCTGGTGTCCCACCGGACGTGTAGATCTCCCGCATGAAACTGAGCCCGTTCGTCGTATTGGTATAGAGGTTTTCGGCACCTCCGGCTGCACCGGCGCCCACGCTTCCCATCATGCTGGGGAAACTCGCCAGGGTGCCGAGGGTGCTCCATATCGATGGGTCCGTCGTCGACGCGGTCGACATGCCTCCAGACCCGGTCGAAGAGCTGAGCGGGGAAATTGCAAGGTGCGCCAACCCCTGGGTGTGGATGCCGGTTGCGCTCCCGACGGCATGGGCCAGAGCGACGTCCCGGGCCCCCTGGCCGGCCGGGTTGGTGGTCTGCGGCGGCTCGCTGAACGGGGTCAGCGTCGACGCGGCGGCTGAGGATCCGGCGTAGCTGTACATCGCGGTGGCGTCTTGAGCCCACATCTCGGCGTAGTGGACCTCGGTGGCCGCGATCGCCGGGGTGTTCTGCCCAAAAAAATTGGTCGCGATCAGCGCGAGCAGCAATGCCCGGTTGGCCGCGACCACCGGCGGAGGCACCGTCATGGCGAACGCCGCCTCGTAGGCCGCCGCCGCCTCCTTGGCCTGGACGGCGGTCTGCTCGGCCTGGGTGGCGGTGGCTGACAGCCACGCCACATACCGTGTGGCCGCGTCTGCCATCGACACCGACGCGGTCCCCAGCCAGGCATTGCCGGTCAACCCCCAGATCACCGAGGAGTAGCCGCTCGCAGTGGACTCCAGCTCGACGGCCAGTGCGTCCCAGGCCGCCGCCGCCGCCAGCATCGGCCCCGAACCCGCACCGGCATACATCCGCCCGGAGTTGACCTCCGGCGGTAGCAACGCATAGTCCATGGGCATGGCCGTCACCCGGCGGCGGGTGACCGGGGCACCACCTTGCGGTTGCGCGACATCACATGGGCGGCGGTGGCGCCGAGGCCGCGTCCGGCCAACGTGCCCAGCATGGTTTCACCGAAAGCGCTTCCCGGCATGGCGCCGACGGCCGCCGGCGCTATGCCCGCGCTGTTGGCCGGCAGCGTCACCGCGGCGGGTGCGATCGCCGCGGCGGGCATCGCCCAGCCCTGCGGCACCGACAACCCCCCGATCTTGACCGCCTGGCCCAAGCTCGCCGACAGTCCGGGGAGGCCCACGCCCATAGCTGGTCCCGCGATCGTGGGGTTGAGTATGGGGGCTAGCCCCCACGGGTTTTGGGCATTGAATGTGACCAAGCCGATCCCGTTGTTGACATTGCTGATCAAGTTCGCGGCCCCGGCCCAGGCATTCATGCTGTTCGCGAAACCCTGTACGGGATAGCTCGTCGCGGTCGACACCCATCCGAGGAGCGTCATCAGGTTCGCAAACGACGACGAACCCGACGCCGTGCCGGCAGCGCTGCCGGTGGCCGCAAGGACCGAGGTTGCTTGGGCGGCCTGCCCGCCCGGATTGGTGGTCTGCGGTGGGCTGCTGAACGGGGTAAGAGCCGACGCGGCTGCCGAAGAGTTGAGATAGCCGTACATCGCGGCGGCATCTTGGGCCCACATTTCGGCGTAGAGCAGCTCAGTTTCCCCGATGGCCGCTGAGTTCTGCCCATAAAAGTTGGTTGCGATCAGCGCCATCAACAGGGAACGGTTGGCCGCGATCAGCGGTGGGGGCACGGTGGCCGCCAACGCCGTCCCATGGGCGCTCGCCGCAGCCTTCGCTTGGCCGGCCGTCTGCTCGGCCTGCGCGGCGGTGGTGGACAACCACCCGACGTAGCTGTCGGCGGCGGCCGCCATGGCCGTTGAGGACGGGCCCATCCACGGTCCGACGGTCAGCCCCGAAACCACCGATCGGTAAACGGCTGCCGTGGAGTGCAATTCAGTGGCCAGCCCATCCCAGGCCACCGCGGCGGTGAGCAGCGACCCCGGCCCCGGGCCGGCATACAAACGCCCGGAATTGATCTCGGGCGGCAACGCCCCATAGTCCACAAACATGTGCAGCTCCGTTCTCCTCGTGTGCCGCGGCTAAAGGCGTGCGAATTGCGCCGTGCTTGTTGGCGACCCCTATGGGCTGGGCCCGTGGGGCGAATTGACGTTGATCGACAACGATCCACAGACATTGACCCGTGTTGGGTTGCCGGACAGGGAAATCCAACAAACAGATCACCGCCGAGTCCGACGTGTGGCGGGCTGGCTACTCATCAATACCTCCGGCTAGCAACGCAACCTCGAAAGTGAACACAGCGTTGCGAATCAGGAAACTATTGGACAACGAGCGTGGTGCGGTCAGCAGGGGCTAAAGGTCACAAGCGCCAAGGCTGAAGGTCACCGGGGTTGTCGGAGGCCACCGTGTGGTGAGCCTGGGCAGTTAACCTAACGCGGTGAAGAGGTTGCTGGTTGGAGCCAGCGTGGCCGCGATGATCGCGATGGCTGCCACGGCGCACGCCGACGGCAGCAGCGACGAGCTTTTCCTCCGTGCGCTCAGCGAAGCAGGCGTCGAGTATTCGGATCCACAGGAAGCCATAGCGACCGGGAAAGCGGTCTGTGAATCCCTCGACGAGGGCAACACCGTAAATCAAACCGTGCGCGGGGTGAAAAATGCCAATCCGTACCTATCGGAGACCAAGGCCGCCCAATTCGTCGCGATCGCCCGGGCAGCGTACTGCGGGGGTGGTGCTGGCGGAGGAATGGATCGACGCGGGGTACCGCGTGTTGCTCGTTGATCCCGATGGTGACCATCGACAACTGCAGCAGCTGAACCGGGTACAGCTCATCGACGCCCAGAATCGGCTTCCTGAACCCAGCCACCGCGAAGCGCGTGAATTTCCCCACTGGGTGCTCTACGACGAGGCCCACCCTGCTGGACGCCGACCAGCAGCCACTGGTACCAGCGCAACTTGCGTTTGATTGCAGTGTTGGTGCTCATGTGTGTTGTTCCTTCACGTGGTGCTGAAAAATACTGTTGTGCAACGGGTTCGGCTGTCCGCGCCGTGGATGGTGGTCGAGCCAGTGGTAAGCGACGAGCTTGACCCGGTCATTAACGAGAAACCACACCACCGCGTAGGCCCACACCAGACCGGCCCACCGCCATCCGAGCGGCGTCATCGCCACCCCGCAGACGGCGATCAGGGTGGCGATGGTCTGCGCTCCGATGACAGCGCCCAGCAGTAGCGGTGCGGGCGCGGGCAGCGACCAGAAGGGCCCGCGGGAGCGGGTCAGAAAGATGGTCAGCTGCCCGGCGACCGACAATTTGAGGTAGATCATGGTGCGGATCAGATCGTGGCTGAGGCCAAAAGCCTTGGTGGCGATGAAGAAAAGCGTAAAAGTCGCGACGACACCGATCACACCTAGCACGGTGGCGATAGTCAGCACGCTGCGCATGTCCCATTTGACCGGCTTGGCCGACCCGCGCACGTGGTCGTAGGCGATCGACAGGATCGCGCCGTCGTTGAGCAGCGCCAGAAACACGATCATCGCGGCGGTGACCGGGAAGAAGTTCATGAACACCACGGCCAGGGTGATCAGCAGCAGCACCCGGATGGTTTCGGCGATGCGGTAGGTGGCGTAACTGGTCAGCCGGGCGAAGATCTCGCGGGCCTGCCCGATCGCGTCGACGATTACCGACAACCCCGGCGCCAGCAGGACCACGTCGGCGGCCGCGCGGGCTGCATCCGTGGCCCCGGCCACGGCGATGCCGGCGTCGGCCTGTTTGAGCGCGGGCGCGTCGTTGACGCCGTCGCCGGTCATGCCGACGATGTGCCCGCGGGCCTGCAACAGCCGCACGATGCGGTATTTGTGTTCGGGAAACACCTGCGCGAACCCGTCGGTGGTTTCTACCCAGGCGCCTAAACCGTCGTCGTCAGCGCCGCCGTCGAGGGTCGCCGCATCGAGAATGTGCTCGCCCAGGCCGACTTGGCGGGCGATCTCGCGGCCGATGGCGACCTGGTCACCGGTGACCATCTTGACGTCGATGCCGAGTTCCTTCGCGGAGGCGATGGTAGCCGCGGAGTCCTCCCGCGGCGGATCGGCCAACGCCAGCACGCCCATCAGCCGCCAGGAGCCATCGCCGTCGGTTTTGGCCACCCCGAGGGATCGGTGGCCGTGGGTGGCGAACCCTTCGACGACATGGTTGACCTCGGTGGTCGCGTCGTCACCGTCGCACAAAGCGGCGATGACCTGCGGTGCGCCCTTGCTGACCCGAAACGTCTGACCGTCGGAATCGCGCACCAGCGCCTCCGTGCGTTTGGTGACCGGGTCGAACGGAACGAACTGGTCCACCGTTGCCGCGGGTCGTTCACGCGCGGCAGCCATCACCGCCAGATCGATTAGGTCATTGTCTTCGCCGCGCGACGCCAACGCCGCGACCGCGAGTAGCTCGTCGTCGGAGATCCCCTTGGCGGCCCAGCGGGCGGCGACCGCGAGACGATTTTGGGTCAGGGTGCCGGTCTTGTCCGAGCACAACAGGTCGATGCCGCCGAGTTCCTCGACCGCGGGCAGGTGACTGACCACAGCTTCTTGGTGCGCCAGCTGGCGTGCGCCGATCGCCATGGTCACCGACAGCACCGCCGGCAGCGCCACCGGTATCGAAGCGATCGTCACCACCAGCGCGAACTCCAGGGTCTGCAGGACGGGATTGTGCCGGACCAGGGAGACCGCGACCGTCAATGTCACCAGGGCGACCGCGATCACGATCAGGTAATTGGCGATGCGCAGCACCGCGCGCTGGAAGTGACTCACGGTACCGGCGCTCTCCACCAGGGCGGTGGTCATGCCCATGTACGAGGACGCCCCGGTCGCGCACACCAGCGCGTCAGCTTCGCCGCGCACCACCACCGCCCCCGAATACAGGCTCTCGTCCTGCCCACGGTTCACGGCCAGCGACTCGCCGGTCAGCGCCGACTGGTCCACCTCGAGCGTGACGTCGTCAAGCACCCGCAGGTCGGCGGGCACCACATCACCGAGCCGTACGCGCACCACGTCGCCGGGCACCAACTCGCGCACTGCCACCGTCACCCAGTCGCCGTCGCGCAACACCCGCGCCGAGGAAGCCAGTCGCTGCTTGAGCGCGGCGATCGCGGTGGCCGCCTGGTGTTCCTCGAAATAGGCCACCAACCCGTTCATCGCCAACAGCACCCCGATGATCACGGCGTCGGTCCAGTGCCGGGCGGCCAGCGACAACGCGAGCGCGACCTCGATCATCCACGGGATGGGCGCCCAGAAGTACCCGAGAAACTCCAACACAGGATTGCGATGGCGTTCGGCGATCTCGTTGGGACCGTAGCGCTGCAGTCGTTGCTGCGCCTCGGCGGCCGTCAAACCCGCTGCGGAGCTATTCAATTCGACCAGCAACTGCGGCAGCGGCAATTCAGTCAGTTCATCGGTGGCCCGTGTCACCCCGACTCCTTAAAGTTGGATACGGCGATGCCGCAAGACAGCGGCACTGAATGCTTTACTGCGCGCGAATCTCAGACTCGCACCGGTCGTCGGCTGCCGGCTAGGGCCGAACGCCCCCACGTCATTTGACCCATGCCCACACTTGGCAAGCCTCCCGGTAACAGTCGGGCATTCAACGACCTCGGCGGCATGGGCACCACAGAGTCGGCATGGTCAGTCGACCTACACAGGGTGAAATCGGCACGGGACCGTCGGTGCGTTCGACGAGCGGTTGGACACCGCATGAGTTGTTGGTTCAGACGTACCTCAGCGGCGGCGGGCGCGAGTGCTAGCGAGCGGTGGCCGCCGGGGTGAACTCCGCTTTTCAGGCGAGGCCTGAAGGAGGTCCCTTGCTCCTTCTTCGAGGTGTACTTTGCGGTTCACCCAAAGACCTACCATCCGGCAGGCCTCAGGTGAGGGATCGCCACCTCAAATTCCACGAAGACCGGGACAACCTCCCACTGCTCATCCGGCGGCGATAACGTTGGCGGCTTCGGTGGCGGCATATGACCCGGCGCTGGCGGAAAGGGTGGCGACGAACTGCTGGTGAAATGCAGCGGCTTGGGCACTGATCGTCTGGTAGAGCTCGGCATGCGCCGCGAACTGCGCCGCGGTCAGCGCCGAGACCTCGTCGGCGGCCGCCGGGATCACCCCGGTGGTGGGCCCACCGGCGGCCGAATTGTTGGCGGCCATCGCAAAACCAATCGTCTGGAGGTGGCCAGCAGCCGCAGCCATCATTTCCGGTTGTGTGGTTACGAACGACATGTGAATTCCTTCAGGCTCCAAATAGACTGCAGCAGCATAGTTCTCGAGTAGCCCCACGACGCTGCTCCATTGCGGTTTATCAACTTCCCTACTGCCGAGGTCCGGTTAACGTCAGCGGAATTACGCCCTCAAGCAATCGGACAACTTGTCCGGAAGTCGCGGATAGGGACGCAAGCCCCCGTTGGAAAGGCCATTGGTCATTCGGATGTGGATATGGCCGAGCCAGAGTCGGCTAACGCTCAGTAGCTTGATCACGGTGAAAACACCGACGTGCGGGTGCGCAGCTGCGCCGCCGTGCAGAATTAACAAGCTCAGAGCGGGAAGGCGTCAGCCGTTGAGTGCCGGCTCCGCGGCCGGCAGTGCGGGCTCCGGCAGCCGGCGGCGCGCAGCGCGTGAGCGAGCGAGCCCCACGGCTGCGGTCGCCCCCAACAGGCCGACGGCGCTCCCGATCAGCGTCGTCCACTCGCCGTGCGCCAACATCAAGAATCCAAAGCTGCCACCCACCGCCAGCAATCCGTACCGCACCGGGGTCCAGTGGGCCGGGCCCGCCAGCCGGGTGGAGACCAGCAGGCCCAGCGTCAATGCGATGGAGTGCCCGACATCGGTGAAATCGTCGCTCAGCACCGCGGCGGCGATGCCGACTGGGACCCACCAACCGAGCCAGGCCGGCTTCCACCGGCGAGGGACGGCCGCGGTGAGTGCACCCAGCACCGCCACGGCGCCGTAGCTCACGCCGACATCACTGGCATGAGAGATCGATAGCGGCAAGTAGTGGAATTCGATTGCGGCGGTAAGCCCGATGGCCATCAAAAGCGTCGTACCGACGTGGCCGGTCGCGAACACCAACGCCAATCGACCACTGTGCCAGATCAGCTCGGCAAGGGCGAGCAGACAAACTAGGCAGGGTAGCCAGAACCAGATCGGACCCGCATCGGTGACGAACGCGCTACCGAACAGGGTGCCCAAGTGCCCGCGCGCGAGGTTGTGCAGGTTCGTGCTGGCCAACGCGATGACGTGCGCGCGCACTCGTGGGCCGAGAACCACGAGCGCGGCGCTGACGGTCACCAAAGCAAGCGCGTAGCCCAGCGTGATGCGGACGCGCGCCAACCGTGACAAAAAGCCGAATTTCATCGCCATCTACTATGCCTGCGGACCTTCGTCATCCGCACTTTCTAAACCTGACAAATCCCTTACAGTTTCCGCGCCAGCCTTCAGCCGATAAATGGCCAGGTCGGCCGGCAGCCCGGGGGTTTTACCTGCAAAGACCGGTCGATGCACCCGCTTGGCGGTGACCCCCAAGGCCTCCAAATCCGCTTGCGAAAGCTCGTCCAGTGTGGCGCCCGACACCATCACTCCGCCTTTGCTGGCCCGCTCCATGACCCGGGCGGCGACATTGACGTCCACCCCGAGCCAATCGGAAGCCAGGCGCTGCGGGCGTCCGGTATGGATACCGACCCGCATCCGCGGTGTGAAGCCGTCGACCTCGACCGATCTCAATGCCTGCTTGGCGTTGAGCACCGCACTCACCGCGACGAGCGGGTCGGCGAACACCGCCATGATGCCATCGCCCATCCGCTTGACGATGTGACCGCCGGCGTCCAGCAGCGGCGGCTCGACCGCACGTGCGACGCGCCGCAGCAGCTTTAGAGTCGCGTCGTCACCGGCTCGCAGCGACCAGGTCGAGAAACCCACCAGGTCGGTGAATACGAGCGTCACCTCGGGGTTTGCCGGCCGTCGGGAGACCGACTCGGTCAGCGCCTGCCACACCTGCAAGGCGCCGAGACCGACTTCGCGGGATGCGCCGCCCCGCTCGCCCAGTAGCCGGCCCGCGGCCCGCGCGGCCGCACGCGGTCCGCCGTCGCCCGCCGTGGATAGCGGATCGCCGAATTCCGGGTCGCCGGGCAACACGCGACGCGCTCGACGGACCAGGTCAATGACGGCCGGGCTCTGGTTTCGGCTGCGCAGCCACTCCGCTGCCCCCTGAAGGGACACCGAACGTTGCTGTCGTGAACCTGGCGAAGCCGGCGTGGTCGCCGTCTGCTCGGGCTCGCCGGACGCCGGGGAGGGCCCGAGTTCCACATCGCTCAGGGTAGGTGGTGTCCGGACTGACCGGCAACGACCGGCGTTGTGGCGTACGCCACGGGCGCCGCGAAACCCGCTGATCACGCGGTTACGACGCGGCGATCGAGAGTCGATAACGGCGTATCGCGGCGCGCGCTGAAATCGTAGACAACGTACGTTGTCAACATTATCGTGAGAACCATCGCTCCTCAGCATCAGGAGGCCGGTGATGACCATGACCCCGATGACGCCGCTGCCGACGACCGCGTCGGCTCAGCCTGCGACGGTCAAGCAGCGCGACCAGGCGCTCGCGCGTCGCGATCCATTGGGCCCCGACTCGCTGACCTGGAAGTATTTCGGCGACCTGCGCACCGGAATGATGGGTGTGTGGATCGGCGCGATCCAAAACATGTACCCCGAGTTGGGCGCCGGCGTCGAGGAGCATTCGATCCTGCTGCGCGAGCCGCTGCAACGGGTCGCGCGCTCGGTGTATCCGATTATGGGCGTCGTCTACGACGGTAGCCGGGCGGCCGATACCGGTGAGCAGATCAAGCAGTACCACCACACCATCAAGGGTGTCGACGCGACCGGTCGTCGCTACCACGCGCTGAACCCGGAGACGTTCTACTGGGCGCATGCGACGTTCTTCATGCTCGTGATCAAGGTGGCCGAATACTTCTGTGGCGGGTTGACCGAAGCCGAGAAGCGCCAGCTGTTCGATGAGCATGTGCAGTGGTACCGGATGTACGGGATGAGCATGCGGCCGGTGCCGGAGTCGTGGGAGGACTTCCAGGAGTACTGGCAACGTGTCTGCCGCGACGAGCTGGAGATCAATCAGGCCACCCTGGACATCTTCCAGATCCGTATTCCCAAGCCGAAATTCGTGCTGATGCCCACCCCGGTG
>DATJOR010000149.1:0-2540 GCA_035506875.1 Mycobacterium sp.
CCTGAACGCGATGCTAACGGTGGGTTAACCCCAGATGCAACGAAACGCGCTTAAACGGTGGCGAAACACCCTCGAAGGCGCGATGATGGTGGCAGGCGGAGGGGCTCGCCCAAACTGCGGATATCGCCGACGGTCCCTACCAGATCGACTGAGGGCGAGAATGTATGTCCGCTAACGCGTCTCAAGGCTCGCTGTGAGTTCGCCGTTGCGTCCGATGAGGAATCCGGCGCAATTCAACGTGATGTTCTGGTTGCCGCCCGGTGGCACCGACAACGGCGTGTGGGCCAGCTTTTGGGCCGAGCTGGCCGATCTGGACGAAGACGATATCGACGCGGTATTGCGTTTGCTGGCCGATGCCGATGTCGGCGGCTATGTCGCGACTCCGGGTGGCCGTGCGCACCGTCGAGGGCAGCCGGTCGTGCATCGGTTATGGGTGGATTCACTGCGATACCACAGGGCAGAAGACCTGCTGATGGCCTATTTGCATGGTCGGGGCCGGCGCGAGGACCAGCGTGACTAGTCGGCAACCATATCGTAGGCGTCCACCCGCCATGCCCCGTCGACAAGGCTGATCTGGTTCCAGCATGCGGTTCGCTGGCGAACGTCGCGCAGCGCGGGGTCGAGCTGTCCGAGCAGGGCGCGGTTGAAGGCATCATGGGACACCATGACGAGCGGTGCGGAACTATAGTCGCCCACCAGTTCAAAGAATGCTTGGCGGGCGCGCGCGGTCAGCGCCGCCAGTGGCTCGACGCCGGGAGCCGAATCGACGCTGCCGTATTCGCGTTCGACCTCTTCGCGCACGCGGCCGGTCATCGGGCCGTAATCGCGGTCGTTGAGTCGGGCATCGACGGTGACCTGCACACCGCAGGCCGCACCGATCGCCTGCGCTGTGGCCACGGCCCGTTGCAGCGGACTGCAGATGATCGCGGTGGGGTGTTTGGGGGCGAGCGCATCGGCGAGCCGAGCGACCTCAACAAGCCCGACCGTGTCCAACGGAGGGTCGCTGAGCCCTCGCAATCGCCCTTGCGCGTTGAGCGCCGTGCGACCATGCCTGGCCAGAAACACACGATCAACCGTTGGGCTCATTGCGGAGCAATCCCGAACTCAGGAACGATGACAATCGGACGGGTACTGTGGCGCAATAAGTTTCGCGCCACATTGCCGGTGATCATGTGTCCGAATGCCGCACCGATGCCCTGTTCGGGCCGACCGACGATCAACATCGAGGCCCCATGTCGGTTACTCGCTTCGAGCAATGCGGTCGCCGGGTCGCCTGAGAGCCGATGATAGGACCACTGCACTGCGCGGAGGGCGTCGGCCAAATGCTGACGCTCAGCGTCAACATCGTCGTTACCGGGGCCGGTGTCATCGGCATCGTCGATGACGTGAACGACATGCAGCGGCACGTTGAGGGCACCGGCAAGTTCACCGGCGAACACCAGTGCAGCCCGGCTGGCTGGGTGGCGGTCGTATCCGACAACTAAAACCACGGCAACCTCCCGCAATCCGCGTTCAGCAGGAACCATCAGCCGTGACGGCGGTTCGGGTCGTGGTCACATATCCCGGGCGGAGATCCATCGCCTCGACCCCAAGCCTAGGCGATGCATCGGCGCCAGTTGCGATTGACCGACCACAACGCCGCTCAGTAATCGCTTTCGGCTTGACCACGACGAGCTGACATTGATTAACTGGCATCGGCGATGGAGCCCGCCCGGAAGTCTCGACTTCCGAACCGCTAAACGGCTGATGGCACCTGCGAACAGAGGAGTCGCAGGTGACGCGCGCCTTTCTAGGCTCGGGCCGCATGTACGGCCGCGCAGTGACGGGTAGCCAATACCGCAGACGTGGCCGGGCTTTGCTTGGCTGTCGACGTCGTCAGACCGCGACCGCACGCCGGCCAGCAAAGCCTGGTGACCCATGACTGAGCTGTCGCTGCCGCTCATTCAGATACTTCAGGTGTCGACGGTTGTCATCGGAGCACCTGGCATCAGCGGATTTATCTCCTGGTTTGAGGCCCGGCTGCGGGGACGCCGCGGACCACGGATTTTGCAGCCGTACTTCGACTTGGCGAAGCTCTTCCGCAAGGAATCGCTCGTGCCGCCCGACGCCAGCCCCCTGTTTCGGCTGGCGCCGTTCGTCTCGTTCGCCTGCTATCTGACTGTCCCGATGCTGATTCCAGTGCTCACCAGCTACGCGCTACCGCTTGGATATATGGGTGACATCCTTGGTGGGGGATTGATCCTGGCATTCGCCAGCTTCCTGGTCGCCGCGGCCGCCGCCGAAACCGGTGATGCCTACGCACAATTGGCGTCCAGCCGGGCAAAGACATTCGCAGCGATCACCGAACCGGTGATGCTGCTGGTCTTTTTCGCCGTCGCGCTGATCACCACGACCGACCTGCCCTACGTGGTCGGAGCCACCGTCCGCAGCGGACCCGCCCAGATCGTGCGCCCGGCACACCTACTTGCGTCGGCGGCGTTGTTCATGGTCATCCTCTATGAGACCGCGCGGATTCCCGTTGAAACACACACCGGAACAAC
>DATJOR010000150.1:0-4310 GCA_035506875.1 Mycobacterium sp.
CCACAAGCCGATGAAGGTCGATTCGAAGAAGAACGCGGCCAGACCTTCCATCGCCAGCGGTGCGCCGAACACGTCGCCGACGAAGCGCGAGTACTCGCTCCAGTTCATGCCGAACTGGAATTCCTGCACGATCCCGGTCGCTACCCCGATCGCGAAGTTGATCAGAAACAGCTTGCCGAAGAACTTAGTAAGCCGATACCAGGCAACGTTGTCGGTGACCACCCATGCGGTCTGCATGATGGCGATCAGCGGTGCCAGACCAATGGTGAGCGGCACGAAGATGAAGTGGTAGACGGTGGTGATACCGAACTGCCACCGCGACACGTCGACGACGTCCATGCGCATCTCCCGCCAACGAGACTTCACACTACGACGAAGTGTAGTAGAAAGTCGCCACTACTACTATGGATCCGGTCGATCACAATTCAATCGATCGGGGTACGCCCCTGTTAGGGCCTTAGGACCCTAGGGCCTTGTCCATCCTCTTCGATGCGCTGCGGATACCGATCGATGTCACGATCTCGAAGACGCCGAGGACGATGAGCCAGATGCCGACGATGAGCGTCAGTATCGCCAGTGATTCGAACGGCGATCCGATCATCACAATGCCCGCCAGAAGGCTGATCACACCAAGGAATATCTGCCAGCCCCGACCGGGCAGGGTGGGATCGCTGATGGCCGAGATCGATGTTGCCACACCACGAAAGATGAAGCCGACGCCAATCCAGATGGCTAACAGGAGAATCGCGTAACCCTGGCCGAAGTGCCGGAAGCACAGCACCGCCAGCACCAGCGAGGCTGCGCCGCTGATGAAACAAAGCGCCCGTCCGCCGGCGGAGACGTGCAGGCTGAACGCGAACACAACTTGTGCGATGCCGGTGACCAGCAGGTAAATGCCGAAGAGGATAGCGGCGAAGACGATGGAATCTCCGGGTAACAGCAGGATGAGGACGCCCAGGGTCAGCGCCAGAATGCCGGACACCAGCGTCGACTTCCACAGATGCGGCAACAACCTTGGGACAGCAGTGGTTTCCATGCCCGAAGTTTCCCACAAACGACGATGGCAGTGGGAGATTTGCGGCAGGAGTCAGACGCGTGCCGGTTGTGTCTCCTCGACAGGTACACCGCCGGATCCGGTGTCCGGTTTGCGGTCAACGAGATACCAGGTGCGCATCAAGCCCTTTCCCTTGACCTCGACGGCACCACGCTCCTGCAGCACGAAGTCGTCTTTCAGTCGCTGATAAACGTCCTCGGGCACTTGGATCCGTCCTACCGAATCGGTGGATTCCATCCGTGCTGCGACATTGACCGCATCGCCCCACACGTCATAGAAGAACCGGCGAGAGCCGACCACGCCCGCGACGACGGGGCCGCTGGCCAAGCCGATTCGCAGCGGCACTGCCTGGCCCCGGGAATCTTTCAAATCCTTTGCCACCTCAGCCATGTCGAGCGCAAGCTCGGCCAGCGCCTCGACGTGATCCGCCCGTGGCTCGGGCACCCCGCTGACCACCATGTAGGAGTCACCGCTGACCTTGATTTTCTCCAGGCCGTGTTTGTCCACCAGCGCGTCGAAGTCGCTGTAAAGCCGGTCCAGGAAGCGGATCAGCTTGTCCGGTGCGATCTCGCTGACCCGTTCGGTGAACCCGGCGATATCGGCGAACAGGACAGAGGCGTCGTCGTATTTGTCGGCAATGGTGTTGCGCTCCGGGTCTTTTAGCCGTTCGGCAACGCTGGCCGGCAAGATGTTGGCCAGCAACGCTTCGGACCGCTCGTATTCCATTTCCATCGCTGTTTCGGCGCGGACGATCTCGCGCACCGCGTACCACACCGTCGTCACCACCATCACGCAGCCGGAGATCGTGGTGACGACGAAGCCCACCGACAACGCCCACGCCGGCTGGGCGCCGGTGTCTCGGGGGACCAGGAACTGCAAGGTGATCACCAGACCGGCGGCGATGGCCGCCAGCGCTGCCGCCAACACGATGCGATCAACGCCGAGCTGCAAGACGACAAGGCAGGACGCGACGAGAAAATAGAACTGCAGCCCCGATCCGGTGCCGACGATCCAGCAGATGACGAAGATCGATATGTAGGCCGTGCAGATGAACGTCAGCGGCGCAACCAGCTCACCGAAGCGGTGCAGCCAGGGGATCGACGCGTAGATCATGGCGCCGACGATGTTGATGACACCCGTCCACCAGAGGTGGGGCGCGGCGAAGACTTGGATCATCCCGAAACCGGCGCTGACGATCACCGCCATCGACGTGGTGAGGTGCAGGATCCGGCGCCGCCGCGAGATGCGGTCGGCATAGTGCTGAGTGCGGACGCGCGGCTGCTCCCGCACTGCTGCTTTGCAGTCCGGCGTTCGCCGCGAACCCGCTACTTGCGTGGCACCACACCGCTTAGCCACCACAGCAAAAAGCGTAATAGGTGTGGCCGATATTCCGAACAGCCCTGTTCAGCCAACCATCGACGACGCCAACACCTCGTCGGCCCTGCATAAATGCGCCTCTTCCCCGACTGCGCGCTACGTCCGCATCCGATTGGGACCTAGAAAGTGCGACACTGTTCCCGGAAGGTCGCAAGATGAAAGCATTCGGGATTGCGGCGGCAATTGTCGTAGCCCTCACACCGTTGTCGGTGGCAGCCACCACGCCTTATGCGGCGTGGGCGGCCCCATGTGCCGGCGTTTTCGTAAACCCCACGTCCTGCGAGAACTGCCTGCATTTGGTGGAGGTCTATCACACCGCGAACGTGTGCGAACATGCCACGCCGCCCCGCCCGGTCCAAGCGACCCCGATCCCGGTGCCGGTGCAAATTCCGGAGGTTCCGCTCGAGCCCCCTGTGCCTGAACCCGCTTTGATCGAGCCCCCTTTGCCGGAGCCCGCGCCGCCGAGCATGGCGGCGGAGCCGACCCCAAGCCCGCAGGTCGTTCCACCAAGTTCTCCGGCTCCGAGCACGATTGCGGTGGCCGCTCACAACGAGCCCACTCAACCCGCCCAACCCTGGTGGCCCGTGGCGCTGGGCTACGGGGCGTTGGGCACAGCTTTAGGCCTTGTTTTCTGGCTGATCAGTCGTAGAAACGGAGCGCGGATCTGACCGCGAGCCCAGCTACCTGCGCCTTTACTTTCACAGTGTGCGTGCCCTCGGTGAGATTCGAACTCACACTGGACGGGGCCGCCCCTTCTCTCCGGGAGCGGCCCGTCGTAAGGTCCGGCACCGCTACCGCCGGCTCATCCTTGACCGCGCAGTAGGACGGCTTCCCTGTCGGTAGCTCGGGGTACACCATCGCCGTGGCCGAACCGCGGCCCGATGAATTCCCCAACAACTTCGTCGGGGACCTAGTGCCCACCGAGCGCGGTTGGGTGTCGTGCCGCCAATATGCGGCCCCGACGGACACGCCGACAGCGACCCAGGCTGGTCAGCGGCTCCTATCCAGTGCTGTACGCCCAGTAGTCATACGAGCCGCCGGGCACCGGGCACAGGCCGTGGTATGCGGCCAGCACAAACTGCCCCGCTTGGTCCAAGGTCAGCTGTGGATGATCTTGCACCAGGCCAGCGGCGATCTGAGTACCCGGCATCTGCCGAACCCACAGTCTCCTGCACACGCTGTAGCCGTCTTCCAGCATCGCCGGATCCGTTCCGGTGATGCCCGCCGCCCGTGCGGCGGCCAGGAAGCTCTGAGGTGTGGGGGGTGGCGGTACCGGGCTCGCATCGGCCGGCGCGGCCAAACCTATGGCGACGACGGCTCCAACGGCACCGACGAGGACTTTGGCCAACCTCAGTGGATTGGTTATGCGGTCGAGATCCTTGTGGGTTTCTGCGGCGGACATTGCGGGACTCCTCGATGTTGTGCATTTCTAGATGTTCGCTAGGTACAACTCGTGTTTATCTTGTATCTCATCCAGCAAGCCCTGCGATATCGGTCACAGACGCGCCTACTGAGCAGCGACGACGCAAAGGTGTACCGGTCATATACACATGTGGGATACGGCTTAGCTGCAAGGGCGCGGCGTGACCCGTCAAAACCGGTCGCGGTGGGGTCGTGGTGCCGCCGACGTGCTGCCCGGACGACCACGACTACGGCGACGGTGGTTGGTCAGTGAAGCAGGAAGGAAACAACCCACCGCTTCGCACGAGGCCATCGCGGATTTGGTGAAGGCTGTTTGGATCAAAGTCATCATCACCACCAACTTCGACCGACTGATTGAGCAGGCGCTCGACGCCGTTGGTGTTACGAGCCTCATATCGCCTGACCTGCGGTAATGAGTGCCCTCGGTGAGATTCGAACTCGCACTGGACGGGTTTTG
>DATJOR010000151.1:0-7084 GCA_035506875.1 Mycobacterium sp.
ATGCCTGGCGCACAGGGGATCGAACACCCGGTCGTGCAGAATGCCGGGCACTTCCTGCAAGAGGACGCCGGGGAAGAACTCGCCGGCCACATCGTCGAATTCCTGCGCAGCTGACCGGCGTCAGCAGGACACTCGCAGCTCGAAGGGCGCGGTCGTCCGTTCGGTCGGCTTGGAATTGGCGTAGCCGACCGCGGTACCGGCGATGCGATACGTGGGCCCGGTCATGGCGACCGCGGCCTCACCCTGCAAATGGCGGTCGTAGCTGCCGGTGAAGCCGTCGAAATCGCGGAACCGGACGAATTCGGCGACGAGTTTCTTTGCGTTGGAGAGCATCACCGTCACACCCGCGGCCTCGTCACCGGTCCTGATCGTCCGCATCCACTCAATGGACTCACACTGCACCGCATCGGTGACCCGGGCGGTGCTGCCGTTGACGCTGAGTTCGGCGGTGCCGGCGGGCAACGTGCCGGGTGCGGGCTGGTGCGACGTTTGCGATGAACAGCCGCCGCCGATCACGACTGCAGCCACAGCGACGACAAGTGCCCTACCGTTCACCAGGAAAATCTAGCCACTCGCCGACCTCCTGCACAATGTGTGCATGACGAGTGTGTCGAGTACCGCCGAGTCGCAGACACTTCTGCTGCAACTGCTGGACCCGGCCAACCGGGCCGACCCGTATTCCGTGTACCGGCAGTTCCGCGACAACGGGCCGGTGCATATGCCGGAGGCCAGCCTCACCGTTTTTTCGGCGTACCGCGACTGCGACGAGGTGCTGCGGCATCCGTCATCTTCCGTCGAGCGCCGCAAGTCCACCATCGCGCAACGCCTCTTCGCGGACGGCGCGAATCTGCGCCCGCAAGGCCCTCCGATGTTTCTGTTTCTCGACCCGCCCGATCACACCCGGCTGCGCAAACTGGTCAGCAAGGCGTTCGTGCCCAAGGTGGTTAACGAGCTTGCGCCGGAGATCACCGGGCTGGTCGACGGACTGCTGGACGGCATCGCCCAACGTGGCCGGTTCGACGTCATCAGCGATCTGGCCTACCCGCTGCCGGTGGCGGTGATCTGTCGCCTGCTGGGGGTTCCGCTGGAGGATGAGCCGGAATTTGGTCGTGCATCGGCGCTGATAGCGCAGGCGCTGGACCCGTTCTTCGCGATTACCGGCGAGCCGGCGGAGGGCATGGAGAAGCGTCTTCGCGCCGGTCAGTGGTTGCGGGAGTATCTGCACGAGCTGATCGACCAGCGCCGTTCGCAACCCGGCGACGATCTGATGTCGCGGTTGATCGCGGTGGAGGAGTCCGGCGATCAGCTGGCCGAGGACGAGATCGTCTCCACCTGCAGCCTGCTGCTGATCGCCGGGCACGAGACGACGGTGAACCTGATCGCCAACGCCATCTTGGCGATGTTGCGCCATCCCGCGCAATGGGCTGCGTTGGGCGCCGATCCAGAGCGCGCGTCGGCGGTCATTGAGGAAACCTTGCGCTACGACCCCTCGGTGCAGTTGGTGGCCCGAATTGCCGCGGACGACATGATGATTGGGAATACCCGCATAGCCAAGGGTGACACCATGCTGCTGCTGTTGGCCGCGGCCGGGCATGACCCTGCCGAGTTCGAGCGACCGGAGACCTTCGATCCGGATCGAAAAGCTTTTCGGCACTTGTCATTCGGAAAAGGCCTGCACTACTGTCTGGGCGCTCCACTGGCCCGGCTGGAGGCCGCCGTCGCGCTATCGGCGGTGACGGCTCGCTTCCCCGAAGCACGGCTGGACGGTGAACCTGTCTACAAGCCGAATGTCACGCTGCGCGGTATGTCGTCACAAGCCGTGGTGGTGTAACCATTCGCTGCCGAATGGCCAATTATTGAACGGTTTTCGCAAATTTGCGTGTCATAAGTGGCCGCTCGACAGCTGCTAAACCTGACGGCGAGTGTCGAGGAGGTGGTGTTGCGCCTCATGCATCGTGTGTATCGCGACCCACCGCAACGAGCGTTCGCAGGTCTCGGGGTAGTGGTAAACAACTGTACGATCCCAGTCGTCGGCGGTCAGTCTGGCGAGGACATTGCTGAACATCTGTGCCGCGTCCGCGAGTTGGCGGGCCACATCCTCGGGCTCCTGCTCGGCATACCCATCGTGCTCGACCCGCTCGTCACGTCCTGACGGGGGACAGTCTGGCCTGTCCATGCGGCGGGCGGCGAGTACCCGCTCGCGCTGCACGAGCAGCATGTCGCGAAGATGGCAGCCGTACTCCAGCGGCGACCACACACCAGGCAGCCGTCGGGATCGCACGTCGACGTCGCGGGCAAGCAGGATCGCCACGACCTCAGCGACCCGCTCCCGGATGTTCTGTCCCACCGCCGCAGACTGACTCAGGTCGTAAATGAAACCGCAATCCTCACATCGATCACTCACCCCACCATCATCCGCGGCCTGGGCGCAGCCCGGGGACGATGTCGCCGAGTCGGAAGGTGACCGGAGTTTCCAATTGGGAGTAGGTGCATGACCGCGGATCGCGGTCGGGCCGCCAGCGGTTGAATTGCGCTGTATGACGGAACCTTTCGCCTTCCATGTGGTCGTAACGGACTTCTACCACCCGTTCGGGTCGCAGCGGAACGAACGACAGGTCCTTGCCGGCGTTCCAGCGGGAGAATTCGTTCTTACGCGGTGTGCGTTCACCCGCCTGGTGGGCAGCCCAATTCCACGGGTGGCCGTCGAAATCGACCACGAGCGGCTGCAACTCGGTGAATAGTCGCCGCCGCTCGGCCATCGGGAACGCGCCGATGACGCCGACCGATGCCAGCGTCCCGTCGTCCTTGTAGAGCCCGAGCAACAGTGACCCGATCGCCTCGCCGCCGGACTTGTGCACTCGATACCCGGCCACCACGCAGTCCGCTGTGCGCTCGTGCTTGATCTTGAACATGACGCGCTTGTCCGGCTGGTAGGTGATGCCCAGCGGCTTGGCGATGACGCCGTCGAGGCCGGCCCCCTCGAACTCGTCGAACCAGCGCTGCGCCGTGGTCATATCGGTGGTCGCGGGCGTGACGTGAATCGACGGCCCTGAGCCACCGAGAGCGTCGACCAGGGCGGCGCGGCGCTCGGAGAACGGCCGCGCGGTGTAGTCGTCATCGCCGAGGGCGAGCAAGTCGAAGGCGATGAAGGACGCCGGGGTCTTCTCGGAGAGCATCCGCACCCGCGAATCGGCCGGGTGGATGCGCTGTTGCAACGCCTCGAAGTCCAGGCCGTGGTCGGTGGCGATGATGATCTCGCCGTCGATCACACACCGCCCGGGCAGCTCCGCCTTGGCCGCCGCGACAAGTTCGGGAAAATAGCGGGTCATCGGCCGCTCGTTGCGGCTGCCCAGCTCGACCTGATCGCCGTCGCGGAAGCAGATGGACCGGAACCCGTCCCACTTCGGCTCGTAGGACGACTCGGGCGGGATTGATCGCACCGACTTGGCCAGCATCGGCGAGACGGGCGGCATCACGGGCAAGTCCATCTGCACATTGTGCTGGAATCGCCATATGGCAACGCCAGCGGAGGAACTCGACGTCGACGGAATCGCGGTTCGGTTCACCAATCCGGACAAGGTGTATTTCCCCAAACTGGGCGTCAACGGAACGAAACGCACACTCGTCGAGTACTACCTCGCGGTCGCCCGCGGCCCGATGCTCACCGCGCTGCGGGACCGCCCCACCCATCTGCAGCGCTTCCCCGACGGCATTGACGGCGAGGAGATCTACCAGAAGCGGATTCCGCAGCATCACCCCGACTACCTGGAAACGTGCCGGATCACGTTTCCGTCCGGGCGGACGGCCGACGCACTGAAGGTGACCCATCCGGCCGCCATCGTGTGGGCGGCGCAGATGGGCACCGTCACCCTGCATCCATGGCAGGTGCGCTGCCCGGACACCGAGCACCCCGACGAGTTGCGCGTCGACCTGGACCCGCAGCCCGGCACCGGCTTCGCCGAGGCGCGGTCCGTCGCTGTCGACGTGCTTCGGCCGCTGCTCGACGAACTCGGGCTGGTCGGCTACCCGAAAACGTCAGGGGGCCGCGGTATCCACGTGTTCCTGCGGATCAAAACCGACTGGGACTTCATCGCCGTACGTCGGGCCGGTATCGCGCTGGCGCGCGAGGTAGAACGCCGCGCACCGGATGCGGTGACAACCTCGTGGTGGAAGGAAGAGCGCGGCAAGCGCATCTTCATCGACTTCAACCAAAACGCGCGCGATCGCACGTTCGCGTCGGCGTACTCGGTGCGGCGCACTGCGATCGCGACGGTATCGATGCCGCTGACGTGGGACGAGCTGGCCAACGCGGACCCCGACGACTACACCATGGCGACCGTGCCCGAGCTGGTGGCCCGCCGCGACGATCCCTGGGCCGACATCGACTCGGTCGACCAGTCCATCGCGCCGCTACTGGAGATGGTCCAGGCCGACGAGGAACGCGGGCTCGGCGACATGCCGTATCCGCCCAACTATCCGAAGATGCCGGGCGAGCCGAAACGCGTTCAGCCGAGCAAAGATACGGACCGTAAGAAGTAGCGCTAGAGCTTGGCGTGCAGGTGGTCGGGAGCGGTTCCCACGCTGAAACTGAATGCTGATGCTCCTATGTTGCGGCAATGGTGTTGGCGGTTCCCGATGGTCGGAGGACCACGTGGCCCCAGGAAGTAGCGGAAACGCATTCCCGCAGGTCACTCTGCGTCTGCCGGGCGACGGGCAGCGTGCATCACGTGTACAGACGTGCAGGTCGTTCACCATGACGTATGACGTGTGGTCCCAGACTGGTCCCCAAAGCGGCGGTTAGCTTCTCAATCTGTCGCGGTACGTGAAGGGGGGCCGGATGGTTGAGACACAGCTGAGTCTCGTAGTGCGGTCGCAAGAACGTTTGGCCACAACTCAACGATCTCCCCGGCCACTTGCTGGTGAACGGGTGACCCTCGAGGCGCTGCAAACCTTCCGAGGTGAGGTCCCCTCGGAGGGCTCAGCGGTCACGGACAGCTGAAGTAAGGAAATTCGGCCGTGATCTGCGCTGGATCGGGCGCGACACCGGCGCCCAGCGGGGAGTTGGTCAACACCGACAGAACGTTGTCCAGCACGTTGTCCATCAGCCCGCGCCCGTTCATTCCGGTGTAGTCGAAAGATGCGGGCGTGCCCAGCTCGTAGGGCAGGGTTATCGATCCGAACAGGTCGGCCACGCGGCGCGCGTAGGCGGCCGGATCAGCGGAAGTGCCGGCGAGTGTGACGTATTTGGTGACGGTGTCGATGGTGCGCGCGACGAACCGCGAATTGTCTCCGGACGGGGCGGTCGAGTTGAACGCCTCGCTCAACTCGTCGTCGTTGAGGTGGAGGTGGGTGAACATCGGCAGGCCCCAGCGGGCGACCTGCTGCTCAGGCGCGTGGCCGCACAGCGACACCGTGGCCCAGGCCTGCACCCTGGTCGTACTGCTGATCAACTCGTTGGGCGCCTCGACGACGATGCCGGCGACGGTCCGATCCCGGAAGACGTTGACGTGATTGGCGAAAGCCTCGGGTTTGTAGACACCGGCCGCGAAGGCATCCCTGAAGTCATTGAGGCCCGCATTAGCGCCGAACACATCATGCACCACTCCGGCGAAGACGCGCACCCCGCTCTCGCCGGCGGCTGTGACGCCGGTCCTTCCCGACGCGATCAACTCGCCAGATCCACCCTGAGCTGCGTCGGCGCCGGTGGCGAGGCGCAGCTCGAAGGTCTGTGCGTGTCCGCCCGCGGCGGCCGCGCTGTGCACCACCTCAGCGAACTTGAGTTTGAAGGACACCTCCTCACGGGTGTCACTGTCTGTGTCGAAGCGAAACACGTAGAGAGCCTCATCGCGAAAAGGGGCACACGTGTCCACGGTGGCCGCCGGGTTGACCGTCATCGCCATCACGGTCTTTCCGGGGTCGCCGGCGAAAAGATAGAAATCGCAGAGATTCAGACGGGGGTCTTCGCGACCCGTCGGGGTGTCGAAATGATGGGACATCGGTCTCGGCCCTCCTGAATCCGTCAGCGACGGGAATGGTGAGACGTCGGCGAGCTGCGATCGCATGAGTCGAAGGGCTCCCTGCGCGCACGGTACACCGGTTCGCCTGCCGTTGCTCGAGCAGAGCTCGCGCGGTCTGGGCCTCGGGGTCGTGGTCGGAGTCGCGCTCGCCGCCCTAGGCGCGGGATACGGCGGCCATGTAGACCCGCCCAACGATGGCCACCTTTGGGTAGACGTCGTTGAAGTCATCATGGCGCCCTCGACACCAGATGCTCCCATGTTGCGGCAAGGGTTTGAGTAAGGATTTCTTGGCGTGTGGGCCGCACGGCGTGGTAGATCTCGCGGGCGATGTATCTCTTTATGCAGCACATGATTTCCCTACCGACGAACCTTTCGCCTCAAGCGGAAGGAAACGCCGGTGGCTCTTTAATACCATTAAGTAATTTGGCTTGTATCTAAGAAATTCTTAGATTACTGTCCATTACCACGCCCTCCAGATAAGTCCAAACTGATTCAAAGAGTGAGGGCCGAAATGCACAGCGATCGAAGCCGCTCCATCGCAGTAGCCTTCGGCAGGGCCGCCGGTCAGTCCAACGGGTTGTATCGCCGATCGTCGGCGCGCGTGTTCGCCGCCGCTACCGTCATCGCCGGCACCGCCCTCATCGGCGCCGTTCCGGTCCACCAACCATTACTTCTCGACGCAGGTCGCGTTGTGCAGATGCAAGACGTTGCATTGGCCAGCAGCTTCGATCCCACGGCGTTCATCACGTCGTTGGAAATCGTCTTCGTCGATCTCCTGCGCGAGAATGCGCGTCTCACGGGTTTCAACGAGCTGACTGTGCCGCAGGCGCTCAACGACATTGAGCTCGGCAGCCTGACGCCGAATGAACTGCTGTCCGTCACAGGACTCGGCGGCGTGACACTGAACGAACTGGCGGGTTTCTTCTACCTGGGCGCAAATCCGGTGTCGGTGCTTTTGGCCGTGACGGGGTTAAGTGATGGAACGACATTGACCCAGGCCTTAGACGACCTGGGGGTTGATGATCAACCCCTATCAAATATTGAGAACCTGTTCGGGCTTAGCGCGA
>DATJOR010000152.1:0-8432 GCA_035506875.1 Mycobacterium sp.
TGGGTATTCGCGCATGTACCCGTAGCCGCCGTGCAGCTGCAGACAACGGTCGATCAGGTGCACCTGCTTCTCTGTGGAGTACCACTTGGCCATTGCCGCCTGCTCGACCGTCAGCTTCTTATCCAGGTGCAGCCGGATGAACTCGTCGACCATGACGCGCACCACCGTGGCCTCGGTCGCCAGCTCGGCCAATAGGAAGCGGCTGTTCTGGAAGCTGCCGATCGGCTTGCCAAAGGCCTTGCGCTCCTTGGTGTATTGCAGTGTGTGCTCGAGCGCCTGCTCCATCGCCGCGGCCGCCATGATGGCGATCGAGATCCGTTCCTGCGGCAGGTTCTGCACCAGGTAGATGAACCCCTTGCCCTCTTCGCCGAGCAGGTTTTCGGCCGGAACCTCGACGTCGGTGAACGACAACTCGGCGGTGTCCTGCGCGTCCAGTCCGATCTTGTCCAGATGGCGGCCGCGTTCGAAGCCCTCCATGCCGCGTTCGACGACCAGCAGCGAAAAGCCCTGGGAACCCTTGTCCGGATCGGTCTGGGCCACCACGATCACCAGGTCGGAATTGATTCCATTGGTGATGAAAGTCTTCGATCCGTTGAGCACATAGTGATCGCCCTGCTTGACCGCACGCGTTTTGATGCCCTGCAGGTCGCTGCCCGTTCCCGGCTCCGTCATGGCGATCGCGGTGATCAGCTCCCCGGTGCAGAACCTCGGTAGCCAGCGTTGCTTTTGCTCTTCGGTGGCCAGCGCCAGCAGGTAGGGCGCCACGATGTCGTTGTGCAGGCCGAAACCGATCCCGGTGTACCGCCCGGCGGTGGTCTCCTCGGTGATGATCACGTTGTACCGGAAGTCGGGATTGCCGCCGCCGCCGTACTCCTCGGGCACCGACATGCCCAGGAAGCCCTGCTTGCCGGCCTCGAGCCACACACCGCGGTCGACGATCTTCGCCTGTTCCCATTCGTCGTGGTGCGGCGCGACATGGCGATCGAGAAATGCCCGGTAGGACTCCCGGAACAATTCGTGTTCGGGCTCAAACAGCGTGCGCTGGTACTTGACGGCACTGCTCATCGATGACCTCCGGCGAATGGGAACTGTGTCGCCCAAGATATACCAACCAGCCGGTTGGTCGGCAGCCGATCGGGTGGAGTTGGCGCCGCGCCGATGGGCCTCGGTGAGTCGCGGGGCGGCGGGGCGCGTCAGCGGGCGGAGAATTCCCGCAGGCTGGCGGCCAGCGCCACCGGAACCCGGGCCTTGATCCGGGTGCCGTCGCAGCTGTGCTCCTCGTGCTGCACCCGCCCGTCGGAGTGCACGCGCGACACCAGGTCGCCGCGATGGTACGGAATCACCACGTCGACGGCGGTGTCCGTGGGAGCGGCGAGCTCGGCCATCCGCCGGCGCAACGCCTCGATGCCGTCGCCGGTGCGTGCGGAGACGAACGCCGCACCGGGCAGCGCGTGACGGAGCCTGGCGAGCATCAGACCGGTTGCGGCGTCGACCTTGTTCACCACCAGCAGCTCGGGCGGCGGAGCCCCGTTACGGTCGGCGATCACTTCGGAGATCACCTGACGGACCGCATCGATCTGGGCCAGCGGATTGGCGTCGGAGCCGTCCACGACATGCACCAGCAGATCGGCGTCGACGACTTCCTCCAGCGTGGAGCGAAACGCCTCGACCAACTGGGTGGGCAGATGCCGCACGAACCCGACCGTGTCGGTGAGCACGAACGGCCGACCGTCATCGAACTCCGCGCGCCGCGTGGTGGGGTCCAGGGTGGCGAACAACGCGTCCTGGACCAGCACCCCCGCTCCGGTCAGCGCGTTGAGCAGGCTGGATTTGCCCGCGTTGGTGTAGCCGACGATGGCGATCGACGGCAAGGCGGCGGCCAGCCGGCGGCTGCGCTGGGTGTCGCGGGCCTGCTTCATGTCCTTGATCTCGCGGCGCAGCTTGGCCATCCGCTCGCGGATGCGGCGCCGGTCGGTCTCGATCTTGGTCTCACCGGGACCACGCAGGCCCACTCCTCCGCCACTGCCGCCCGCGCGGCCACCGGCCTGCCGGGACATCGACTCACCCCAGCCGCGCAGCCGCGGCAGCATGTACTCCATCTGCGCCAGCGACACCTGCGCCTTGCCTTCCCGGCTGGTGGCGTGCTGGGCGAAGATGTCCAGGATCAGCGCGGTCCGGTCGATGACTTTGACCTTCACGGCCTTTTCCAGCGCGGTCAGCTGCGCCGGGGAAAGTTCACCGTCGCAGATGACGGTGTCGGCGCCGGTCGCCACGACCACCTCGCGCAGCTCGGCCGCCTTGCCCGAGCCGATATAGGTCGACGGGTCGGGCCGGTCGCGGCGCTGGATGAGTCCTTCGAGCACCTGCGAGCCCGCCGTTTCGGCCAGCGCCGCCAGCTCGGCCAGGCTCGCCTGGTTGTCGGCGGCGCTGCCCTCGGTCCACACCCCCACCAACACCACGCGTTCCAGCCTCAGCTGGCGGTACTCGACCTCGGAGATGTCGGCCAGCTCGGTCGACAGCCCGGCGACCCGGCGCAGCGCCGATCGGTCTTCGAGTGCGAGTTCGCCGACGCTGGGCTCCCAAACCGGCTGAGCTGCCGGCTGATCGGGGTCAGGAATTTCTGGATTTGTCATAGGCAATTAGCAATAGTGCACTCGAAATCTGTGTGGCGCATCTGAATTAATGGCCCTGCGCGCGCCACCACTGGTCGCTGACGTCGCCGCGGGCCACCAACACCGACGGTCCGCGCAGGTAGCTGGTGGCGTCGGTGACGGTAACCACGACGTCGCCGCCCGGCACCCGCACCGTGAGGGTGCCGGTGTCGGCACCGGTTTCGGCCAGCGCGGCGACCGCGGCCGCGACCGTTCCGGTACCGCACGATTGGGTCTCGCCCACCCCGCGCTCGTGGACCCGCCTGTGGACCGATCCGCCGACCGGGGCGGTGAGGACTTCGACGTTGACCCCATCGGGGAACTGCGTCTTGTCGAACGTCACCGGTGCCGCGACGTCGAGCGCCGCCAGTGAGGCGACGGTCAACGTGGGGTCGACGCAGGCCAGGTGGGGGTTGCCGACGTCGACCGCCAGCCCGCTGAAAGTGCGGCCGCCGACGATGGCTTGTCCCTCCCCCAACGTGTTGGTCTTGCCCATGTCGACGCTGATGTCGGCGTTGGTCGCATCGACGCGGTGCAGGACAACGGGCCGCGGGCCGGCCAGCGACCCGACCACGAACTCGTCGCGGGATTCCAGGCCGCTGGTGCGCAGGTAATGCGCGAACACCCGCACGCCGTTGCCGCACATCTGCGCCGTCGACCCGTCGGCGTTGCGGTAATCCATGTACCAGTCGTCGGGGTTCACGCCGTCGGGTATCCGATCGAAAACTGCGGCCGCCAACGCCGCCCCGGCGGTGGTGACGCGCAGCACCCCGTCGGCGCCGAGCCCGCGACGCCGGTCGCACAACGCGGACACCACGTCCGGCGAAAGCGCCAACGCGGCATCAGGGTCACGCAGCACGACGAAGTCGTTCTGGGTGCCATGGCCTTTGGCGAAGCGGATCACCTGCTCAGGATACGTGGCGCCAGGCGCGTAACGCCGCGGCTACAACGTCCGCATTATCAACCGCCCTGCTGGCATCCAGCCACTGAATCCGGTGGTCACGCCGAAACCACGACCGCTGGCGTCGCACGTAGCGGCGGGTGCCGATGAACGTCGGCTCGCGGGCAGCGTCGCCGTCGCCGCCGGCGTCCAGGTCGTCGAGAACTTGCGCGTAGCCCAGCGCTCGTGACGCGGTCACGCCCTCGCGCAGACCGCGGCCGAGCAGGCCGGTCACCTCCTCGACCAGCCCTTCAGCGAACATCGTCTCGGTGCGCTGAGCCAGTCGCTGATCGAGAAGCTCTGTCTCGCAATCTAATCCGATGATCACGGTGTCCCAGCGGGGCGTGCCGATGACGGGCGCCGATGCGGCGAACGGTTGTCCGGTGAGTTCCACCACCTCCAGTGCGCGCACGATGCGCCGGCCGTCGGTCGGCAGGATCGACGCCGCGGCGGCAGGATCGCGACCGGCCAGTTCGTTGTGCAGGCTCCCCACGCCGACTTCGGCAAGGCGCCGCTCCCACTTCGCCCGGACCGCAGGGTCGGTGGTGGGGAACTGCCACTCGTCGAGCAGCGATTGGATGTAGAGCATCGACCCACCAACCAGTACCGGCACCCTGCGACGGGCCGCGATCTCCTCGATGTCGGCGGCGGCGGCGTCCTGATAGCGGGCGACGGTCGCGGTCTCGGTGACGTCGAGGACGTCAAGTTGGTGATGTGGAATGCCGCGGCGCGCCGCGACAGGAAGTTTCGCGGTGCCGATGTCCATTCCGCGGTAGAACTGCATCGCGTCGGCGTTCACGATTTCCCCGCCGAGCCGTTCTGCGACGTCGAGCGCCAGCTGCGACTTACCGGTGCCCGTCGGGCCGACGATCGCCAGCGGCCTCACGGCTGCCAGACGCCGGCGAAGTACCCGACGCCGTAGGGCGCCGCGCGGTGCAGCTCCTTGGCAGAGCGCGGCGCCGGCTCGGCCAGACCCGCCAACACGCCGAAGGCCACCCGTCCCACCACCTGCTCGGGCAGCCGGGTCAGCGCGGCCACGTCGCCGCAGCCCAACGCGTCGTCCAGGGCACGCTGAACGTCGATGTCGGCGGGGTGATAGCCGCCCGGGGCGGCCGGGGTCAGAGTGTTGGCGCCGTCGGTGATCACCAGCACGCCCGTCGGCTCGGTCGATTGCTCGATCCCGTCGCGCAGTTGCCTGCCGCGGGCCACCGCGGCATCCGCATCGTGGTTCGCGGCGAGGACGTGGACCTCGGCGCGCGTGTCTGGCTGAGCCTGATCCCGCATCCACCCCGCGATCAACGCGCAGAGCGGCAGCTCGACCGGCGGGCCGGTTGCCTCCGGGGAGAGCCGCACCACCAGGTCGGCGCCGAAACCGGCAAAGGTCCCGACGCTTTCCGGCCCGACCATCGCATCCGTTGCCCCAACCCCGACGACAATCCAGCGCGGCGGCAGCGCCGCGACAGCGGCGACCATCGCCGCCCGCAGCTCGGCCACTTCGTCGGCCGCGGCTCCGGCCAGCTCGGGGACCAGCACCGGCGCGGACGGAATGATCGCGATGGTGCTCAACACCCAACAAAACTAACGTTCGGACGGCGCCAAGGATCGCGCAGTGGCCTTCGAGCGTCGTCTGTTGAGCGCCTCCATCCCAGCGGCCTCCCCCTTGGCCAGCGCCAGAGTCGACACGACCATTACCGCCACCGCCACCACCAGGACGAAAACTGTCTCGTCACCGACGCGCAGCTCCTCAGAAAGCACGGTGATCGCCAAGACCCATCCGACCACCGGTTTCGCCAGCGTCATAGTCGGCAACGACGCGGTGAGGGCGCCGGCGCGGAAAGACGCCTGTTGAAACACCATGCCGGCCAGCGCGGCGGCAAGCCACGCGTACAGTTCGGGCGCGCGCAAAACCGCCCCCAAGCCGCCGTGGGCGGCCTCGACGACCCCCTTCGTCAGCACCGCGAACAGGGCCAGTGACGAACCCGCGACCACCGCCAGCAGCACAGCGGCAACGGCACCAGACCAGATTCGCGCGCCCACCACGCACAACACCAGCGCCGGACCCATCACGAGCGCCACCACAACCCAAGTTTCCAGCGGGGCGCGCTGCTGGTCCGAGGCCGGGTTGCCAACCCCGAGGATGACCGCCACCGAGACCGCCAGCGACGCTGCCCAAATCCATTCCCAGGTAGTGACCCGGTGTTGGGTGATCCGCGCGTTGATCGGCAACGCGAAAAGCAACACCGTCACCTGCAGCGCGGTCACCAACATCACCGAACCCAGGCTCAGCGCCGCGGCCTGCAGGACGTAATTGGCCACCGCAGCCACGGCTCCCCACCACCACCGGGTGTCGCGCACCGACAGCATGAACAGCTCCCATGCACCGACTGGTTTGTCGACGATCTCGTGCGCGGAACGCTGCCGGATCACCGAGCCGACAGCCGATACCAGCGCGGCGCCCAAGGCTAGGAGGACCGCGGCGACTTCCGCCTTCGCCATGGGCGACCTCCTCCTCGAGTTGCGGTAACGATCAACTGTTTCATGCACACGCTACTGAGCCGCGCAACCAAGGTGCGTTTCTACGTGACCTTCCCGACGGCTACGACGTCACGTCCTGCGCCGGCCGCGATGCTGGCCGCCTCGCCGCGGGCGAGGGCAATTGTCGAGACGATCACCACGACCGCGGCGGCGATCAGCGCGAACGCCTCGGCGCCGTCGGCGTCCAACGTCTCGTGCAGGACCAAAATGCCGAGCACGGAGGCCACCACCGGCTTCGTCACGGTCACCGTCGGCAGCGACGCGGTCAGCGCACCGGCCCGGAATGACGACTGCTGGAAGATCATGCCCGCCAACGCGGCCGGTATCAGACCGTAGAGTTCGGGCGCACGCAGCAGCGCCCCGAGGCCGCCGGACAGCGCGCCGACGGCGCCTTTGGTCAGCACCGCAAACAACGCCAGCGACGAACCCGCGACCACCGCCAGCAGCACCGGCGCCGCCGAACCGCCCGACCACACCCGCGCGCCCATCACGCACACCACCAACAGCGGACCCATGACCACAGCGACCGCCATCCAGGCCGCCAGCGAACCCCGCGGGTGACCGGGACCCGGATCGCCGACGGTGACCAGCACCGCCAAAGCGGCAGCCAGCAGCACCGCCCACATCCACTCCGACCGGGTCACCCGGTGACGAGCTAGCCGCGCGTAAATCGGCAGCGCGAATAGCAGTGAGGTCACCTGCAGCGCGGTCACCAGGACCACCGAGCCCAACGCCAGCGCAGCGGCCTGCAGGCTGTAGTTGGCGATGGCGCCACAGCCGCCAAGCCACCATCGCATGTCGCGCAAGGACAACCGGAACAGCTCGAGGTGGCCGACCTGCTTATCGGTGATCTCCTGCGCCGACCGCTGCCGGACCACGTCGCCGATCGCGGACGCCAGCGCGGCGCACAGCGCGATCAGCGCCGCATAATCCGCTTTCGACATCCAAATCTCCTCGCCCAGGGCCAGTCCGCATTCGGCCACCTACACCGACTGTTCACCTTCAGTTTTCCAGGAATACCCCTTGGGCGCCGCAAGCAGACCAACGGCTGGATCACACCTCGACGCTCGCTGCCATCGAATGTTCCACTAGCTCCTCGTCATTGCCGGCGGGGAACGCCATCGCCACCCCGGATACCAGCGCGGCGACCAACGCGAGTAACGCCGACGATATCGACTGTCGCTATCGCGGTACCCACGCGTCCAGGCCGGCGGGAATGCCGTTGTTTGCACACACCAGGTGGAGAATTGTTTCATAAACAAGGGGTAATTCCGGCCAACGCCACGGCCCGCGGAGACACGAAAATTCTGACGCTTGAGTGGCGGCAACGCCAACTCGGAACGCACCGAGCGACAAGCTGCTTCAATACTGGTGAGATCGCGACGGGAGTACGCAGATGACTCCCCGCGAGTGCAGGTGACGGCGCCGCAATGCGCGGCAGGTGCGCGGCCAAAGACCGCGCGAAGGGTAGGTGACGGCAGCTTATGGCGCCTGACGAGCCACACAGTGAAGCCCGGCCCATCCCGCGGCCGGGACCGCGGCCCGGGCCCAGACCAACGCCTCGCCCACACTCTCATCACCCGCATCCGATTTCTGCGCCGCCGGCCAGCGATCCACATCGATTCGGGCGCGTCGACGCCGACGGAACGGTATGGCTGATCACCGCGTCCGGTGAACGGAATATCGGGTCCTGGCAAGCCGGCGACGCCGAAGCCGCGTTCGCCCATTTCGGTCGGCGATTCGACGACCTGGCCACCGAGGTCACGCTGATGGAGGAACGGCTGGCCTCGGGCACCGGCGACGCGCGCAAGATCAAAGCCACCGCCGCCGGGCTGGCCGAAACGCTGCCTGAGGCACATGTGCTCGGCGATGTCGATGCGCTGGCCGCACGGCTCGCCCTCATCGGTGAGCGGGCCGAAGCCGTCGCCGCCGAAGATCGCTCCCGCCGCGACGAGCAGCGCGCGGCCCAAACCGCCCGCAAGGAGGCCCTGGCCGCCGAAGCTGAGGAACTTGCCAACACCGCGACGCAGTGGAAAGCCGCCGGCGACCGGCTGCGGGCGATCCTCGACGAATGGAAGACGATCACCGGTTTGGACCGCAAGACCGACGACGCGCTGTGGAAGCGCTATTCGGCTGCGCGGGAGACCTTCAACCGGCGCCGCGGGTCGCATTTCGCGGAGTTGGACCGGGAGCGCGCGGGTGCCCGCGAGGCCAAGGAGCAGCTCTGCGTCAAGGCCGAAGAACTCGTCGACTCGACGGACTGGGGTGCCACCAGCGCCGAGTTCCGCAAGCTGCTCACCGAATGG
>DATJOR010000153.1:0-6723 GCA_035506875.1 Mycobacterium sp.
TCCTCCAGGTCCTCGGGATCGATGTCGGCGTCCAAGTTGTCCAGCACCTCGGCGGCGATGTCGTAGTCCAGCGCGGCGGTGGCATCCGAAAGCAACAGCCGGGTTCCCGACGGGGCCGGGCGCACGATGACGAAGAACTCGTCGTCGATGTCGAGCAGTCCGAAAACCGCGCCGGCGCTGCGCAGCTCGCGCAGTTCGGTTTCTGCCGCGGCCAAGCTGGTCAGGGCTTTCGACGGCATGGCCGAACAGCGCCACTGACCGTCCTCGCGCACTACGGCCACACCGAACCCATCCGGTGTGTCCGCCTGCGCGGAAGCACGCTGTGCGCCCATGGGCGCTTACGCTAGTCCCCCTGCAGCCCGTTGACCAGCAGGTCGGCCTCGCGTCGGCCGTATATCGGGCGCCGGCTTTCCCGGCGAATATGCCAACCTTGACAGGTGACGAAAACACCGGTGTGCGTGCTGGGCCTGGGCCTGATCGGCGGCTCGATATTGCGTGCGGCGACGGCGGCCGGCCGTGAGGCCTTCGGATACAACCGGTCGGTCGAAGGGGCCCAGGCGGCCCGGTTCGACGGCTTCGACGCCACGACCGACCTCACCGAGGCGCTGACCCGCGCCGCGGATGCCGGCGCACTGATCGTGCTGGCAGTGCCCATGCCGGCGTTGCCGATGCTGCTCACCCACATCAGCGAAACTGCCCCCGAGTGCCCACTCACCGACGTCACCAGCGTTAAAAGCGCGGTGCTCGACGAGGTGATCGCCGCCGGCTTGCAGGCCCGGTTCGTCGGCGGGCATCCGATGACGGGTACGGCGCACTCGGGGTGGGCCGCCGGCAATGTCCGGCTGTTCACCGGTGCACCGTGGGTGATCAGCGTGGACGACCACGTCGACCCCGCGGTCTGGTCGATGGTGATGGAGCTGGCGCTGGACTGCGGGTCGGTAGTGGTGCCGGCCAGATCCGACGAACACGACGCCGCCGCGGCGGCTATCTCGCATCTGCCGCATCTGCTCGCCGAAGCACTCGCGACCACCGCCTCGGAGGTTCCGCTGGCCTTTGCGCTGGCCGCGGGGTCGTTCCGGGACGGCACGCGGGTGGCGGGCAGCGCACCGGATCTGGTGCGGGCCATGTGCGAAGCCAACTCCGGCCAGCTGGTGCCGGCAGTCGACCGGGCCATCGAGTTGCTCACCGAAGCCCGGGAGTCTTTGGCGCACAACGACTCCGTCGCCGAGCTTGTCGAGGCCGGGCATGCCGCGCGGACCCGCTACGACAGTTTCTCGAGGCCCGAGATCGTCACCGTGTTCGTCGGCGAAGAGAACTGGCGCCAAGAGCTGGCCGCCGCGGGTCGCGCCGGCGGGGTGATCAGATCCGCTCTGCCAAGCCTGGGTAATCCACAATGAACCCGTCGGCGTCGACGGTCAGCGTGACCTCGGACACAGGAGAGTGCACCTTGATCCCCTCCGCACTGCCCGGGGTTGGACTGCTGTAGCTGACCACCGCTGCGCTCAGCACCATCTCGGGCAGCACCACATAAATCGTCGGCACGGTCACCGAGTCGGCCCGCTCCATCAAGCCGCAGCGGCGGATCGGCAGCGCATTGAAGAACGGGCTGAAGACCACGTCGACGTCGAGCGCGCCCTCGTAGGCCGCGCGCGACTCGCCCTGATGGTCGGTGACCATCCACATGTTTTCCTCGTCGCGGGCGACGGCGAGCTGTCGTTCCCGCTCGGCCGATGTGACCGTCATGCCGAGTCGCTTGGTTGCGCCGCGATCATCAGTCTGCAGGTCGTAGTAGGCGGCGAACGCCGGATTGGTATCCGTGGCGGCCGCCACTATGCGGCCGTTGGCCTTGATTCGCTTGCCGGACAACTGCACTCGCACCGATTCCATTCGTCTGGCGTCGTGTGCGCGCCAGGTCAACATCGTCGACCACGAATTCGACGTCGCTTCCGGAGGGGCTGAAGTCACGGGTCTACGTTAGGCGACGGCCCCGGCGATTTCGAGGCGTAATGCGTCACGTCTGAACCACTCGGTGGCTTCCGCCGCAGCCGACCCGTACCGGGGACCGAAGCCCAGACCGCGAAACCCAGAGCGCCGTCGAGGAGCAACGCCAGCGCCGCGACCATCAGCGCACCGACCAGGGCGATGTGGAATTGGCGCACCTTGATTCCGTCGATCAGATACCGGCCCAGCCCACCCAAGCTGGCGTAGGCGGCCACCGTCGCGGTGGCGACCACCTGCAGCGTCGCGGTGCGCAGTCCACCCAGAATCAGCGGCAACGCGTTGGGCACCTCAACACGCAACAGCACCCGCAGCTCGCTCATCCCCATCGCGCGGGCAGCGTCGACAACGGTGCGATCGACGGCGGAAATGCCGGCATACGTGCCGGCCAGCAGCGGTGGAATGCCCAGTAGCATCAGCGCCACAATCGGGGGCACCAGGCCCAGCCCCCACAGCAACACGGCCAACAACAGCACACCCAGCGTCGGCAGCGCGCGCAGCGCGTTGACGAGGCTCACCACCACGAGCGTGCCGCGGCCGGTATGGCCGACGATCATGCCGACCGGGACGGCGATCAGCGCCGAAACCGCTACCGCCGCCGCGGTGTACTCCAGGTGTTCCACGGTGCGGGCCGCCAGCCCTACCGGGCCGGTCCAGTTGGCGGCGGTGGACAGGTAGGACAACGCCTGCTCGATGAAGTTCATCGCGATCCCCCCACCACCGGAGCGGTCAGCAGACGGCGGCCGGGGCGCGATGCGCGCTCCCATGGCGTTGCCAGCCGTCCGGCCAGCATGATCAGCATGTCGATGACGAAGGCAAGCGTCAGGATGGCGATGATCCCCGCGACGATCTGGTCGCTCTTGTTCGCCTGGTAGCCCTCGGTGAACCAGGTGCCCAGGCCGCCGATGCCGATCACCGCACCCACCGAGACCATCGAGATGTTGGTCACCACAACCACCCGTAGCTCCGCGACAAGCACCGGAATCGACAGCGGCAGTTCAACTTTGAGCAGACGTGTGATTGGCCGATAACCAAGTGCGCTGGCGGCGTCCCGCACGTGCGACGGCACCGCGTCCAGCGCCTCGAATACCCCCCGGACCAACAGCGCGGTGGTGTAGAGCGTCAGCGCGACGATGACGTTGGCCTCGTCCAGGATCCGGGTCGGAATGATCAACGGCAACACCACGAACAGCGCCAGCGACGGGATGGTGAACACCACGCTGGCGGTCAGCGTGGTCAGTCGTCGCAGCGTGGCTCTGCGCCACACCAGCACACCCCACGGCAGCGCGATCGCCAGCCCGGCCAGCACAGGCAACAACGACAGCCGTAGATGGACCACGGTCAGCATCCACGCCGCCGGAAGGTGAGTGAGCAGGTAGTGCACGGCTAATCCTGCGGTTGGGATTCCAGCGCGGCCAGCACATCGGCGGCCCGCACTCCCCCGATGACATGGCCCGCATTGTCGACGGCCACACCCAGCGCCGCCGGCGACGATAATGCGGCGTCCAGCGCCTGGCTCATGTTTCCGCCCGGGCGGAAGACCGAGCCCACCGACGTCACGCTGTCACGCAACGACGCGCCACCGCGGTGCTTGCGCACGCCGCCGGCGTCGATCCAGCCCAACGGTGCGCCGTCGGCTCTGACGACCAATGCCCAGCCGCCGCGAAGTTGCGCATCCCCCAGAGCCGCTTCGGCGATCTGGTTGATGTCGTGTACCGGCAGCTGTGCCGCGTCCAGGAATTGCAGCCACCGATAGCCGCGCCCCAGACCGATCATCCGCGACACGAAATCGTTGGCAGGCCGCGACAGCAGCCGCGCCGGCTCCTCGTACTGCTGCAGCGAACCACCCGGACCGAACACCGCCACCCGGTCGGCGAGCCGGACGGCCTCGTCGACGTCGTGTGTGACGAACACGATGGTCTTGTGCAATTCGGCTTGCAGCCGCAGTATTTCGCGCTGCAGCTCGTGACGAACTATCGGGTCCACAGCCGAAAAAGGTTCGTCCATCAACAAAATCGGCGGATCGGCGGCCAGCGCCCGGGCGACGCCGACGCGCTGTTGCTCGCCACCGGAGAGCTGTGCGGGGTAGCGGGTGGCCAGCTTGGCGTCCAAACCGACCCGCTCCAACACGTCGTACGCGGCGTTACGCGCGGCCCGGCGCGATTGGCCTTTGAGCACCGGTACCGTCGCGACGTTGTCGATCACCCGCTGATGGGGCATCAGGCCTGCGCCCTGGATCACGTAGCCGATGCCCAGGCGCAGTTGCACCGGGTCAACGCCTGCGACGTCGGCGCCGTTGACCCTGATGGTGCCCGACGTCGGTTCGACCATCCGATTGATCATCCGCATCGACGTGGTTTTGCCGCATCCGGAGGGACCGACGAAAACGGTCAGCGTGCCCTCGGGCACATCCAGGTTGAGGTTGTCGACGGCGACGGTGCCGTCGGCGTAGACCTTGCAGACGCTGGCGAAGCTGATCACGCCTCAGCTCCCGATCGGGTGGTCGAAGCCGTTATCCCGCAACCAGTTCCGAGCTGCCTGGTCGGGATCGATGCCGGAGTTGCCGGCTACCGAGGCATTGAGGTAAGCCAAGCCGTGAGTGGTCAATTTGGCCGACACCGCATCCAGCACATTTTTGAGCCGGTCGGACTTCTTCTGTGAATTCACCAGCGGCACAATGTTGCCGGCCAGGAAGTTGTGCTCTGGGTCTTCGAGCACCACCAGATGGTTCTGCATCATGGCCGGTGACGTGCTGAAGACGTTGGCGGCGTTGACCGTACCGTTCAGCAGGGCGCGAACGGTGACCGCGCCGCCATCGTCGCTGATCGCAACGAAGTTGCCGGGCGCGATATCGAGCCCGTATCGCGCACGGAGCCCGACCAGACCCGATGACCGGGCTTGAAAGTCCGACGGTGCGGCGAACTTCACCTCTGCTGAATGCGCCGCCAGGTCGGCGATTGTCTTCAGATTCCACTTAGTAGCGGTCTCGGTGGTGACGGTAACCGTGTCGGTGTCCGCCGCCGGCGACGGCGTCAAAATCGACAGGTCACCCGGCAACCGTTTGTACAGCTCCAACTCGACGGCGTCGAGCATGGTCACCGCCGCTTTCGGTTCGAAGTACAGCAGCAGGTTTCCGATGTATTCGGGCATAAGATCGATCGAATGGTCTTTCAGCGCAGGGATATACGCCTCACGACTGCCGATACCCATCCGTCGACCGACATTGAAACCGTTGGTCTGCAAGGCTTGCGCATAGATTTCAGCGAGGATCTTCGATTCCGGAAAGCTGGCGGATCCGACCACGATCGAGTTGATATTGCCCGACGCCCCGCCGAGCGGATTCGAACTGCCGCACGCCGCGACAGCAACGCACAAGACGGCCAGCCACGCCGCCGCGCGGTAACCGCGCCGTCGCAGCATGCCCATAGGAATCGACATTATCTTTCCCGCGCCATTTCGTTTCATTCCGTGCGACAAAGGGCAAAGATGGCAACATGAGTAGCGATTCGTCTGTGTCGCCCGACCAGCCACCCGAAACCACCGCGCCGGCCCAGGACAACACGCCGCCGCCGGAATCGGCGGTGAAGTACACCCGCGCGGCCAGCCTGTGGTCGTCGCTGACGGCGGGCTTCCTGATCCTCATCGTGCTGCTGATCTTCATCACCCAGAACACCGCGTCGGCGCAGTTCGCCTTCCTCAACTTGCGCTGGACCCTGCCGCTGGGGGTCGCGATTCTGCTGGCGGCGGTGTGCGGCGGGCTGATCACGGTGCTGGCCGGTACGGCGCGGATCTACCAGTTGCGACGCGCGGCGAAGAAGAACCTCGCCGCCGGCTTCAAGGGACCGTAGCGACGCCACCGCCGCTGACTTAGGGTAGCCTAAGTTCGGTCAGGCCGCGGGCGATCAACGGCCCCACGGTTTCCCCGACCCGATCGGATGAGTCAACGTCGTCCACACCACCCGACATGCGCCTGCGGAAATCGATGCCCGCCGCGATGATGGCCAGCTTGAAATAGGCCAGCGCCATATAGAAGTTCCAGTGCGCCAACGGCTGTCCGGAGACCACCGAGTAACGGTGGGCAAGCTCGTCGGCTACCGGCAATTGCGGCGACGTCCACGCGGCGTGCGTGTTGATGATCAGGTCCAGCGACGGATCGCGGTAAACGCACATCAGCGCCGCGTCGCTGATTGGGTCGCCGAGCGTCGAAAGTTCCCAGTCCACAACCGCACGCACCCGCCCTGGATCGTGGGTGTCCAGGATGGTGTTGTCGATGCGATAGTCGCCGTGCACGATCGACGTGCGACTCTGCGCCGGAATCGACTGCTGCAACGCCGAATGCAGCCGCTGCACGTCGGCGTCACGGTCGTCATCGGAACGGCGCACGAGCTCCCATTGCGAACCCCATCGGCGGACCTGCCGTTCCAGATATCCGCTCGGTTTGCCGAAATCTGCAAGGCCGACGGCGTCGGGGTCGACCGCATGCAGGTCGGCCAGCACCTGGATCAAGGCGTCGACGCACCCTTCGATGACGTGCCGGTCGCCCAGCGCCTCGAGTTCGGCTCGACTGCGAACTACTTGCCCTGCAACGTATTCCACCATCTGGAACGGCGCACCCAGCACCGAGTCGTCGTCGCACAGTGCGACCGCGCGGGCCACCGGGACCGCGGTATCGGCGAGTGCGGCGACCACTTTGTACTCGCGCGCCATGTCGTGCGCCGAGGGCGT
>DATJOR010000154.1:0-13217 GCA_035506875.1 Mycobacterium sp.
GGGTGGTCGCGATGATGGCATCGCTGGCATGGGCGACCAGCGCTGCCTGGAAGCGCAGGCTCGCCTCCTCGGCCCGTTGCCTGGTCAGGTCACGGAAAACCACATGGTGAGCGGGCTTGCCCTCCCACTCGGTCCAGGCTGCGAGCGCTTCCACCACGCGGGTCGTTCCGTCAAACGTTAGGACGACCAGTTCCAGTGGTGGCAACGTGTCGCGTCCCTGTCGCCGCTCAGCAATCCGAGCGTGCACCGCGGCAAGCGAGTCCGGGTGCACGAAATCTGTGACCCGGCGACCGATGAACTGGTCGGCCGACGCCGCCGCCATGTGGCGCACCAGGGTTTCGTTTACATACACATAGCGACCGTCCACGTGCACACCGATCGCGAGGGGACTGTGATCCATTAGCCAGCGGTAGCGCTGTGCGGCTTCGTCGACGTGCGACTGCTCAACCGCAGCTGCCAAATCGTCGGCGCTCCCGACGACAGGCTCTTCGCTGATTTGATCTTCCAAGCGCCCCACCTGCTCAATCTAGGCGATACCGCTATCGCCGAATAGTGCAGCATATGACGGACGCTTACGCACAGAGATGTGGATGACCAAAGCTGCAGCTGCTATGACGCACGCGCCAAATTGTAGAAAACCCCTTATTGATTGGCATCACCCCCACCCGTAGCGTCCGGCTTACGAGCGGAGAGGTCCAATGTTTTCTGTTATTAATTGGCCTTGCACTGCAGGCGATTACAACGAACTGCCCGATGTGATCGATGCTGACGCGACCCTCAAACCCCTGGAAGCGGAACTCGAAGAATTAATCCGCCGGGGTTCGGAGGCGTGTTTGGCAACGCCCTTCGAACACGGCTCGCTGGGTGGCTTCCTCCTGCACAAGCACAGGGCGCTCGATGAGGGATATTCCATGGTTGAGCGTCACGGGCAGTGCCAGAACCCGCAAAGGACAAGGACCGTGTCGAAATCAGAAGAACGGAAAAACCCTATTCGCTGTGCGAGTCCACCCCAAGAATGGGCCCGACTCGATCGTTATTCGGCTCGCTTCCTCTGCCGAAGAGGCAGAGGACTTCGCAAGGGGAAAGGTCGATCTTGCTGACGCGCCGGTCAAGGCATATCCATGTCCTACGGACAAAGCAATCGCGATCTCGTTTCGGGCTTCCACGTCGCATTGACAACCCTACTGGTCGCCCGGCTGGTCACCGGTCGATCGCCGCGCCCATTCTCGTCGGGCCTCCGGCGCCATCGTGGCTGGGGGACGAAGCGGCATTATCGGGGTGGACGGCCAGCGCCGCTGTCCTGTCCATAACGCCGGTGGCGCGTCGAGTTGCTTGGCGAGCAAAAGTGCCGTCGCATCGTAGTTAGCCCGCCACCCGCGAAAGTGGGGCCAGGCCTCTTCATCTGTGCGTTCGATCGGGTAGTTGACCTCGCGCAGCATCGCGACCGCACCACGAAAGTCATCGTAAGACAACGAGATTGGTGCCGCCGGGTCGGGCTCATCGGCTATCGGCTGCCGCATTGCTCGAGCGATCTGCCCCAGAGCGACGAAGCCCATCCGGAGCGCCAAGCGCGCCGTCAGTTTGGGCTCGCGCGACGGCGCCAGCGCCAGATGCAGGGCGGCGGCATCCATCACCGCGATCAGCGAGGTCAACCAGTGTGACAACGGCCGAGGTGATCGAAAACGGGCCAGCGTCAGATAGGTGGTGTGCGATTCGGCCACTTCGGCGGCCCACCGTTCCCAGGACAGGAACAAGGTCCCGAGAATGGAGGCGATGTCGCCGTCCTGAATCCCCCATCGGCTGCGGGCCAAAATCTCTGGGCCCCAAGCCGGTACACCGGCACGGGACCCGAGCAGGGTCACCTCGGTTTCGCGCTTGTTGAACGCGGAGTACAGCGTGGGCAGGTAACCGACTTGCAAACCGATCACAACCAGCCCGGTGAACGCCGCCAGATACTCCAGCGTTGTGCTGTCACCGCTGGCCGGCGCTGCGTACCCGAGGGTGAATAACGAAGACCCCGCTTCGGAAAAGGCCTGTCCCAGATGCCCTTTCAGACTCGGTAGCAGTAAGAGCGCAAAGCCGACGATGAGCAGCCCCAGCCACACGGCAAGTCGGAGCAGTAGCGTCAAGGGGGCCTGCCACGCCAGGATCCGATCCCGACGCTCAAAGGAGCGGACCGGCTTGGCCGCTATAAAGAAGGCGATGTCGAGGAACCACTCGACGGCCCGCGAGAGTGGGGAGTTGACCGCTCGGGGAACGACCAGCGTGCCCGCGACGCTCCCTAACGTGACTGTGACAACAACCAGCCCAACCGCGAAGCCGACCCACGCACCGACCATACGAGCATTCAAACGCGTCGGGTCGAGTCCGGGCAGGGTATGCCAGCTATTCGCCTTCTTCGTCCAGGATCTCGTCGTCGGCCAGAAGGTCCACGTCGTCCAGGAACTCTTCGTCGTCCAACAGGCCCAAGTCGAGCGGGTCTTCATCGTGCGGGTCGATCACATACTGCTGCCAGTAGCCCGGGGCAAAGTAGATCTGGTCCGATTGGTCCAGATCTAACCCGACCTGAACCCGAAGGATGCCGTCTTCGACGCCGTAGCTGAATGCGCTGGGGTATTGGACACCGCCGTCCGCGGTGCGGATGTGAATGTCATAAGGCACCGGTCGATTCTTCCACGGCAGCGTCACCCACAAGGGCTTCTTGCACCCCGACTGCTTCCAAAAGGGCTTTATTAGCTGGATGTTTCGCGGGTTGTAACCGGCGGGTCGGCGCTGGCCAGGCGCGCTAGTTCTGCCGTTGTCGAACGCAACTGATCAGCAGAGTCGAGCCGCGTTGGGAAGCCGACGCGTGCGTAGGCGATTCCGCGCGGAGTGTTCACCCGGACATCCAGGCCGTAGCGATCGATACCAGTACATACGGCAATGTCGGTATCGGGATAGCCGCCAAACGCCCGGACCATCGCCACCAGGGCGTCGGCATGATCGGCGTTGAGGTGCGCAATGGCCCTGGCCGCCGCCGGTGCGACCGGATCCGCCGCCGCGGCGTCGTATTGTGCGCCGGTCGCCGAGTCCATCCGGCCGTAGCCGCCCACCCAGCGCACTCGCTGGACCTCCAGCACCCACAAAGTGAAGTCGCTGAAGTCGAGGAACACCCGGGCTGCGGGCACCGCACGCGCATATGCCGCCCGGGCCGCGTCCCGGTCGGCAGCCGAAGGCTCGGAGACGAGCCCGGCCAGCGTGATTCGACTCTTGGCCAGCGGGTCGCTGTCGCCGCTCTCGGCCACGATCGACAGGCTGGCGCGTGGGTCGCCGGCGAGGTTGCGGCCGTGCTCGGCCAGGTTCGACAAGCACAGCACCGGTTGCCCACCCAGCAGTCCGTACGCCACGAACGACGCCCACGGGTCGCCGTCGGGAGTCAAGGTGGCCAAAGTTGCGGCGTTACTGGCTGCGGCGATGGTTCGTGCCTGCTCAGCGGCCGACGGGCGGGCAGACCCGGCCGGCGGCTGCAGCGGCGCCGGCGTGGAGGGAACGTCGCCAGGGTCGCCATGGTCGCGGTTCGTCATAGCCGCGACGCTACCGATCGCCGGGCTGAGCGGCGGTCTTACGATGGCCGGATGACTAGCTTCAACCCGCAGGACCCGCTCGGCCTGGACACGTCGCTGTCTGACGACGAGATCGCGGTCCGCGACACCGTCCGACAGTTCTGCGCCGAGCACATCATCCCGCAGGTCGCCGAGTGGTTCGAAATCGGCGACCTTCCGGTGCGCGATCTCGCTAAGCACTTCGGCCAGCTTGGCCTGCTCGGCATGCACCTGGAGGGCTACGGCTGCGGCGGGGCGTCGGCCGTCCACTACGGCCTTGCCTGTACCGAGTTGGAAGCCGCCGACTCCGGCATCCGGTCGATGGTGTCGGTGCAAGGTTCGCTGGCCATGTTCGCGATCTGGAAGTTCGGCTCCGAGGAGCAGAAGAAACAGTGGTTGCCCGGCATGGCGGCCGGCGAACTGCTCGGCTGCTTCGGGCTGACCGAGCCCGACGCCGGATCGGACCCGGCGTCGATGACAACCCGGGCGCGACGCGACGGATCGGACTGGATCCTCAACGGCCGCAAGATGTGGATCACCAACGGATCGGTCGCCGACGTCGCGATCGTGTGGGCGGCTACCGAGGATGGTATCCGCGGATTCATAGTCCCCACCGACACTTCGGGATTCGCCGCTAACACCATCCACCACAAGCTGTCGCTGCGCGCGTCGATCACCAGCGAACTGGTGCTTGACGATGTGCGGCTGCCTGACAACGCCCTGTTGCCGGAGGTCAATGGCCTCAAGGGCCCGTTGTCCTGCCTGTCGGAAGCGCGCTACGGCATCATCTGGGGATCGATGGGCGCCGCGCGTTCGGCGTGGCAGGCGGCCCTGGACTACGCCACTCAGCGCATCCAATTCGGCCGTCCGATCGCGGGATTCCAGTTGACGCAAGCGAAACTCGTTGACATGGCTGTCGAGTTGCACAAGGGCCTGCTGCTTGCGCTGCACCTCGGCCGCCTCAAGGACGGCGGCGGGCTGCGCCCCGAGCAGGTCAGCTTCGGCAAGCTCAACAACACCCGTGAAGCGATCGAGATCTGCCGGACCGCACGAACCATCCTGGGCGGCAACGGCATTTCGCTGGAGTACCCGGTGATCCGGCATATGGTCAACCTGGAATCGGTACTCACCTACGAGGGCACCCCGGAGATGCATCAGCTGGTCCTCGGCCAGGCCATCACCGGCATGGACGCCTTCCGATGAGCGCGCGCCTGGAATACACGTCCGAGCATCACCAGTTCCGCGAGCTGGTCCACGATTTCGTGCAACAAACAGTCGTGCCGGCCCACGAGCAGTGGGAGAAGGCCGGTCGCGTGGACCGCTCCCTGTTCACCGAAGCCGGAAAGCTTGGACTGCTGGCCTTTTCGGTACCCGAGGAGTTCGGTGGTCCAGGCGTTGACGACTTTCGTTACAACGCAATCGTCGTCGAAGAACTGCAGCGGGTCGGCGCGGCCGCCGAGGCTGTTGCCATCTCGCTGCAGAACGACATCGTGCTGCCCTACCTCACCGATCTGACGACTGCCGAACAAAAGCAGCGCTGGTTGCCGGGTGTGGTCACGGGCGAGACGATCATCGGCATCGCGATGACGGAGCCCGGTGCCGGCAGCGACCTCGCCGGCATCCGCACCACCGCGGTGCGCGACGGCGACCATTACATCGTGAACGGCGCGAAAACCTTTATCTCCAATGGGCAAACCGGCGACTTGTTCGTCATCGCAGTACGCACCTCGCCCGATCGCCACAAAGGCCTTTCGCTGCTCGTCGCCGACCCCACCACACCGGGTTTTTCCCGCGGCCGAAACCTGGAGAAGATCGGCCTGCACGCGCAGGACACCAGCGAGCTGAGCTTCACCGACATGCGGGTCCCCGTCGAGAACCTGCTCGGAGAAGAAGGCCGCGGCTTCTACCAACTGATGAACAACCTTCCGCAGGAGCGGCTTTCGCTGGCGGTGGGCGCAGTGGCCGCGGCCGAAGGAGTGCTGGCTGAAACCCTCGACTACGTCAAACAACGAAATGCTTTTGGCTCGCCGATCTCCGGCCTGCAGAACACCCAGTTCGTGCTGGCTGAGTTGGCCACCGAACTCGACGTCGCACGAACCTATCTCGATGACTGCATCGCCGAGCACTTAACCGGTCAGCTCACCGCGGCGCGTGCGGCCCGGCTCAAATGGTGGACCACCGAATTGCAGGTGCGCACTGCCGACCGGTGCCTGCAGCTGCACGGCGGCTACGGGTATATGCGGGAGTACGCGGTGTCACGCGCGTTCGTCGACGCCCGGATCCAAACGATCTACGGCGGAACCACCGAGATCATGAAAACGATCATCGCCAAGGATCTCGGTATTTAGGGCGCGCTGCCCGTCGAAGAGGCCGTCCGCACACCAGCGGTGTGCTCAATTCCTTGATACCCACACCCTGATCTGCGACTAGAAATACCATACCCCGTAGGGTATATTTGCCAGGGTCGTGCAGACCATAGGTCACCTATCGCAAGGTCGAATGGCCCTGTTCGGCCCCGCGAGGCAGGCGCGAAACTACGAGCGATCGGGATGCCGAAAATGAGGAAACCGCCATGTTGACCTTTCTCAACCGGGCTTGGGTGCCACTCGTCGTCGTGGTGGCGGTTGTCCTTGGCGCTATCGCCGTCGATCGACTCCGCGGCGTTTTCGGCTCTGACGCGATCTTCACCGCGACCGGCAGCAGTGCCGAACCGCTTGAGCCCACCTATGTCAAACAAGTGATATACGAGGTTTACGGGCCCGGCGGCGCCACGGGAAGCGTCAGTTACCTGGACAAGAACGCCCAGCCAGAACAGGCCAACTTCACCGGCCTCCCGTGGACCCTTACCATCACGACCACGGTGCCGGCGGTGATGGCCAACCTTGTGGCACAAGGCAATAGCGACAACATCGGGTGCCGCATCACCGTCAATGGTGTGGTCAAGGACGAGCAGACGTCGTCCGGGCACCACGCCCAGACATCCTGCTTGGTGAAGGCCGCATGAATACCGATAACCAAGGCCGCCCGAGGTTCGCGCGGTTCGTCCGCAGGTTCGCTGTGCCGATCCTCATTGCCTGGCTACTGATGACCGTGGCCCTGAACGTGCTGGTGCCGCCGATCGAGTCGGTCGCGCGAAACCACGCGGTGACGATGTCGCCGCAGGACGCGCCGGCGATGATTGCCGCCAAACGCATTGGCGCGCAGTTCCACGAGTCCAACTCCGACAGCATCGCGATGATCGTCTTGGAGAGCGACAAGCAACTCGGCGAGCAAGCACATCGCTACTACGACGGCCTGGTCAAAGCGCTACAGGCCGACACCAAGCACGTGCAGCATATCCAAAACGTCTGGGGCGATCCGCTCACCGCTGCCGGCGTGCAGAGCCCCGACGGCAAAGCCGCCTATGTCCAACTGAATCTGGCCGGCGACCAGGGCAGCACCTCGGGAAACGAATCCGTCAAAGCGATACGGGAGATCGTCGACAAATCAGCGCCGCCCAACGGACTCAAGGTCTACACCACCGGTCCAGCGGCGCTGACCACGGACATGAACGAGGCCGCGGACAAGAGCATGTTCAAGATGATGGGAGTGACGGGCGTGGTCATCATGATCATGCTGTTCATCGCCTATCGATCCATCAGCACGGTGCTGCTGGTTCTGGTCATGGTTGGCTTCGAGATGGGCACCGCCAGAGGGCTTGTCGCACTTCTTGGTAGCCGCGAACTGTTGGGCTTTTCGACGTTCGTCGTCGCCATGCTGTCGTCACTGGCGATCGCCGCGGGCACCGACTACGCGATCTTCCTCGTCGGTCGCTACCAGGAGGCTCGTCAGGCCGGCCAGGATCGAGAAACCGCCTATTACGCCATGTTTCGCGGCACCTTTCACATCATCTTGGGCTCAGGGCTGACGATAGCCGGAGCGACGTTCTGTCTACACTTGGCCCGCCTGTCATATTTCAAGGCACTCGGCATCCCGTCCGCGCTTGGGCTGCTCGTCGTCGTTGCGGGAGCGCTAACGGCGGCGCCGGCCGTCGTCGCCGTCGCCAGCCGGTTTGGCCTGCTCGACCCCCGGCGGATGATCAAGACACGGGGGTGGCGGCGCATCGGCGCCGCCACCGTGCGCTGGCCCGGTCCGGTGTTCGCGGCCTCGCTGGTCATCGCCATCGTCGGCATCCTCATCATGCCGACGATGAAAATCAGCTACAACGACCGCTTCTACATACCCCGCAGCCTGCCGTCGAACGTCGGGTACAACGCGGCAGAGCGCCACTTCAGCGCCGCCACAATGAATCCCGACATCCTCATGGTTGAGAGTGACCACGACATGCGAAACAGCGGCGACATGATCATCCTCGACAGGATTGCCAAGGACGTGTTCCGGTCGCCCGGAATCGCCATGGTGCAGAGCATCACCCGGCCATTGGGCGGGCCGATCGAGCACACCTCGATACCTTTCCAGATCAGCGCCCAGTCGATTCCGATTCGGGAGAACCTTCAATTCATGCGGGACCGGACCGCCGACATGCTGAAGATGAGCGACGATCTCGGAGCGATGATCGGCTCGATGCAGCGTATGCAGGACTTGCTCGGGCAGCTGAGCAGCACGACCCATCACATGGTCGGCGACATGCAGGAAATGAAGTCCACGCTGGACGAAATGCGAGACCATCTGGCGGACTTCGACGATTTCGCGCGACCGTTTCGCAGCTATTTGTACTGGGAACAACATTGTTATGACATCCCCGCCTGCTGGGCGGCCAGGTCCGTGTTCGACGCGATAGACGGCGTCGACAAGTTCAGCGAGAACATGAGCACGCTGATCAACGACGTCAGCAACGTCGACGCGATAGTGCCGCAGATGATCGCCCAGTTCGCGCCGATCATCGCCGTCGCGAAGTCCATGCAGGGAACGCTGCTGACCATGCACAGCAGCTTTTCGGGTTTGGTCATCCAAATGACCCAGATGACCGATACAGCGAGCGCGATGGGGCAGGCGTTCGACGCGTCCAGGAGTGGCGACTACTTCTACCTGCCGCCGGAAGCCTTCCAAAATCCGGACTTTCAGCGCGGTTTGAAACTCTTCTTGTCGCCGAACGGCAAGGCGGCGCGGTTCATCATCACCCACGACGCGGACCCGGCAACTCCGGCAGGCATTTTTGCGGTCAAGCCTGAGCTGAACGCCGCGCATCAAGCCGTCAAGGGAACGGCCCTCACCGACGCCCGGTTCTACCTCGCCGGGACGGCGGCGATATACCGCGACATCCAGTCGGGCTCCCAATTCGACTTGCTGATCGTGGGTACGGCCGCACTGACGTTGATATTCGTTGTCATGGTGATCATCACCCGGGCTCTGGTGGCCTCGCTGGTGATCGTCGGCACGGTGTTGCTGTCGCTGGGCGCTGCCTTCGGTTTGTCAGTGCTGGTCTGGCAGCACATTTTCGGCCTGGACCTGAACTGGATCGCGCCGGTGTTCGGGCTGATCATTCTGCTGGCCGTCGGATCTGACTACAACCTGCTGCTGGTCTCGCGTTTTCAGGAAGAAATACCCGCGGGACTGAAGACCGGAATCGTCCGGTCGATGGGCGAAACCGGCGGGGTCGTCACTGCGGCGGGCCTGGTGTTCGCTTTCACCATGATGTCCATGGTCGCCAGCGACTTGCGGTCCATCGGCCAGGCCGGCAGCACGATCGGCCTCGGGCTGCTGTTCGACACCCTGATCGTGCGCTCGCTGATGACGCCATCGATCGCTGCGCTGCTCGGACGCTGGTTCTGGTGGCCGCGACGCGTGCGGCCACGGCCGGCCAGTTACATGCTTCGGCCGTTCGGAACACGTCGGCTGGTGCGTTCTCTATTGCTGGGCGAAGACGCGGATGCGGCAACTGCGAAGCTGCCACGACCGTCGGGCAACGGTTCAGCGTCGCAGGCTACTTCGCCTCAACGGGTCGGCCCAGTGCGTTGATCGCGGCCTTCAGCTTGTCGGTGGCCTGATCGGCGACGTCGCGCAGCCCCGGCTGGTCGACCACCCGGACCATGAGCTGGGGGTCCATTGCCTCGACAAGAACCGTGTCGCCTGGTCCATCGGGATCGGTTCGCACCACCACGTTGCACGGCAACAGCTGGCCGATCTGACGGTCCACGTTCAGCGCGCGATGCGCCAGGGATGGGTTGCAGGCGCCGAGGATCAGGTAATTCTCCATGTCCTCCCCCAGCTTCTTCTTCAGCGTGGCCTTGACGTCAATCGTGGTCAGCACACCAAAGCCCTGATCCGCCAGAGCTCGTGCAGTCTGCTCGACCGCTTCGTCGAACGAAGTGTGCAACGTGGCCGTCAACCCGAATGTCATTGTTTTGTCTCCTCTTTGATGTCGGCGGCTCACGCCAGAGCCAGGAACAGCTTCTCCAGTTCGGCTTCGGTCATTGCCGGCGCACCGCTTGCGCTGCTACCGGTGATGCATTCCCGGAGACCCGACGCCACGATCTTGAACCCCGCTCGGTCGAGCGCGCGGGACACCGCCGCCAGTTGGGTCACCACGTCCTTGCAGTCACGGCCCTGCTCGATCATCGCTATTACTCCGGCGAGTTGCCCCTGAGCGCGTCGCAGCCGATTGAGCACCGCAGCGATGCTGTCCTCGTCACCAGTCATTTTTCCTCCACATCATGTTCATGCCATATTACCCCCAGGGGTATGCTTCGGGCGAATTACTGGAATACCCCCAGGGGTATTGGTATTGTAATAGGTATGAGCGAACACACCCAGCACCACGACGTACTGACCGACCTCAACCCCAAGCATCGCGCGCTGCGCAAAATGATCCCCGACGTATACCGGGGATTCGGCGAGATGAGCAACGCAGCACTGACCCCCGGGGCCTTGGACAAGGCGACTAAAGAGCTGATCGCACTGGCCATCGGTGTCGTGGCAGGGTGCGACGGCTGCATCGCCTCACACGCTCAAGGCGCGGTTCGGGCGGGAGCCACAAAGGAGCAGGCCGCCGAAGCCATCGGAGTCACCTTCCTGATGCACGGCGGTCCGGCCACCATTTACGGCGCCCGCGCATACGACGCGTTCTGCGAATTCGCCGATGCTCAAGCCAGTCCGGCATCCGGATCGACCGACTGAGCCGGCAGGCCCCCTGGCCGCCTCCGCGGTCGGCGGCCACGTTGGCGATATCAGCTTGTCGGTCGGGACGGGTCAACTCTTAATACCAGAAAGCGTTCATGGGTGTGGCGTACGTGTCGTTGGCAGTGAGCGGGGCCAGACCCAAGGTGTCTTCAATAGTGGCCATCAGGCTGTACTGGTTGTAGTACGTGTCGGTGGTGAAGGGGCCGGATTGCATGCCCCCATTTGCCACGGCGTCCTCGTTCGGGATGACGATCATCGGAACGTTGTTGCCCTCGTTGCCGAAGCCCAGCGACAGGTTGTTGTTGTCCTCGTCGAACGTGAGGATGATCGCGTCCTTCTCGTTCGGGTCAGTCCACGTCGGCGAGTTTTCAATGGCGGAGACCTCTTGCTGGACGAACTGGTCGGCGGCCGCGACGTTGTATTGATGGTTCGTGAACTGGCTGATAATGAACTGGGCAATGCCAGAAGGAGTATCGATCGGGCCTTCCCCGTTGTTGGCCTCATCGGCAGCGATCCACGTGAATTCCGGGAACGTGTTTGGGTCCTGAAGATCGGTGGACAAGTCCGTCAGCGGGAGCAGGTGTTGCTCTAGGTAGGCGGGGGTGTTGTCGTAGACGTATGTGAATTGGGGAAAGGGTAATTGGTCGACGGCGTAGTCACCCGACGACGTGATGTCACCCGGGCTGGGCATGCCCTGCGCGTAGCCGGCCCACGATATGCCCGCCTGATCCATTTCCTGCATGAGGTTGGGCGCGGTGATCACGTTCCCGGCGGGGTTGTAGTCGATGCCGAAGTCCGATCCGCCCAGGATCCGGAAGTAGTTGGGGTCGCTGGGGTGGCCCAGCGCGTAGAAGTTGGAGTCATAGTCTTCGGTGTTGATCAGGCTGTTGATGTACGGCGCATTGGGGCTGCCGACGATGTCGTCGACGCCCTTGTTCTCCATGTAGATCACGAACACGTGATCCAGTTGGCCGACGTCGGACGTCGGTGGGGTGAGCGGCGCCGGGGTGAGGCTTGGATCGCCGACGGTGAACGACTCGTTGGCGGCATAGGCGCTGTTGTAGTTGCCGAGGGCCGCGTTTTGGTCGGTAAAGGTCGTGGTCACCTCCGCGGAGGTGGTGCCCTCCGGGATCGTCCCGGAGATGTCGCGTTGCTCAAACCCGGTGATACCCAGGCGATCCCATATCGTGACCGGGTTGAGTGAGGCGGTGCCCAGAGTGTCCCCCTTGTCGTCGAGGAAGGTGACCTCCACTGAGGCGTAGGACGGGTTCAAGCCTTGGCCGCCGAGATCTGCACTCAGGTCGTACTGCGTTCCGGCTGCGCCGGTGAGGTTGACGGTTTGGCTGAGGGTGGACGTGGCCACGGGTCCGCCGCCGGCGAAAACGTCGTCGCCCGCAGGCGTGTCCGCAGGCGCCTGTGGGAACTGGAAGAGATCGGGGAACGGAGACGACAATGGCGACGGATATCCGATCGGGGCGCCGTATGGAATCACGGTCGGGGTGCCCGTTTCCGTCCAGCCCGGAACGGTCACCCCGCTGTAGCCCGATTCGGACGGGTCGGCCAGTTGGAAGTTGGGGTCGACGAGCAAGTTCTGACTCATCGGCTGCGCACCGGCGGCGGGATCGGCACTGGGATCGAGCTGGTTGACCCAGTCATTGAGCACGGTGTCAACCTGCTGACCAAACGAGCTGCCAGTCCAGGCCTGCTCAAGCCCCTGCAACCAGGCATCCGCCGGATTGGCCGCAGCTATCGCCGGGTCAGCGGCGCCCAAGCCCAGACTGCCCAGCTCCGGAACCGCCGCCGAACCGGCTGCCAGATCACCCAACGAACCACTGATCGCATTGAGGACCTGGTCAATCACCGTGTCAAAGACATCGGCATTGGCTTTCGGCAGGTTGGCCAGCGGGCCCAGCCCAAACATCAGGAAGGCGCTGATCGCGCCGGTGACACCAACCGCACGCTGCCGACGGCGGATCATCGCTTTGCGCGAGTGCGGATTTTGCTTCTTGACGTGTCGATCAGCCATCGCCGTTACTTCCCGTCCGCACACTTATATTAGTCTCAGCTCTACTTAAGGTAAGCCGTGGGTTTTGCTTCAGCAGGATTTTCAGCAAGATTTTTTCGGCAACGCCGATTCTTTCCCTGTCACCCCACATTGCGGCATTGATGCTGTTCAACGAGCATCTAACCTTGCCCCGGGGACAGCAGGCGATCGGCGCTGACGCAAACGCGACCGAATGCCAAACTCGCCGGGGTCGCTCAGCCTCAGCTAAGGAACACGCAGGCTCCGACCCGGGCATTCAGCATGCGCAGCCTGGGAAGATGCATATATTGTGGGCGGATCGAGTTCGCCGGATGAAGGGGACTTCGACGGTCAACAGTGGCAAGACTCCACCGAGTGGCCCGCTCACGTCGGGTGAACGCCGCGCCGCGCTGATAGTGACCGGCGTTGTCGCTGGTGCCGTTCTGGTCGCGCTTGCCTGGGGGCTGACTGGCCGCTCGTCGACCTACGACCGG
>DATJOR010000155.1:0-29470 GCA_035506875.1 Mycobacterium sp.
CATGCGAGGCCAACGCGGCGTCGAACTTCGCCGCGTCCAGGTGGCCAAGTCTGATCCGATAACAACTGCCCGCCTCGGTAGAGGTCTTAGTGAACGAACGCTCCGGCTCTGGGAGAGGTTCGGGTTCGGGTCGCGGCTCGAGTGTGACCGCGGTGCGCAGCTGACTGACCGTAGCGACCCGCGCCAACTGCGCATAGTGCTCATCGGAGCCCGTAGCGGCGCGCGCCGCGATCACCCCGACCTGATCGGCCGACAACCGGCCCTCCCGCATCCCCGCCGCGCACCGCGGGAACTCCGCCAGCCGGCCCGCGATCGTGCTGATCGTCTGCGCGTTGGCCGGCGAACAGCCCGTCTTCCAGGCCACCAACGCCGGCACCGACCGCGCGCCGGTAGCCCCCCACAACTGCTCGCGATCGAGCTCAGCCACGATCTGCACGACGCGCCCATCAATCGCGTTGCGCTGACCAGTCAACTCCGCCAGCTCCTCAAAGAGCACCTCAAGACGCTCGCCAGGACGCACCACCACAGCGCCAGCAGACCCAACCGAAGACATGACCTCATCCTCGCAGCCACCACCGACAAATTTCGGTCGCCCGATCCTGGCTGCTGCACAGTTGCGTGGTCAGACGTCCTGGCCGCGTTCATCCCGGCCGCGGGTAGCGTTGGCGCGATGGCAGGACCTGACAACGAGCACCTGGCCCGTATGCGGGTGGAATATGGCTCCGTCGAGAAGGACGGCAGCCCCGATCTCGATGTCGACTGGCTCGATGATGGCTGGCTTGCCTTGCTGCGCAAGTGGATTGGCGATGCTGAGCGCGCGGGGATCGCCGAGCCGAACGCGATGGTGCTGGCCACCGTCGATGCGGGCAGACCGGTGAGCCGATCAGTGCTGTGCAAGGGCGTCGACGACAACGGCATCACGTTCTTCACCAACTACGATTCGGCCAAAGGCGAAGAGCTCGCCGCCACGCCCTATGCATCGGCGACCTTCCCTTGGTATTTGCTGAACAGGCAGTTTCACATCCGCGGCCCGGTTACCAAGGTCGACCCGCAGGCCAGCCAGGACTACTGGTCGAACCGGCCGCGGGGCTCGCAGCTGGGCGCGTGGGCGTCGCATCAGTCCCGGCCGATCGCCTCCCGGGCGGCGCTGGTCGATCAGCTCGCCGAAGTGACGGCCCGCTTCGCCGACTCCGAGCAGATCCCCGTGCCGCCGAATTGGGGCGGCTATCGCATCGCGCCCGACGTCGTCGAGTTCTGGCAGGGCCGGGAAGACCGGCTGCACAACCGGATTCGTGTCATCGACGGTCGTGTGGAGCGCCTGCAGCCCTAAGAAGAAGCGAGCCGATCGAGTTCGTCGAACCGCGCGAGTGCGGCGTCGAGGTCTGCCTCGTCGAAGGCCTCGCTGCGGTTGACCATGTCGGCTTCGAGCGTGTAGATGAGGATCCCGCGCCACTCGGCATTGAAGCCCTCCGGCGAGGTCGACTTCACCACATGGGTGACGACGGACCCAAGCTCGCTCAGACGATGCACGGCCTCGATCTCCACCCGGATATCCGGTGTGACATCCCACATCGCGCGAAGGTATGAGGGCAGATTAACCGCGTCGACCGTGAGGACGGGTCGATGGTCGGCATACACCGAATCCGGCGTCGTCGCCGGCAATTCCCCGTGATTAAACGCAGCACAGGTCCTTGCCATCGCCGACCAGGTGCGCGCGTAGGGTGCCGCTTCGCCGGCCATGTATCGGGCGTCGAGCTCCGCGAAGGCGGCATCTATGTCATCGGGATCGAAGCTCACGCAGTAGTCGAGGAGACCGGAGTCACCGATTTCCACGATTTGGATCATTTCGACGGTGATTGGTCGATCGGCATAGTCGGTGTCGCGGTAACAAACGCGCGTCAGCGAAAGCCGAGATCCTCTGATGGCAATCGGCTCCGACGTCATCTGCACGCTGTCAGGTGTAGCCCCGAACATTGCGAGAACGGCCTTGCGCTGTTCTGCCGGACCCTCAAATTCATCACGCAGGCCCTTACGTCGGTCTTCATACCGTATGTCCGCGGTGCTGCCAGCCAGGTAAGCCTCCACATCACGGCGGTTGAACGCGTCGACCAAGCGTGCCCAAAGTCGGATCGCGGCGTTGTCAAGCTGCGGTATGGGCACGTGGAGTTCGTCGAACCTTGCGAGCGCGGCGTCAAGATCTGCTTCGTCGAAGAGTTCGGCGCGGCTGATCACGTCGCCGTCGACCGTCAGAATGCCGATTTCCCGCCACTCGGCGTCGAAGCCCTCTTGTGAGGTCCCCGTCAGCACCTGGGTGAAGACCGCACCGAGGCTGTCTATCCGATGCACGGTCTCGACGTAGACGTGGGTGTAGGGCGTTAGGTCCATCCCGACACGGATATATGCGGTCATCTCACCTGGTGCAAACGCTATCCCTCGCCGGTGGTCGATGTTGACCCACTCCGGCGTTGTCGGCGCTAGCTCGCCACGGTTGACCGCGGCATAGGCCTGCGTGATGACTGACCACGTTTGCCAATACGCGGCCGCTTCGCCCGCGAGGTATCTCGCGTCGAGCTCTGCGATGGCGGTTTCGAAGTCGTCACGGTCGAACACAACGCGCGCCACGATCCGCTCGTCAGCGTCGATCTCGTGGACGCTGCAGAACTCCATGCGGAATGCGTCAGGTCCATCTTGGCCCCCGAGACTGGTACGACAGAGTTCGAGACGATCGCCGCGGGTCGCAGTGACGATCGGCGAAATATTCGTGAGTCCCAAATCAATAGCGCCCCGCAGGTTCGCGATGGTGGCATCTCGCCCGTATTGAATCCCGGCGTTCACAACCCGACGGCGATCGTCGATTGCAATGTCGTCGGCGAGGATCTCGGACGCCGCGTTCCAGTCACGGGCCGCAATGCACGCGTTGAGGCGCACGTGCGCTCGGCTTGCTGCGTTTTCCAGCCGCGGCAGCTGAGGTTGCAGCTCTTCGAATCTCGCAAGCGCGGTATCGAGGTCTGCCTCGTCGAAGACTTCGGCCCGGCTGATCAAGCCGGCTTCGACCGTGAACATGGCGATCATCCGCAACTCTGTGTCGGCGCCCTCTTGCCAGGTCGCCATCACCACCTGCGTGGTGACGGCTCCGATTTCGGTCAGCCGATGCACGGCTTCGATGTAGACGCTGACATCCGAAGTGAGGTCCAACAGGGCGCGAAGAGATGCGGCCAGATCCGTCCCCTCGATCGATGCGAGCGGTCGATGGTCGATGTAAACCGGGTCCTTGGTCGTCGGGGGAAGTTCGTTGCGATTGAACCCGGCGAAGGCCTCCGCAATCACCGACCACGCGCGTGAGCAGGCGGCCGCTTCGCCAGCGAGGTACCGGGCGTCGAGTTCCGTTATCGCGGTGTCGAAGTCGTCTAGGTCGAACATCACGTGCGCCGAGAGCCGCTCGTCGGCGTCGAGTTCTGCGATGCAGAGCATTTCGACGCCGAAATCCCCTTGCTGCGAGTCGCGGTTCGGTGCACAGATACGGGTTAACGCGAGGTGTTCCCCGCGGATTGCAATGGCGGTCGACGTTACGTGCGCCACTGCCTCGGCCAGAGCTCGAATATTTGCGATCACGGCATCGCGTCCGTCCCAGATACCGATGTTCACCACGCGGCGGCGATCGTCAACAATACTGTTGTCGGCAAGTATCTCTGCCGCCGCCGCCCAACTACGGGCCCGGGTGTGGTCAAAGAACCGTTCATCGGCTCGGCTCGCCGCGTTTTCCAGTCGCGGCGCGTGCGGGTGCAGTTCCTCAAACCGTGTAAGAGCGACGTCCAGATCTCCGTCGTCGAAGATCTCGCAGCGATTGATCAGCTGACCGTCGACGGTGATGACTTCGATCCCGCGCCACTCGGCGTTGAAGCCGTCCCGCGAAACGCCATGGGCGACATGGGCGCAAACCGCGCCGAGTTCACTCAACCGATGCACGGCCTCGACCTGGAAAGTGACGTCGGGTATGAGGCTCCACAGCGAAACCAGAGATGCGTTGAGGCCACCCTTCTCGATAATCCCAGGTCTTCGGTGATCGACATTGGCCCAATCGGGCGTCGTCGGGAAGAGTTCGTGCCTGTTCATCGCCGCATATGCACCCGAGATGATTGACCACGTGTGCGCGTGAGCCGCTGCTTCGCCGGCGAGGTATCGCGCGTCGAGCTCGGCAATGGCGGCGTCGAGGTCGTCGAGATCGAACGTGATGATCGATGCGATCCTTTCGTCGGCATCGATTTCGCCGACGGTGTAAACGTCGGAAACAAATTTCTCTGGCGCGTCGTCGCGACTCGCGAAGCCATTGCGCATCAGGTTAAGGTTCTTCCCGCGCGTCGCCATGACGGTCTGTGTCACGCTTGTGGTCCAAAGTTCGGCGGTCGCCCGCATATCCGCGATCTGAGCGTCTCGACCGTGTCGGACTTCGCCGCCCACCACTCGACGGCGATCTTCGTTGCAAACGTTGTCGGCCAGCACGTTCGCCATGGCGTCCCAATCGCCTGCCTCGAAGTACGCCAAGAAGCGGTTAGCCACTTGGCTTGACGTGTTTTCCAGACGCGGTGTCGGCCGGCTGAGCTCGTCGAGCCTCGCGATCGCAGCGTCGAGGTCCGCCTCGTCGAAGAGTTCCGCGCGGCTCACCAGGTCGCCTTCGACCGTCATAAGTGTGACGAGCCGCCACTCGGCGTCTAACCCGTCTTGCGAGGTCCCCTTTATTACCTGGATGAAGACCGCGCCGAGGTCGTTCAGCCGATGCACAACCTCGATGTGGTTACCAGTGCTCTGCTCGCTCTCCAACATGTCGCGGAGGTAAGCGGTCATGTCGCCGGGGGCGAAAGCGACCCCGCGCCGGTGGTCGAGGTTTACCCAGTTCGCCGTCGTCGGGGGTAGCTCATGCCGGATGAGCGACCAGTACGCCCGCACGATGACGGACCACGTGTGCGAGTGAGCGGCGGCTTCGCCGGCGATGTACCGACGATCGAGTTCGGCAATGGCGGCGTCGAAGTCGTCGAGGTCGAACACGATGATCGACGCGATCTTCTCGTCGGCGTCTATCTCGACGATGCTGTGAATCTCGGCAAGAAATGCATCGGGCGCTTCGTCGCGAACCGAGAAGGTAATACGTCCGAGGGCAAGGTTCCTGCCGCGGGTCGCGACGATGTCGCCCGTCACGTTTGTGGAAAAAACATCGGCGATCACTCGCATGGTCGCCACTTGGGCATCTCGACCGTCCGTAACTCCGTTGCCCACCAGCCGACGGCGGTCGTCATTAGAAAAGTTGTCAGCCAAGATTCCTGCGATGGCATCGCAATCGCCCGCCGCGAGGTAGGTCACGTAGCGGTCACCCAGTCGGCTTGCCGCGTTTTCGAGCCGCCGCACCGGCCGATGGAGCTGTTCGAACTTTGCGATCGCGGCGTCGAGGTCCGCCTCGTCGAAGATTTCAAAGCCGTCGATCAATTCGCCTTCGACAGTCAAAAGATTGACGACCCGCCGCTCGGCGTCGAAGCCTTCTCGCGAGGTTCCCTTCGCCACCTGGACGAAGATCGCTCCGAGGTGGTTGAGCCGATGCACTGTCTCGATGAACGAACTTACGGATTCCTCATCCCATATCTCACGGAGATATGGAATCAGATCGCCGGGCGCAAAGGCGATTCCACGTCGATGGTCAAGGTTGACCCAGTTCGGCGTTGTCGCTGATAGTTCGCGCCGGGCGAGCGACTCATAAGCGCGGACGACCACCGACCATGTATGCGCGTTGGCCGCCGCTTCGCCCGCGAGATAGCGACGATCGAGCTCGGCGATGGCGGCGTCGAAATCGTCGAGGTCGAAAACGATTCGTGCCACGAGCCGTTCGTCGGCGTCGATCTCGTTGACGTTAAAAGCGACGATAGAAAACGCGTCAGGTCCCTGACCTTGGCCCGAGGCTTGGACACGGATGAGGACGAGGTGCTCTCCACGGGTCGCAATGACATCTGAGGTCAAATCAATTCCGACTTCTGCCATAGCCGAAAGTTCGGCAACCATTGCGTCACGGCCCTGTCGGACACCCGAATTGACTACCCGGCGGCGGTCCTCGCTCACAAGGTTCTCAGACAACATCTCGGCGATCGCGCCCCAATCACCCGCAGCGAAGCACACCTTGAAGCGCTCGTATAACCGGCTTGCCGCGTTTTCGAGCCGCCGCACCGGCCGGCTGAGCTGTTCGAACTTCGCGATCGCGGTGTCCAGGCCCGCCTCGCCGAATATCTCGAAGCGACTTAAGGCGTCCCCATGGGTCATGAGAAGGCTAACTGTTCGCCATTCGGCATCGAAGCCTTCAGGCGAGGTCCCGTATGCCCTGTGAGTGACGACAGCTCCGAGGTCATTCAGCCGGTGCACTGCCTCGACGTAGGCCTTGGGAGTGTGGCCGAGATCCCATCCGGCACGAAGGTATTCGATTCCCTCACCGGGCGCGAACGCTGCCGCTCGGCGGTGGTCGATGTTTACGGCGTCCGGCGTGGCCGCGGGAAGTTCGCACCGGTTGAGCGCGGCGTAGCCCTCGGCGATGACGGACCATGGGCGTCGATACGGTGCCGCCTCGCCTGCGAGGTAGCGGGCGTCGAGCTCGGCGATGGCGGCCTCAAGATTGTCGAGATCGAAAACGATTCGTGCCACAGCCCGTTCGTCGGCATCGAGCTCGATGACGTCTAAAGTAGGCACATAAAACGCATCAGGCCCCTGACTCTGGCCCGAGCCTTGGACACGGCTGAGGACGAGGTGCTCACCACGTGTCGCAACGACATCAGAGGTCACATCGATTCCGACCTCGGCGATAGCCGAAAGTTCGGCGATCAATGCGTCACGGCCATGTCGGACACCCGAATTGACTACCCGGCGACGGTCCTCGCTCCAAAGGTTGTCGGATAACATCTCGGCAATCGCGCCCCAATCCCGGGCAGCGAAGCACACCTTGAAGCGCTCGTACAACCGGGTCGCCGCATTCTCGGGCCGCCGAGAGGCCGGGCGCTCTTCCTCGAAACGTGTTTGCAGAGTGTCGAGTTCGGCGATCGCGGCGTCCATGTCATCGAGATCGAACCAGACTTGCAATATGATGCGACCGTCCTCGCCGACGGCGTATAGCTGGAGAAGTTCGTCTTGCGGTGCCCCGGGGCTCACATCGGGAGTGCCCAACTGAATTCGAGCGATAGCCAGGCGCTCGCCTCGCACGGCAATAACGGCATGGTCCATCCGCAGGATCCCCGTTTCAAGGTCGCGCCTCGTCTGACGCATCACCTCGTCCGAACGGAATTCGTTCAGCCTGAAGCCGACGACCTTCCGCCGACTCTCGACAGAGCTCTCGGGTGCGACCATTTGCTCGAATTCATCCCAGGCCTCTCGATTAATAGCGGCCATCAGTCGTTCGCTCGCTTGGACGGCCAGGGTGTGAATCTCGACGACGGGCGTCTTGGGTCGAGCCGACGTAGTCGGCAAGGTCTGCTCGCCAAGGACGCCCCGCGCCTTCTCGGCAAGCGCCGCAGCACCTTTCCGTTCGTACAAATCGACTGCTTGCTCGGCGGCGGATCGCGACGCGCCGATATCGCCGGCGACACCTAAAACTGTTGCCAGTGCCAGACATGCGTCACCGTGATCAACCAGAGCGTCGGTACGCTCGGCCAGTGCCACGGCAGCTTCCGCCATTCGGCGGGCCTCGTCGTGATCAGCTCGACGCGACAGCAGCCGCGCACGAAGCATCCGCCAGGCGATCGCCGGCTTCAGCGCATGGCCGGCCAGACGCTCACTCTCTGTGCATAATTCGTCAGCCTCGGCCTCTTCGCCGAGCGAGAGACACGCACGACCAAGCAGCGCGGCCGTCTCGGCGGTGTCTGCGTCGAGGCCCATGCGTCGGAAACCGTTGTAGGCCTGACGCAGATGCGGTTCGGCCGTAGCCGGATCGTCGACGACAAGTTCGACGATGCCGGCGAACTGCTCAACTTCGAGCAGCGCATGGCGCAGCCCGAGCTCGGTGACCGTGCGCCGGGCCGAGTCGATCATGCGTCGCGCGGCCTCGGCGCGGCCACGGAAAGCTTCCAACACGGCCTGGCATCGCGTCGATGTCGCTTCCACCGCCGGCGAATCGGTGGTGATTCGAAGCAGCCGCACCACGTCAAGACACCGCCCGCCCGCGCGCGGAACCGGGTTGGGGCCCCACAGCGCCGCGAGTGGGGCGCCGGCCAGCACCGCATTCACCCGGCGGTGCTCACCCGCGCGCCGCGCCGCGGTGAGGGCATCGTCCAGGGCGACTTCGCAGTCGCCGACTCTCCCGAGGCGGGCAAGGCAGGCCGCACGTACGGTGTGCGCTTTCGCTTCGCCTGCGGCGTCACCTAATTCAGCCAGCTTGGCGGCGGCCGTACCCAGCGCGGCGTCGATTTCGTCCAGCCGCTCAGGGTTGGTCAGCATCGACAGTTCGCCGTCGAAGCACGTCGCCCATGCCGCAAGGCGCGCTGAACCGCTTGTTGCTCTTTGCAATTGGGAGACAGCACCCGCCGCCGTGGTAACGTCGCCTGCGGCCAACAGCGCCTCGCAGCGCGCGACCATCAACTCGGTCGCTTGATCGTCGCGGTCCGGCAGCTCCTCGTCAATCTCCTCCAGCGCGTGCAGGGCCCGGTCGTAGAGGTCGGCGGCGGCCTCGTAACCGAGGCGAGCCATCGCCTGGTCCGCCGCGCGCCTGCAGTAGTCAACGGCCTTGGCCGCGTTGCCCGCCCAAGCGCATTCGAAATAGTGGTAGGCCAGTTCAGCCAGCAGCTCGTCATCTGCGCCGGGCTGGGTCTCCAGCGTGGTGGCGATGCGCTGGTGCAGCCTCATCCGCCGGACCGACGCCAGCTCCGCCAGCAGCGATTGCCGGACGAGGGCGTGGTTGAACCGGTAGTTGCCGCCTGGCTCTTCGATCACGATGCCGGCCTTGCACGCTTCATCGAACGCGTCGACGAGGTCCTCACCAACCACCCGCTCGACCAGTTCCAGGCCGAATCGGCTGCCGACGACCGCTGCGGCCCCAAGGGCTTTGTTGGTCTCCGGCGTGAGCCGCGACAGTCGGCGGGTCACCGCTTCGCGGACCCCCTGCGGCAGGGTGCTCGGATCCCAATGGCCGCCGCTTTCCTCGACATGACGCAGAGCCTCGATGAGGAAGAACGGGTTGCCGCCGGTGACCGTTGCCAACGCCCGGGCCAGCTCTTCGTCGTCGTAGCCGACCTCGGCGACGTAGGCGGTCACGTCGTCCTCGTCCAGGCCGCTGAGCGCAATGCGGCTGGCGGTGCCGTCGCGGTGCAAATCGGCGAGCATCGCCGCCAAGGGGTGGGAGCGGTCGAGGTCGGTGCTGCGGTAGGTGCCGACGATCTGCACTCGAGCCTGGTCGCCGAAGCGCAGCAGATGCCGTAACAGCAGCAGCGTGGGTTTGGCCGCCCAGTGCAGGTCATCGAGAATCAACACGACCGGCGTGCCCGCCGAAGCAAGTCCCAACAGCGCGACGACCGCGTCGAACAATGCAAACCGTTCGGTATCCGGGTCGGCGCGGGTCGGCGCGGCCAGATCGGGCAGGACATCGGTCAGCCCGGGAACCAGCGCGAGCAGAGCCTCCACGCCGCGCAGCCCCCGCAGCCCCTGCGCGCCGAGGCACGGCACCAGTGAACGCAGGGCCTCCGCGAACGGCTGGTACGGCGCGCCGAGGTCCTCGTCGCAACGGCCGTAGATCACCAGGGCGCCCTGGTCGTAGGCCTGCCGAGACCATTCGCCGGACAGCCGGGTCTTGCCCACACCTGGTTCACCCGCAACCAGCACCGCGTTCGTGCCACCGGCGAGCGTGGTCTGCCACGCCGAAAACAGCCGCGCGAGCTCGCGCCCGCGCCCGACGAACGGCCCGGGGCCGGCGAGCACCGCGGGCAGGGCCGGCCGCTGTATCGGCGCCTCGGGTGGGACTTCCTGGCGATGCTCGTCGTCGGTGTCCAGGCGGAGCTCGAAAACGTGCTCCGGGCGCGCGAGGTTTTTCAGTTGGCGCATCCCCAAGTCGGTGAGCACAACGTCGTCGGACAGCGAGTCGATGACGAGCTCGGCGGTCGCGCCCGAGCACAGGATCTGGCCGCCCTCGGCCAGCGACCGCAGCCGCGCTGCCCGGTTGACCGCGCGACCGAAGTAGTCGCCGTCGCGCAGCTCGGCCTCCCCGGTGTGCAAAGCCACCCGGATACGCATGGGCTCGGCCAACGCCCACGGCTCATGGACGATCGCGTCTTGCAGCTCGATGGCGGCAGCGGCAGCCGCTGACGGCCGCTCGAAGACGGAAAACGTGGCGTCACCCTCGCCGCGGGTCTTGATCAGCCGTCCACCACGCGATGTGACTACCTGCTCGACGAGCTCGTCGTGTCGCGCGAGCGCCACCCCCATGGCGTTGGCGTCTGCCTCCCAGGCCGCTGTCGAGCCTTCGATGTCGGTCAGCAGGAAGGTCACGGCGCGAGTGACCACTGAAAGGTTCTGTGCTACAGGAACATCCAGCGATGCATCCTGCGCGACGATCGCGGCCTCGAGCCGCCGAAGCTCCGGCCCTGGGTCGACCCCCAACTCATCTGCCAGCAGCGACCGTGCGCGTTGATAGGCGCTAAGGGCTTCACCCTGCCGGCCGGCGCGGTACAGGGCCAGCATCAGCTGGCCCCACCGCCGTTCGCGCAGCGGCGCGTCGGCTACCGCCGCCTCGAGATCGCCGACAACTTCGGCGGCACGACCTGTGGCGAGCAGCGCGTCGAGTCGGTCCTCGACGAGCGCGGCATGGCCCTCCATCCAGCGGGTCTTTTCCGATGTTCCCCGCCGACCATCGGGCAGTTCGGGGACACCGCGCCACAGCCCAAGCGCTTCCTCGAAGCGAGCGACCGCCTGGCTGGTGTCGCCGGCGGTGGCGGCATCACGTCCCCGTCGGGCTGCCGATTTGTAACGCGCGGCATCAACCTCGCTCTCGGCCAGCGTCCAGCCCGCCCCCGCCGTCAAGACAAAGCCATCGCCCAGCGCGCGACGCAGCGAGGAGATGTGGGTCTGCAGGGCTTTGGCGGCGGTACGCGGCGGATCCTCGCCCCACAACAGCTCGATCAATGTGTCGGCGGACACAACCGAGCCGCCGTGCAGGCCGAGCATCGTGAGAATGGCGCGAGGTTTGGCGCCCGGGACAGCGACGGGCGCACCGTCTTGTCGGACCTGAAGAGGTCCCAAAACCCCCAGCTCCACGGCTTGAAGCGTAGTCACGTCCCCAATCCTGTGGGCGGGTATTCAACACGCAGTCAAGATCCGGTAAAGCTGTGTTGTCCGCGACCCGACCCCGCGCAGGCGCGCCGCCCTGAGAACGACTACCTTCACCTATAGCAAGCTTGTAGGGCCAGCATCAGCCGAGACCGCAAAGGGGTTCCAGTGGCCGCAACCGACGAATCCGCCACTCTTCGATACCCGGGTGGTGAGGTAGAGCTCGACATCGTCCACGCCACCGATGGAGCCGACGGTATTGCGCTCGGCTCGTTGCTGGCCAAGAGCGGATATACGACGTTCGACAACGGCTTCGTCAATACCGCGTCGTGCAAGAGCGCGATCACCTACATCGACGGCGATGCCGGCATCCTGCGCTACCGCGGCATCCCGATCGAGCAGCTCGCGGAGAAGTCGACGTTCATCGAGGTGAGCTATCTGCTGATCTACGGCGAGCTGCCGACCAAGGAGCAGCTGGGCAAGTTCACCCGCCAAATCCAGCTCCACACCATGCTGCACGAGGACCTGAAGCGGTTCTTCGACGGCTTTCCGCGTAACGCCCACCCGATGCCGGTGCTGTCCAGCGCCGTCAACGCGCTCTCCGCGTACTACCCCGACTCGCTGGACCCGTTCAACGACGAAGAGGTCGAGCTGTCGACGATCCGGCTGCTGGCCAAGCTGCCCACTATCGCCGCCTACGCCTACAAGAAGTCGATTGGTCAGCCGTTCCTCTACCCGGACAACTCGCTGACGCTGGTGGAGAACTTCCTGCGAATGACGTTCGGGCTGCCCGCGGAGCCCTACGACGTCGACCCGGAGGTTGTCCGGGCGCTCGACATGCTGCTCATCCTGCACGCCGACCACGAGCAGAACTGTTCGACGTCGACGGTGCGACTGGTGGGCTCCTCGGAGGCCAACCTGTTCACCTCGATCTCCGGCGGTATCAACGCGCTGTGGGGTCCGCTGCACGGCGGCGCCAACCAGGCCGTGCTGGAAATGCTGGAGAAGATCCGTAAGAGCGACGACGACGTGGCCGACTTTGTCCGCAAGGTCAAGAACCGCGAAGAAGGCGTGAAGCTGATGGGCTTCGGCCACCGGGTCTACAAGAACTACGACCCGCGCGCTCGTATCGTCAAGGAGCAGGCCGACAAGATCCTGGCCAAGCTGGGCGGCGACGACGACCTGCTGAGCATCGCCAAGGAACTCGAAGAAGCGGCGCTGACCGACGACTACTTCATCGAGCGCAAGCTCTACCCCAACGTCGACTTCTACACCGGGCTGATCTACCGGGCGCTCGGGTTCCCGACCCGGATGTTCACCGTGCTGTTCGCCCTTGGCCGGTTGCCGGGCTGGATCGCGCACTGGCGTGAGATGCACGACGAAGGCGACAGCAAGATCGGCCGGCCGCGCCAGATTTACACCGGCTACACCGAGCGCGACTACGCCACCATCGATTCCCGGTAGCTTCGTGTTCGTGAGCGTGCGTGTTTGTACGCCGACACGCCGGAAAATACGTACAATGACGCACGCTCGCCGCCCGGGATTTGAGGCGCAATGCGCTTCGCCACCATCAGATAGCTAAACCGAGGCGAGCACCGCCATCGCGGCGTTATGCCCGCCGATGCCGGAGACTGCTCCACCGCGCCGAGCCCCCGCGCCGCACAACAGGATTCGCTCATGGGCGGTGGCCACACCCCACTGCTGTGCCGGGGTGTCCAGCCGGTCGTCGTCGTCAGCGAACGGCCAACTCAAGCCGCCGTGGAAGATGTTGCCGTCCGTCATCCCCAAAGCGTGTTCCAGGTCTCGGGTGGTCGTCGTCTCGATGCAGGGCAGGCCGTTCGCATCATTCATCACGACGTCTTGAATCGGTTCGGCCAGAACGCAATTCAGTGACTTCAGTACAGCTTCAGTGAGCAGGTCGCGGGAGGCGTTCAACGAATGGGGTGTGTGCAGGCCGAACACCGTCAGCGTCGCAGCGCCCGATTCGCGCAGCGCGGGGGACAGGATGCTCGGGTCGGTCAGCGAATGGCAGTAGATCTCACACGGCAGCGGATCGGGCAGCACGTTCGCCGCGGCCCGCGAATACGCGCTGTCCAACTGCGTCCAGGTTTCGTTGACGTGCAACGTTCCGCCGAACGCCTGCTCGGGTGTCGCGTCGCCGTCGCGCAACCGCGGCAGCCGGCGCAGCACCATGTTCACCTTGACCTGAGCACCCTGAGCCGGTGCCGGCGATCGCTCGCCCAGCAAGCCGGCCAGCACCGCGGGCGTGACGCCGGCCAGCACGAACCGGCCGCGCACCGCGTGCTCGTCGTCGCGCGCGCGATAGCTCACCTCGCCGCTTGGATCGATGGCGTAAACCTCTGCACCGGTGATGATTTCGGCCCCGCCATCCGCGGCCGCCGCGGCCAGCGCCGTGCTCACCGCCCCCATCCCGCCGACCGGGACGTGCCATTCACCGGTGCCGCCGCCGATGAGGTGATAGAGGAAGCAGACGTTCTGCTGAAGCGAGGGGTCGTCGAGCCGGGCGAAGGTGCCGATCAGCGCGTCGGTAGCCACCACGCCGCGCACCAGGTCGTTGCCGATCGCCTCGGCGATCGCGTGGCCGATCGGTTGGTCGACCATTGCCCGCCACGCCGCGGCCGCCTGCTCATCGCCGCCGTCGAGAACCTGCCGGCGGGCCTGCTCGCGGGTGCGCAACGGCTCCAACAACGTCGGCCAGAGCCGTTCGGTCACCAGCCGGCAGCGCCGGTAGAACGCGGCGAACGCCCGCTCGTCATCGTGGGCGCCGACGGCGCCGAAGGTGCAGTGTGGGCCGACCAGCAGGCCGGTGCGTCCTGCCGTGGCCGGATCGGGGGTGTACGACGAGTACGGCCGTCGGGCCAGCCGCACCGCCGCGCCCAAGTCGTCGGTGATGCGCGCCGGCAACAGGCTGACCAGGTAGGCGTACCGCGACAGCCGGGCATCGACACCGTCGAAGATCTGCGCCGACACCGCCGCACCGCCGAGCTGCGCCCGCCGCTCCAGCAGCCGGACCCGCAGGCCGGCCCGGGCCAGGTATGCGGCCGCGACCAGGCCGTTGTGTCCGCCGCCCACGATGACGACGTCGACGTCATCCCGGTCGGCAACCATCGCTCAGCCCAGGTAGCCCTCGACTTCGCCGGCCGGGCGCACCGCGGCCGCACTCGGGTCGCCACCGGTTTCGCGCAATGCCCGGCGCTGCCTGAGCAGGTCCCAACACTGGTCGAGCTCGACCTCGATGCGACGCAGCCGCTCGTGCTCCTCGGAGGCGCTGATATCGCCGTGCTGCAGCTGCGCCCGAAGTGCCTTCTCCTGGGCGACCAGATCGTTGATGTGGGCCAGTGCTGCATTGTCTGTGTTTTCCAGGTCGTGGGTCATTATTTGGTCCTCTTCCACGAATCCAAGTGTGCCGGACTAGGGTCGCATCCGTGTCAAGCAAACCAGAGATTGAATTTCCCAGCGGGCCCGCGCCCGCAGAACTCGTCGTCGAAGATGTTGTGATCGGGGACGGACCCGAAGCCGTGCCGGGTGGCGTCGTCGAAGTGCACTACGTAGGCGTCGAGTACGACACCGGCGAAGAGTTCGACAGCTCATGGGGTCGGGGTGAGCCCATCGAGTTCCCGTTGCGCGGTCTCATCCAGGGATGGCAGGACGGTATCCCCGGCATGAAGGTCGGCGGCCGGCGGCAGCTGGTGATCCCACCCGCGCAGGCCTACGGGCCGGCCGGCTCGGGGCATCAGCTGTCGGGCAAGACGCTGATCTTCGTGATCGATCTGCTCAGCACCCGCTAATCAGAAGGAGGGTCCATGGCGGGCTCCGACGATGCGCCCGACTCCACGCAGTGGCGGAAAACCTCAAAGTTCTATGTGCGGTTCCCTGGCCTGCCGTGGTTGATCGGTTTGATCGTTATTCCGTTGCTGCTGGCGGTAATCGGCTACGGCGGCCTGGGCCGGACGCCATGGCAGGCCACCGGGCCGACGGGTGCACTGCCAACGTTGCAGGTGGCCAAGCCCTCGGCTGGCGTGCCTAACCCACCGGCGATTCCGGCGTTGTCGTTGGCTCCGGTGTCAATTGCTCGCAGCGGCAACGACATCAAGCTTTCCGGTGACATGCCAACTGTTGAAGCAAAAGAGGCGCTGCTGGCGGCGCTGAAGGACGGTTTCGGCGCGAACATCAACATCGTCGACGACGTTCGGATCAACCGCGATATCACGTCGCTTGATTTCTCCAATGCTGCAGCGGTTTTCAAGGCGGCGGCATTGGTTCCCGACTTCGGCCTCGCCGTCAAGGGTGACACCATCACGCTGATCGGTACGACAAGCTCGGGAGGTCAGCAAGACGCCATCGAGCAGGCCGCCGACGCGGCGTGGCCGAACCTGAATATCGTCGACACGATGGGGATCGGCGGTCCGGTCACCGCGAGCGCACCGCCGGGCCCGGCACCGGCTCTCGGCCCGGGTAATTCGTGCGCCCATCTGCGATCGGATATCAAAGCCTCGGGCCCGATTACGTTTGACACCAACGGGTCGGCGTTGTCGCCGGCCGTCGAACAGACGCTGGATCAGATTGCCGACAAGCTCAAGGCTTGCCCGGGTGTGAACGTCACCGTCAACGGCTATACCGACAACATCGGCAACGACGCCGTCAACATTCCGTTGAGCACAAGCCGTGCGGACGCCGTGGCCGATTACCTGGCCGCGCGAGGTGTCACGCGTGATCACCTGACCGCGAAAGGCCTCGGTGCCGCCGACCCAATCGCCGACAACGGCACCCCGGACGGTCAAGCCAAGAATCGTCGCGTCGAAATCCTGGTTAATTAAGCTAGCTAAGGAGAATCCAGCGATGAACTTCGTTATTCCATGGCTGTGTTACCTGGTGGCGTTCGCGCTCGGCTCAGCGCTCGCCTTGTTGATTGCCGGCGTAGCGATCAGGCGCTCCACCGAGGAGCAGGCCCTGGACGACATGCCCGGCGCCCGTGAGATTGGAGCGCAATAATGGGCCATGTTGACCCCTGGTTGCTGGGCGTGTCCTTCCTGCTCGGGCTCGTGCTCACGCTCGCGCTGACGGTTCGACGCGTCACACGTGAAGTGCCGGTGAGGTCTCCGGCGGCCACGCATGAGCCGGAGAACGACAAAACCGAGTAAGTCAGCTCGGGCCGGGCAGGCGCAGCATCAGCCGTACTCCGCCCAGCGGGCTGTCCTCCAGCGACGCTGTACCGCCATGCAGCTGCGCCTGCTGGGCGACCAGTGCCAGCCCAAGGCCGGAGCCCGAATGTGACGCGGTTGATCCGCGGGAGAACCGCTCGAACACCACTCGGCGCTCCTCCTCGGGCACCCCGGCGCCGTTGTCGTCGATCGCGATTTCCACGCCGGCCCGTGAACTGACCGCGGACAGCTGAACACGCGTCGCGCCACCGTGTTTAACGGCATTGGCGATGGCATTGTCGACGGCGAGACGCAGGCCTGCGGGTAGCCCGACGATGATGCAGGTCGGCGACGGCGCCAGCGATACGTCGAGGTCGGGGTAGATCCGCATGGCGTCGTGCGCCGCCCGGTCGAGCAGCTCGGTGATGTCGACCGGCACGTGATCCTCCGACGTCGACAGCTCGCCCTGGGCGAGCCGCTCCAACGCGGACAACGTTGCCTCGATGCGGGATTGGGTTCGGATCACGTCGTGGAGCACTTCTTTGCGTTGCTCGTCCGGCAGGTCCAGGGTGGCCAGCACCTCGAGGTTGGTCCGCATCGCGGTGAGCGGCGTGCGCAATTCGTGCGACGACACCGCCGCGAAATCCCGTGCCGAGGCAAGCGCCTCCTGGGTGCGGTCCTGCTCTTTCCAGATCCGTTGGAGCATGCCCCGCATGGCCTCGGCGATCTCGACTGCCTCGCTGGCCCCCCGGACCGCGACTTTCGGCCGCTCGTCAGCGTCGATCGAGCGAGCTTGCTGAGCAAGCCGTTTGAACGGCTGCACCGCGAACGCGGCCAGCAGCCAGGCGAATACCGCTGCGGCACCGATCGCGAGCGTGCAAATGAGGATCACTCTGCGGTGCAAGTTGTTGGTCTGGGCGATGGTGTCGTCATACGTGGCTCCGACTTCCACCGACGTCGGATGCGGCCCTGGAACTTCTACCGTCCGTACTCGGTAGCGCACCCCGTCGACATAGGTGTCGGCGTAGCCCTCATCCAACTTCGGCAGCGTGATGTCGGAGTTCGACTTGACCACGTCGCCACGGCGGACCGTGATGATCGTGTCCCGATCGTTGGGTGAGCGAGGGATTTCGTCAAGCCCGCGGGGCAGGAACGGGAGTGCGAAGCCGGCTGCCTCGTCAAGACGGCGGTCCAGTCGCTCTTTCCATGCGCTGGTAATGCCGAACCACACGACCCCACCCGCGATGAGCACCACGATCGAGGTCCCGATAGCGGTCGCTACCGCCACTCGAGCCCGAAGCGAGGGCGTACGGGTGAAGAACCGCGACAAGAATTTCATGAAGTTCATGCTCAGCTCCGTCACTGCATGCGCAGTACGAATCCCACTCCGCGGACGGTGTGCAGCAGCCGCGGGCCGCCACCGGCCTCCAACTTACGGCGCAAGTATCCGATGAACACATCGACGACGTTGGTGTCGGCAGCGAAGTCGTAACCCCAGACCAATTCCAGTAACTGCGCACGCGACAGCACCGCGGTCTTGTGCTCGGCCAGCACCGCCAGCAGATCGAACTCACGCTTGGTCAGATCGACGTCTAGGCCGTTGACGCGGGCCCGCCGGCCCGGGATGTCCACTTCCAATGGGCCGACCGTGATGGTTTCCGACGACGACGTCGCGGTGGATCCGCGGCGGCGCAGCAGCGCTCGCACCCGAGCCACCAACTCGGCCAGCACGAACGGCTTGACCAAATAGTCGTCGGCGCCGGCCTCCAGACCGGCCACCCGGTCGTCGACCGAACTGCGCGCGCTGAGCACGCAGACCGGGACGTCGTTGTCCATCGCACGCAGCGCGGTGACCACGCTGACGCCATCTAGTACCGGCATATTGATGTCGAGCACGATCGCATCGGGCCTGGTCTCGGTCGCGCTCCGCAAGGCCTCGGCGCCGTCAACCGCGGTCGACACCTCGAACCCGGACAAGCGCAGTCCGCGTTCCAACGATGCCAGCACGTCGGAGTCGTCGTCGACAACCAAAACCCGCGGCGAGGTCACACCAGTGTCCATGCCGCCCATGATGCCTGATTGTCCCCCTTAGCTGTGGGAACCCTTACGGGAACCGCCGAGCGTCGGTTTCTGGGGGCAGTCGCAGGGAGTTCACCAGGTAACTGACGGTGCGGTAGAAGCCCGCGAGCATAAGCAGTTCCAGCAGCGTCTCGTCGTCATGGTGTCGGCTCAGCTCTGCCCAGAGCGCGTCGTCCACCGTGCAGTACTGGTGCAGGCTGTCGCACAACCGGATCAGCAGCCGTTCGGCGTCGGTCCAGCAGGCATCCTCCGGCCCGCCGACGGTCAGTGACGTGATTTGTTCCTGTGTCAGACCGGCTTTCGCGGCGAAGACGCTAACGTGGACACCCCACTCGTACTCGGCGCCGCAGGATGCTGTCACCCGGTCGATGACGATCTCGCGTTGCCGAATGGTCAGGTGACCCCGGTCAAGCAGTCCGGAATTGAAAAACTTGAAGAACAGCCGGCGATCGCGCGCCAACGTGGTGAACAACACCAGCGGCGGGTTGCCGCGCGTCACCGCGTCGATGGCTTGCCGGATGTCGTCGGGCAGCGGTTCGGGGGCCGGGGCGATACGGGCGCTATCAATTTTATAGCGTGTCATGGTGACGAAAGTAGTCCCGGTGCTACAAAATGTAAAGCATGAATTCGCCCCGCATCGGATCGTCGGCCCGCGGCTCGCGCTCGGGGCGGCCGATCATGGTGGCGCTCGACGCGCTCGGGCGCCGCGGCGCGCTGCGCCTGCTGTGGGAGCTGCGCAACGGGCCGCTGACCTTCCGCGCGTTGCAAACGGCCTGCGACACCAACCCAGGGTCGCTCAACACCCGGTTAAAGGAGCTACGGCAGCTGCATATCGTCGACCACGGGGACGCCGGTTATTTCCTTACGCCACACGGCCATTCGCTGATGGCGGCGCTTGAGCCGCTGCAGACCTGGGCGCACCGCTGGGCTGCCGACGCACTCGATCAGCGGTAGACCAGACCCGATAGACGCCAGGCCAGTTGGCGGCGAACCGCCGGCATCTGCGCGGCCATTCGCATCAACCCGTTGCGGGCAGGGCGCACCGCCCTGGGCAAGGTCGCCAGCCGGGTCAACCGTCCCGTCGTGGTCAGCACTTGCCGGGCGATCGGCCTACGACCTGCGCTGTAGGCATCGAGCGCGGCATCCGATCCGTCGTGCAGGGCATCGGCCAACGCGACAGCATCCTGGACACCCAGGTTCATGCCCTGCCCGCCGGCGGGACTGTGCACGTGGGCGGCGTCCCCGGCCAGCAGCAGCCGTCCGGCCCGATAGGTATCGGCAACCCGGTGATGGATGTGGAATCGCGATCCCCAGACCAGCTCGGTGACGATGCTGCGGCCGGGGCCGAAGCCGCGGGTATCCATGATGTCCTGGACGAACTCTGCCGACGGCGCCTCCGGGGCGTGAGCGCTCGGCGCGAGGTCTGGCGTGGTGTCGCTTCGTCCTGCGGTTGCCGCCGGTCGTGACGATGAGTCGCGCCGAGATCGTCGACTGGGTCGGGCCGACGATCCAGCGTTACCTCGGGCTGCCGGGCACCTAGGGCAGCCCGATGTCGCGGTAGCGCCGCAGCCGGGCCGCCGTCCGCTCGGCGTCGGACACGCCGCGTAGCGCATGCAGCTCGGTGGCGATCGCCACGGACAACCGTGTGCAGAACTCGACCGGCTCGTCGGCGGCGTCCGGATGCTCCGGCACGACGACGTCGACGATGCCGGACGCCAACAAGTCCGTCGACCGGATGCCTTGTGCGGCAGACAGTTCGGCGGCGTGAGCGGTGTCGCGGAAGACGATCGCGCTGGCGCCCTCGGGCGGCAGCGGCGCCAGCCAGCCGTGCAGTGCCGCCAGCACCCGATCGGCCGGAACCATCGCCAGCGCCGGGCCGCCGCTGCCCTGGCCGAGCAGCACCGACACCGTCGGAGTGTCCAGCGTGACGAGCTCGGCCAGACACTGAGCGATCTCGCCGGCCAGCCCGCCTTCTTCCGCCTCCGCTGACAGCGCCGGCCCAGCGGTGTCGATGACAAGCACCAGCGGTAGCCGCAGACCAGCGGCCAGCGTCATGCCGCGACGGGCCTCGCGCAACGCGGCGGGCCCGAATAGGCCCGCCTCCGTCCCGGCGGTGGAGCGCTGCTGGCCGAGGACCACTGCGGGCTGACCGGCGAACCGGGCCATCGCCAGCAGCGTGGTCGCCGCTCCACCGCGCTCGGCTCCAGACAGCAGCACCTGATCGGTGCAGCCGTGCCGCAACAGCTGCCTGACCCCGGGCCGGTCCGGCCGTCGCGATGCCACCACGGAGTCCCACGCCCCGACGTCGGGCAGCGGTTCGGCCGGCAGCGGGTCCGGCGGGGGCCCGGCGTCGTCGGCGACCACTTTGAGGGCGAGGTCGACGATGCTGCGCAGCTCCGTGAGCTGCACGACGGCATCGATGACCCCGTGCCGCTGCAGGTTCTCGGCCGTCTGGATGCCGGCGGGGAAGGGTTCACCGTAGAGCTGCTCGTACACCCTCGGCCCCAGGAAGCCGACCAGCGCGCCGGGCTGGGCGAACGTGACGTGGCCGAGCGAACCCCAGGACGCGAACACGCCGCCGGTGGTCGGGTGGCGCAGGTACACCAGATAGGGCAGATGTGCCTGCTTGTGCAGCGTGACGGCGGCCGCGATCTTCACCATTTGCAGGAACGCGACGGTGCCCTCCTGCATCCGGGTACCTCCGGAGCACGGCGACGCCAGCAGCGGCAGCCGCTCGGCGGTGGCGCGTTGCACGGCGGCGGTGATCCGTTCGGCCGCGGCGACGCCGATCGAGCCGCCTAGGAATTCGAACTCGCAGACCACCACCGCCACCCGCCGCCCGAACACCCGGCCCTCGCCGGTCAGCACCGATTCGTCGCGGCCGCTGGCGCCCCGGGCGTCGGCAAGCTCGCGGGAGTAGGACGGGCTGGTCGGCACTACCAGCGGCGGGGTGTCCCAGCTGACGAAGGTCCCCTCGTCGAGCACCGCGTCGCGCAGTTCGTCGGTCCCGATCCGGCCCACAGCGCCGACCTAGGAGTGGAAAACCGAATAGAGATCGAGGATTACGCCGGTGTCCTCGACGTAGCGGTCCCACAGCGGCAGCAGCTCGGCCAGTTTGTCCGGTCGCGCGGCGGCCAGGTCGTTGATCTCGCCCGGGTCGACCGAGAGGTCGTACAGCTGCCAGGCGCCCGGTCCGTACGGCTCGGGCAGATAGAGCGCCTTCCAGTCGCCTTGGCGGATGGCGCGACCGCCGAATAACTCCCATCCGGTGTCGGTGACGTCGTCGTGCACCGCCTCGGCGGCACCGGACAGATACGGCACCAGCGACCCGCCGCGCATGGGTGCGACTGCGCGGCCCTGGTATTCGGTGCCGGGATGTGCGACGCCGGCAAGTTCCAGCACGGTCGGAGCAATGTCCATGACGGTTGCGAACGCGGTGCCGATCTGGGCCTGCCGGTCGAAGCCCGGCCAGGTGACGAACCCGACGACCCGGATGCCGCCCTCGGCGGTGAACGCTTTGTACAGCCGCGACGGCGCGGTGGCGGCTTGCGCCCAGCGCGGGCCGTACCAGATGAATGTGTTGGGCGCGCCCAGATTGTCCACGCTGTGATCGCAATACCGCTCGATTTGCGCCGCGATCAGGCCACCCAGAATCGGCATCGCCTCGACGATTGCTCCCTCAGCACCGTTGTCGGACATGAAGATCACCACGGTGTTGTCGAGCTCGCCGGTTTCGGTGAGATAGTCGATCACCCGGCCGACGTTCTGATCCATCCGGTCCACCATGGCGGCGTAGACCTCCATGCTTCGTGCCGAGATCGCGCGTTCTTCGTCCGTCATGTCGTTCCACTCGGGGGCGCCGTCGGCGACGACGGGGTGCGCAGCGACATCTGGCGGGCACAGGCCGAGCCGTTTGAGCGCGGCGAGCCGCTCCTCGCGCAATGCGTCCGGGCCGGCGTCATAGCGGCCGCGATAGCTGGCAATCAGTTCCGCCGGTGCTTGCAGCGGCCAGTGCGGCGCCTGGAACGGCAGATACGCGAAGAACGGTCTTTCTTGATCATCAGGGCCCTCGGGACGTTCGCGGAAGAAGCGCAGCAGGGTGTCGGTGTAGGAGTCCGACGAATAGAAGTCGTCACCGACCGTGACGAACTGGTCGTCTTCGGTATAGAGAGTGGGGGCCCCCAGCGAAACGACGGCTCGCGAACCACCGTAATGGCTGGCGCCACCCGGCAGCAGCGCGAACGAGCGCTCGAATCCGCGGGCCCACGGCGACCTGTCAATCGTGTTGCCCAAGTGCCATTTACCCGACATCAGCGTTAGGTAGCCGGCGTCGCGCAGTAACTCGGGCAACGCCACCACCCGGTCGTTGAGATAGCCCTCATAACCGGGTGCGCCCTTGAATGTCGGCGGCAAAACCTCGCCCATCGTGCCGATGCCGGCAATGTGGTGATCGGTTCCGGTCAGCAGCATCGAGCGGGTCGGTGAACAGGCCGGCGCCGAATGAAAGTCGGTGAACCGGATCCCGGCGTAGGCCAGCCGGTCCAGGTTGGGGGTGTTGATCTCCCCGCCGAATGCGCCGATGTCGGAGAACCCGAGATCGTCTGCCACTATCACCAAGAAGTTGGGCCGCTTCACGCTCACGCATCCTGTCAGGTCTTACCGAGAAATTGAATGCTCTGTCCACCGCCGATTCGGCACCGCCCGATGAGCCTAATAGGCTTGGGCACATGATTGGTGTCACGCGCGTCGAAGACGTCCTGACCATCGAGTTGCAGCGTCAGGAACGGCGCAACGCGCTCAATTCCCAGCTCGTCGAGGAGTTGCGCGAGGCGGTGGAGAAGGCCGCCGGCGAGGATGTCCGTGTCATCGTGCTGACCGGGCAGGGCACCGCCTTCTGTGCCGGCGCCGACCTTAGCGGCGACGCATTCGCCGCCGACTATCCCGACCGGCTCATCGAATTGCACAAGGCCATGGACGCCGCGCCGATTCCGATAATCGGCGCGATCAACGGGCCCGCGATCGGTGCGGGCTTGCAGCTGGCGATGCAGTGCGATCTGCGCGTCGTCGCGTCTGACGCGTTCTTCCAGTTTCCTACGTCGAAATATGGCCTGGCACTGGATAACTGGAGTATCCACCGGCTCTCGTCGCTGGTTGGCCACGGCCGCGCCAGGGCGATGTTGCTGTCCGCGGAGAAGCTGACCGCCGAGACTGCACTGCAGACCGGGATGGCCAACCGGATCGGTTCGGTGACCGATGCGCAGGCCTGGGCCGCCGAGATCGCCGGTCTGGCCCCGCTGGCGCTGCAGCATGCCAAGCGGGTGCTCAACGACGACGGCGCCATCGAAGAGCCGTCGCCGGTGCAAAAGGAGCTTTTCGACAGGGCCTGGGCCAGCCAAGACGTGATCGAAGCGCAGGTGGCCCGGGTGGAGAAGCGGCCGCCGAAGTTCCAGGGGGCCTGATCGCATGCTGCGTGGGGCGCTGCGACTGGCAGTCGGCACGGTCTCGCTTGCGACCGGCGGGTGGGTGCTGCGCGCACTGCACGGTGCGCCGGCCGCGCTCGGGGCCCAACCGTCCGACATTCGTTCGTCTGCCGAGCGGTCACCGAATTTTCAGGACGGTGTCTTCGTCAACCTGGAACCGGGTTCCCAGTTCAGCATCGACCGCGAGGAACAGCGGAACATCCTCTGGGAGGTGATCGGTGCGCGCGCCGCCACCCGACCCCGCGCGGAGATCCCATTGGTCACGCCGCCGGCCCTAGCCTTCGAAGCCCCGGCGGGCCAGATCGCGGTCAATTGGTTCGGCCACTCGACGGCGCTGCTGGAGATCGACGGGTACCGCGTTCTGACCGACCCGGTGTGGAGTGCTCGTTGCTCGCCGTCGGACGTCGTCGGCCCGGAGCGGATGCATCCGCCGCCGGTGTCGCTGGACGCGCTACCTGCCTTGGATGCGATCGTCATCAGCCACGACCACTACGACCACCTCGACATCGACACCATCATCGCGCTGGCGCGCAGCCAGTGGGCGCCGTTCGTCGTCCCGCTCGGAGTCGGTGCGCACCTGCGTGATTGGGGTATTCCTGACGACCGCATCATCGAACTCGACTGGAATGAGCGCGCCAACATCGACGAACTGACCCTGATCTGCACGCCCGCCCGGCACTTCTCCGGTCGCTTCCTGAACCGCAACTGCACGCTGTGGGCGTCGTGGGCGATCATCGGTCCCGCGCACCGGGCGTACTTCGGCGGAGACACCGGGTACACCAAGAGTTTCGCCGACATCGGCGCCGACCACGGGCCCTTCGACATCACGCTGATGCCGATCGGTGCCTACAGCAAGTCGTGGCCGGACATTCACATGAACCCCGAGGAGGCGGTCCAGGGGCACCTGGACGTCGCCGGCGGGCTGCTGATTCCGATCCACTGGTGCACGTTCCGGCTGGCGCCGCATCCGTGGGCCGAACCGATCGAGCGGCTGCTGGCCGCCGCGGACGAAGCCCACGTCCAGGTGGCCGTGCCGAAGCCGGGTGAACGGGTAGATCCCACCGCGATCGCGGAGTTGAATCCGTGGTGGCGACTGGAACGATAGACAAACACGCCCAACTCGAAAAGGACTAACCATGGGATTTCTGGACACGGCCAAGGACTTGTTGGCTCAGAATGCCGACTCGGTCGGCTCCGCGATCGACAAGGCGGGCGAGTTCGTCGACTCCAAGACCGAAGGCAAGTACACGGACACCGTCAGCAAGGTGCAGGAAGCGGCGAAGAACGCCTTGACCGACGGCGAGAAGGGCGAGCAGCAGAGCTGACTCATGGCGAAGCTTTCCGTATCCATCGACGTCCCCCTGCCGCCCGAAAAGGCTTGGGAGAACGCGTCTAACCTGTCCCGCTATAAGGAGTGGCTGACCATTCACCGGGTGTGGCGGAGCACGCTGCCCGAGCAACTGGAGAAGGGCACCGTCATCGAGTCGATCGTCGAAGTCAAGGGCATGCCCAACAAGATCAAATGGACGATCGTGCATTACAAACCGCCGGAGGGCATGACGCTCAACGGTGACGGCGTCGGTGGCGTCAAAGTCAAGTTGATCGCCAAAGTAAAGCCCAAGGGTGCAGACGACCAAGTTTCGGTCGTCAGCATGGATCTACATCTCGGCGGCCCGGCGCTTTTCGGACCCATTGGCATGATCGTTGCCGGCGCGTTGCGCAGCGATATCCGCGAATCCTTGAACAAGTTCGTCACGGTGTTCGCGCCGGCCTGAGATGACCCGCCTACGCCCTGGTTGGTTGGTTGCGGTGTTCGCCGCGGTGGTGTCGGTGAGCGCGTGGCTGCCGTGGTTGACGACGGGCATCAACGGTGGCGGCTGGGCCAACGCCATCGGTGGCAGCATTGGCAGCCTGCATCTTCCGCCCGGATTCGGGCCGGGCCAGCTCATCGTGCTGCTGTCCTCGACGCTGCTGGTGGCGGGTGCGATGGTCGGGAGGGGATTGTCGGTGAGGTCGGCATCGGTTGCCGCGCTGGTGATCTCGTCGCTGGTCGTCGGCCTGACGGTGTGGTACTACGACGTCAATGTCAAGCCGCCGGTGTCGGCTGCCTACGGTCTTTACGTCGGTGGTGTGGCCGCGGCTGCGGCGGTGCTGTGCTCGCTGTGGGCGTTGGTGTCGTCGCTGCGCGGCGGCCGGTCCACTAGCCCACGCTGACCTGCGTGCCTTTCAGCGGTTGAGCGCATTGGTCGCAGGTCAACTGCCCGGTGAACTGTTCGCCGCAGCCGAGATGGGCGATCACGACCGCCGGTCCCTCCGGCGCGTGGAACCATCGCTGGCCGCATTGCAGGGCGGTGATGATCACCGGAAACAACGCCCGCCCCTTTTCAGTGAGTTGATAACCCGCTTGTCGGGGCGCCGAAAGCACGCCGTTGGCGCAGAACGTCTGCAAGCGGCCGGCCAATAATGTCGGCGGGGCCCCGAGCTGCGTTTGGAAGTCCGTGAAGCGGCTGGTCCCGAGAAAGGCGCACACCAATAGCGCTGCGGCCCAGCGATTTCCGAAGACGCTCATGGTCTCGGGAAACAGCCCAGCCTGATGGTGGTTGCCGCTCGCTCGGCGACGGGTGACCGCCTCGGGTACCGAGCGCGACCACGAGCCGCTGGGACCCCAGCGGGCGGCGACCTGCTTCTCGGTCACTACATCGGTGCACGATCGGCAAGTCAGCATTGGCGCGAAGTCGCTGTCGCACAACGTATGACGCATCCTCGGAAGACGGCCGACATGTGCGGGCACCCACCGTCGCTCCCACTCCCAGATCGACAACAGCACCGGCCACAGCGCCCGTCCGCGCTGGGTGATCAGATACTCGGCGCGAACGGGCCGGGCCTGGTACGTCGTGCGAACCAGCAGTCCGTCCTGCGTCAGCGCGTGTAACCGGCTGGTGAGCACCGAGTTTGAGATCGGCAGCCGCTCCATGAACGCGCCGTACCGGGTCGCCCCCAACAGTGCCTGCTGGACGATCAGCAGCGTCCACTCGTCGCCGAGCAGTCCGAGGATTCGCCCTACGGCGTTCGTGCCACCGGGGCTCAGCGTCGTCGCTGCGTCTGAGGCCGACATCTACAGCCCGATCGCGCCGGCGGGGGAGTCTGCGGTGTGCCAGCGCCGTAGCTGTGCGCCCGGCGCCCAGGTGGCGTGTGTTCCGCTGGAAATCCGCTCGGGCAGAGTAAGTTTGCATACCGGACCGTCGCCGACCCGCGCGGCATCGAAAATCAGGCAGTACGACGCATCGGTATTCATGTCGGTGGTCAGCGTGATCAGATAACCGTCGTCCTCGCTGGTGGCGCCCACCCGTGCGGCCATCGCAGCTTCACTTCCGTAGACGCCGTCGCCGAACGGATAGTGCTCTTCGCCGCCGGTGTGCAGGTCGTGTTTGACGAGCCCGTCGAACAGGAACCAGCCGGGCTTGCCGCTGGCAGCGTAGGTGTAGCGATACTTGGCGGCCGCGTAATCGGGGTTGATCGTCCCGAATTCGGTGATCGATTCCGACAACTGCTCTTCAGCCACCGCGCCGGTGACCAGGTTGAACCGCCACCGGTGCAGCCGGGCCTGCAGGCGATCCAACGCGAGGAATCGAAAAAGCTTGTCCCACTGGGTTTTTTGAGGGCCATGGCCGCCCCTGCCGTCGTCAAGGGGCTGGGGAGTTCCCTCGAAGAACCCGTCGAGCACGATCTCGTCGCCGTCTTCGTAGGCGTTGGTGAAGTGCAGCACGAACGTCGGGTCTGCCTCGAACCACCGGATGTCATCGGGGCCGCCGCGACGCGGGAGCACCGCGAACCGGGACGGAATCTCCGGATAGAACCGCGGCAGGTGTACGTGGTGTTCGAGCAGCCTCGGATCCCAGAACAACGGGAAGTCGTTGAGGATCACGTAGTTTTCCGTAAAGGCCATGTCGTGCGGCAGCCGCGGCCCGGGCAGTGGAATGTCGACGTAGTGGGCCAGCTGGTTGCGTTCGTCGACGACGCCGTAGTGCATGTAGGGGGCCTGCTTGCTGTAGTTGAAGAACAGCAGTTCGCCGGCTTTGGAGTCGACCTTCGGATGCGCGGACACACCCCACTCGGCCGGGAAGTCTCCGGCCCAGGTCTCCTTGCCGAGCGTCTCGGCCGAGTACGGGTCGACTCGGTACAGATCACCGCACTGGTAGAAGCTGGTCAGCGCGATACCCCGGTGCACGATGACGTCGGTGCTCGACGCGTCCTTCATCCGGGTGCGAGCGCCCCAGCCCTGTTCGCGCTTGCTCAACTGGACCGGTTCGGCCAACCCCGGCCATAGTGGCTCGCCCGCTTCGTTCTCGGCCAGGAAACCGTCGGTGCGAATAAAGCGGTTGCGGTAGAAGGCTTTTCCATCGCGGAAGCCAACGACGTGCAGCATCCCGTCGCCGTCGAACGGGTGATAGGTCTTCAAGGCGGGGTGCAACGGGTTTTCAGTGTTGCGCAGGTAGACGCCGTCCAGGTCGCGCGGGATTTCGCCCTCGACGGCGGTCAGGTCGTCGGCGTCCCACTCGGTGGTCTGTGGCCGCCATGGGCCGGTCCGGTACGGGTGATCGTCTTCCTCGGGCAGCGTCGACAAGAATTTACCGACGATCTCGACATCCATGGTTCAGCCCTGCGCCTCAGTGACGACGAAGCTGACCGTGGTCGCGGTGCTACCGCCGAAGTTCAGTGTGCCAAAGGTTTTCGCGTTTTCGACTTGGTACTCGCCGGCCGCTCCGCTGACTTGCTTGGCCGCGTCGACGAGCATGCGCACACCGGACGCGCCGACCGGGTGCCCGCCACCGATCAGCCCGCCGCTGGGGTTGATCGGCATCCGCCCGCCGATCTCGATTTCGCCGTTTTCGATGGCCTTCCACGATTCGCCAGGCCCGGTTAGCCCGATGTGGTCGATCGCCAGATACTCACTGGGCGTGAAGCAATCGTGGACTTCGATCCCGTCGACGTCGTCGAGCGTCATGTGTGCGCGGCGCAACGCGTCGAGCACCGCCGCGCGCACATGCGGCAGCACGTACGGACCGTCGGCCGCGCGATCCAGTTTCTGCCGCAGGCCCAGGCCGACGGTGCGATGCCCCCAGCCGGTGATCCGGGCGATCGGGCACGCACCGGGATGGTCGCGCAGGTATCGATCGGTGACCAGCACGATGGCCGCACCGCCGTCGGTCATCTGGCTGCAGTCGAATCGGCGCAGCCGGCCTTCGATTCCCGGGTTGGTGGCGTCGTCGTCGCTGATCGGGTCGGGCACCGTCCAACTGCGGGTCTGTGCGTTGGGGTTTCGGCGCGCGTTGTCGAAATTGACTTGCGCGATCGCCCGCAGATGCGCGTCGTCCAGGCCGTAGCGGCGATCGTATTCGTCTGCGACCTGGGCGAACATCGACGGCCAGAGAAACTTCGCGTCGGCGCCCTCGTGCCCTGTCCACGCCGCCGCAC
>DATJOR010000156.1:0-14294 GCA_035506875.1 Mycobacterium sp.
GCACCACTACGGCATGATGATGGCCGGCGCGAATGTCATTTATCTGGAAGCCTATCCGCTCAACGAGTACTCGATGTACGGCGCGGTGCCGCTGCGCGAGATCAAGTCAAAGTTGTTGGCGCTCAAGCGTGCCGGCAAGCTTGAGCGGGTTAAGATGATGTCGCTGACGAACTGCACCTTCGACGGGATCGTCTACGACGTCCAGCGTGTGATGGAAGAGTGCCTGGCCATCAAGCCGGATCTGGTGTTCCTGTGGGACGAGGCATGGTTCGCCTTCGCGCGGTTCCACCCCGTCTACCGCACCCGCACCGCGATGACCTCAGCGCAGGCGCTGCGCGAGCGGCTCAGCGATCCCGAGTACCAGAAGCGCTTCGAGAAGTACTTGGCCGCCGAGACCGCGGAGAAGCCCACCGATGAGGAGCTGCTCGACCGACGCCTGATGCCCGACCCCGCGCGGGCACGGGTGCGGGTGTATGCCTCCCAGTCGACGCACAAAACGCTGACCGCGTTGCGGCAGGGATCGATGATTCACGTGTTCGACCAGGACTTCGACCAGAAAGTCGCCGAGCCGTTCCACGAGTCCTACATGGCGCACACGTCGACCTCACCGAACTACCAGATCCTGGCGTCATTGGACCTGGGTCGTCGGCAGGTGGCGCTGGAAGGCGCCGAGCTGGTGCAGCGGCAAATCGAGAACGCCATGCAGTTGCGTGACGCGATCGACAACCACCCCTTGCTAAGCAAGTACATGCACTGCCTCGGCACGGCGCATCTGATCCCGGACCGCTTCCGCCCGACGGCCATCGACCAGCCGCTGCGCTCGGGGTTACGCAATATGATGGCTGCCTGGCACGGTGACGAGTTCGTACTAGACCCATCGCGAATCACGTTGTCCATCGGGCGTACCGGTTACGACGGCGATACGTTCAAACGCGAACAGCTGATGGACCGTTACGGCATTCAGATCAACAAAACGTCGCGCAACAGCGTGCTGTTCATGACCAACATCGGCACCACTCGCAGCTCGGTCGCGTTCCTGGTCGAGGTCTTGGTCAGCATCGCCGCCGAGCTCGACCAGGCGATTTCCGAGATGAGCCTGGGCGAGCGTGAGCACTTCGAGCAAGCGGTGTACCGACTGACCGAACGTCCAGTGCCGCTGTGCAATTTCAGCGGCTTTCATCCCGCGTTCCGGGATCACAGTGGGGACGAACCGACACCCGAAGGCGACGTTCGTCGGGCGTTCTACCTGTCCTATGACGACGCCAACTGTGAGTACTTGATGGGCGCGCAGATCGACGAAAAGTTGGATGCGGGAATCGACGTGGTGTCCGCCACCTACGTGACGCCCTATCCACCGGGATTCCCGGTCCTGGTGCCCGGTCAGGTGTTCAGCCGCGAAATCCTGCAGTTCATGCGGGATCTGGACACCAAGGAAATTCACGGCTACGACCCGCACTTCGGCTATCGCGTGTACACCGAGAAGGCGATCGAGATGGTAGGCGCATCAATAGGGCTGCCGTCCAACGGCCATAGCACGGTCGCGACTGCTTCCTCCGCCCCTGCCGCTACGCCGGAAAAGCCGTCGAAGAAGAAGCCCGCGAAGCGCGGAGGCAACGGTCATGGCAGCAACCTTCCCGAGGTCGGCCAAGACGAGCTGCTGGGCCAGCGACAGCCCGGCGACGCGGTGCAAGCCGAGGCTGGTTCCTAGCGCACAACGTGGCCGTCGAGGCTCAGGCGCTCTCGGCCTCGCCTGTCGGTATCTCGGCACCGGCGTCCGCGGATGCTGCTGTTGCCGGCGCCGGCATCCGCACCGCTGCGCCGGACATGATTAGTGCCGCAGCGGTTTTGGGATCCACCTCCCACTGCGACCCGCTGGCGTACCTGAGCAATTTGTCGCGGGATTCGATATCCGTGATGAAGAGAATCCAGACGGGATCCTTGCTGCTTACCATCCTGAGGCCTCCGTGAATGTGGGACTGGGGACGTTGCTGAAGCAATTGGTTGCGCATGTCACGCGACCTCCGAATCGATTGTGCGGATTGGCTTTCCGTGAGCGATCGCACTCCATTCGGGACGAATGGCGGCGAGCCCACCGCGCCGATGCTGGTCGTGGAGGATCAGCTTCGTCTCGGCGAGGATCTTGGCGACCTGGGCTGGTTCGGCGTAATTGAAGAAATCGCGCCGGTTCAGCCAGATCAGGCTGGTTCGGTAGCGTTCGTCCGGGTACGGTGTCGCCGGAATGTCTGCGACCACTGCTCCGGTGGATCGCCAGCCGTTGAGAGCGAACGTCGCGGCGGTGGCCATGCAGAATTGCGCATCCAGGATGACCAGCATGTGGAGACCGCTGCGGGCCAGGGCGTCGGTGACCAAGCTATTTCGACGCGGATCGTCGGTCACCCAGCCCGATTTCAGTTCTAGAACCCCGAACGGGACGCGGTCGGTGATCATGTTCCGGACGGCGTGCTGACCGGGGTGCCTGGCCCATTCCACGACCGCATGCGACTCGTCGGCGTACTGCAGCGGCCCCTTGGCACGTAGCCCGCCCACCACTTCGCCATCGTCATCGACCACGGTGAAGAACATGATGGTGTCGGCTCCGCTGCGCAGCGCCTCCATGTCGAGCGCAGCCTCCACGCCATGCTTGCGAAAGCTGCGCTGGGCGCCCGACGAATAGGCGGAATACAAGGCGGGATCAGCCGACGGATGGGAAATCACCAGGGTGCAGTCGATGTCAGGATCGCGCCAGCTGAAGCCGTGCCCAAGCGAGACCCCGTCGCCGGCCGCAGTGTGTAGCGAAACTGCCTTCATCCGTGTCCTCTCCCTCGGCTCCAAACCGCTGCTACTTACTTAATGCTGTAATCATACTTTTAGTATGGATACTTCCGAGTACCGTACTAGCAACATGTCAGCAGCACAACGAAAATTCGAATAATTCGCTTTCGTAAGTGTTCAAGCACCAGTGGTATGCCTCTGCGGCGCTCGCAGCGGCGGTTCCCCGGCGGAGTTGACACCTGTAAAGTTCGTCGGCATGGACAACATCAGGGCTAAGACCATCGTGATCACCGGTGCTGCTCGTGGCATCGGGCATGCGACCGCAAAAGCGCTGCTGGCGCGTGGTGCGCGAGTGGTCATCGGCGACCGGGACGTCGACGTGCTGGAGAGCGCGGTCGCCGGCATGAGCGGCCTCGGTTCGGTGTCAGGCCACCCACTGGACGTCACCGACCGCGAATCGTTCGCCGCCTTCCTCGACAAGGCCCGCGCCGACGGGGGCGGGCACATTGACGTGCTGATCAACAACGCCGGCGTCATGCCGGTCGGCCCGTTCCTCGAGCAAACCGCGCAGGCGATCCGCTCGTCGATCGAGGTGAACTTCTACGGGGTGCTGACCGGCTGCCAGCTGGTGCTGCCGGAAATGGTGAAGCGCCGCAACGGGCACATCATCAATATCGCGTCGCTGGCGGGCATGGTGGCGGTGCCGGGTCAAATCGTCTACGCCGGAACGAAATTCGCGGTGGTGGGCTTATCTACAGCAATGGCAGATGAATTCGCCCCGCATGGCGTCAAGGTCAGTGCGGTGCTGCCGACGTTCACCAACACCGAATTGATCTCGGGCACCTCGCCGTCGGCCGCGCAGAAGCCGGTCGAGCCCGGCGATATCGCCGCGGCGATCGTCAAGGTGCTCGACAAGCCGAAAACCCAGGTGTCGGTGCCTGGCAACGGCCGGTACATCGCGATCGTGGCGCAGCTGTTGTCGGATCGGGGCCGCCGCTGGCTGAACAAGAAGATGGGCAACGACACGGTGTTCCTCAATTTCGACACCACCGTGCGCCGAGCGTACGAAGACCGTGCGCAGCACGCGACGGGGGTCGTCGAGCACAAGGACTGATCAGCGCGCTCGCGGGGCATACATGATCACGCCAACCCCGGCCAGACACACCGCGGCGCCGATGAGGTCCCACCGGTCCGGGCGAAATCCGTCCAGCGCCATGCCCCAAGCCAGCGACCCGGCGACAAACACACCGCCGTAGGCGGCCAGGACGCGGCCGAACTGAGGATCGTCTTGCAAGGTGGCGACAAAGCCGTAGGCGCCCAACGCGATCACGCCAAGACCTGCCCATATCCATCCGCGATGCTCGCGGACACCTTGCCACACCAGCCAGGCACCGCCGATTTCGAACAGTGCAGCAACGGCGAAAAGCAGGATCGATCGGGCGACAGTCATCTCCGCCGGATTTAACCGGCCGTCGAAGAGGTCAGCATCCTGATCGTCTGAGATTCATTGCCCTCAAACGCCGTTCCATCCGGCCGCAACAGATCGTGGAACCACACCCTGGGGATCGATGTGTACGGGTGATTCCATGAATCCCAAGGGAAGTAGGTTTGAGTCTTTCCGGCGACCAGGCCCCAGTTGATCGCGCCAACATTGTGCCGCTTGGCAATTGGCAGAATGCTCTGGACAGTGCTGCCCATCGGCCGTGCCATGTACTCGGTGCACAGCATCGGTCGTCCTTGCGGGACGAGTTCGGCTACTCGGGATTCGAAGGTCGATGGCTCGGCATAGGAGTGGAAGCTGATCACGTCGGAATTAGCAAGTTGAATGCCGGCGATTGTGCTGCGACTTGACGGATCTGCCCACTCGCCGTCCCAGACACCACTGGTCAACGGCTGGCGGGTGTCGACAGAACGCGCCCACGCGAACACTTGCGGAAGTAGCTCTGCGACACGCTCCAGCTTGTCGGCCCGCTCGGTGCTGGCGTACTGCTTTGCCGGATTGTCCGGTTCGTTCCAAAGATCCCAGCCCAAAACCCGGTCGTCATTACGGAATTGGGTCAGCACGCCCGTCACATAGTCCTGCAGAGTGCCCCGGTAGCGGCGGTCATCGATCCGCTCAGCGCCCGGGCTTTGTACCCATCCGGAGTTGTGCACCCCTGGCGTAGGCGGATGCTGGGGACCGAGTCGGGGCATCGGATCCCAACAGGAGTCGAACAATACGAACAATGGCTTGATGCGATGGCGCGCCGCGATGCTGACCAACTGCGCGAGACGTGTTTGGAAACCGCGGGAATCCTGCGCCCACAACTGATCATGCAGGAAGACCCGCACCGTGTTGAGCCCGTGGTAGCGGGCCCAGCCCAGCTCGGTATCGATGCGCCGGGGGTCGTAGGTGGCGGGCTGAAACATTTCGAGCTGATTGATGGCGGTGGAGGTGATGAAGTTGGCGCCGACGGGCCAACCCTGCGCTTGATACCACCTGTTAGCGCGGTCAGGTGACCAGCGACTCGGTTCGGCTGACGCGCGCGGCGGTTCGGCAGACGCACGAGGGGCTTGGGCCAGAGCCGTGCCCGCTGCCAGCAGCAGCGGTAGCTTCAGAACCGTACGGCGGTACACAAAATGACGATAAGTTGCCCAGGGCACCGTTCCCGGTATTCGCCTCGCGCGTCGCGCTGAATTGTTACGCGGCGACCCGCCGCGCCCGGCTTCGCCGTTATCTCGCCGTCACCAAGCGATCATCGGCCAACGGCAAGCATTCGCTCCAGGGTTAATGCCTGAGCACCAGCGCGCACCGAAGTCTGTCCAGACGTAGCGATCATTGCCCAACGCCCGGGCACGATGCCGACCTCTTCACAAGGCTGTTCCGCCGTTGAGAATTCCGACAGCAGCGATCGGATCTGGCGCGCTTTCCCGGTAGCCTCCGGAACGAGAACGCGCGTCGCGGCCCCGCCACCGACAGCGGCATGGCGTGCCATGAACTCACGCAAAAACATCGCGCCCGTGACCTTCGGATTGATGTCCTGGACGGCGGCCACCACAGCGTCGCCGAACTTTCCGCCTAACGTACCAATCGCGAAATCGACGCCGCAGTGAAGCAAGCCAAGCCGCTGGTTCAGGTCGCTCATCGCCGCGCGCAGCTTGGGGTACAGGGCCTTGTCCAGTCCGAGTGCCTGCCAATCTGCTTCGCCCACATAGACGTTGCCCTTCCACGCGGTGCCACGCATGAATTGCAGGGTGAGGCCGTCCAGTAGCTCGCCCGACCGCACGTGCGCTGACGGCGTGGTCAGAACTTGCTCGCCAGCGATGCTCCGCTCGAAGTAAGTAACGTGAGCCTCGAGAACTTGATCGCCGCCTAAGTTCCACGCTTTCGTTGCGAGCTCTTCGAGCTGGCTGGTGTCATCGAGTTCGATGTTGGCGACGATGCGCCCGCCATTTCCACCTTCGGACGGTTTCAGGCAACCACGCGTCAGCCCGTAGCGCTCCTTCAAAAGCGCACTCGCCCGCACAAGGTCACGAGTGAAGTCGCAGCGATTCTCTTGCCAGGGAACGACATAGCCGGGAATCACCGGAAGCACGGTCTGCAGCGCCTGGAACGCCTCGCTCGCACGATGTTCGTGGTCCAAGATGAGCGGAGCCGCCTGGTCACATACCTGTCCGTTCAGCCGCAGTGCGGACTCGACCGTCGGGTGCAGCATGCGCTTTCCGTTCCACGCTCCCAGGTGGGAGTTGTTGGCGTCCACCCGAATCCGCTGAAGGCCGGCAGCCTGCGCCAACCAGATGGCGAATATCTGAAACTCGGGCTCGAAGTCGTACGGAGACACCACGGCCGAGGGTTGTTCGCGCAGAAACTTGATCATCTGGGCTATCACCGGATCACGGTCCCCGGCATCGACGGCCCGCCGCAGCAGCGCGTGAGACATGTAGTAGTAGTCGGTATCCGGCAGCGCTAAGCGCCGAATACCTTGTTTGGCAATCGCGCGCCGCCACGGGCGAGTGCGCCCGACAACCAGGTCGCCGCGGCGAGCGAGATACAAGCCACGAGTTTCGACGTAGGTCGTGAGGTCCGAGACCGGCCATCCCTCAGCCATCGCTGTGAGGTCCGTCTCGAAACTGTACGCAAACGGTGTGGTCGAATGCACGATCAACCGCGATTGATCAGCGTTCGGTGACGCGAACTCGATGTACTCATCCACCATGTCGAGCAGGTCGCAAGGCTCGATCGATAGCAACTTGCGGCTAGCGATGGCGATGTCCGTCTCATCAAGACGCAGCGGACCGGCATAGCTTTGCCAGGCAACTTCGCGTCCGTCGACAACAACAGTCCAATCGAGAAAGTCACCGGTCAGCGGATGAGGCGAAGTCCGCCGGCGGCGAATGCACGAAATCACTCGGGTCTCTCCATATCTGGCGCAGCGCAATCGGGCGTGTTCTTTCAGCCGGCCGCGGTGTCGGCGCCTAATGTTGCCATACGTGTCTTAACTCCGGAACCGATCCTATTTACCATCGCACCAAAGGTTCTTAACCGCCAAACCCGATGGAAAAAGCTGGAAACGGCAAGGTAAATAACGTCATAACGCACACCGCTGAATAGCCGAAATAGCAGGCTGCGACCAGATTAGAATGCTGTGAGAATGCTGCCAATTATCACCGCAACGCTTGGTCGATGTCGGCGATCAAATCCTCGGTGCCCTCCAGACCGACGGAAATACGAACCACGCCATCGCCCAGGCCGATAGCGGCGCGGCCTTCGGGTCCCATCGCCCGGTGGGTTGTCGTGGCCGGATGCGTGACAAGCGATTTCGAATCGCCCAGATTGTTGGAGATGTTGATCAATCGCAACTTGTCCAGCACCTCGAAAGCCCGTTGCTTTGCCGCGCTGTCCGGGACGTCGAGTCCAAAGGTGACGACGGTACCGCCACCCGACATCTGTCGCTTGGCCAGGTCGTACTGCGGGTGTGATGTCAGGAATGGATAACGCACCCACCTGACCGCCGAATGCCCCTCTAAGTACTCGGCGATCCGTTGCGCCGAAGCATTCTGATAATCCACCCGGACCGCCAGTGTTTCAAGGCCTTTGAGCATTATCCAGGCATTGAACGCACTCATGGCCGGTCCAGTGTGCCGCATCAGTTTCTGCACCGGGCCGTCGATGTACTCCTTGTCGCCGAGAATTGCACCGCCCAGCACGCGGCCCTGCCCGTCGATGTGTTTGGTGCCCGAATAGACCACCACGTCGACGCCAAGCGGAAAACCCTGCTGCAGCAATGGAGTTGCAAAGACGTTGTCCAGTACCACCTTCGCCCCGGCGGCATGTGAAAGCTCGGTAACCGCGGCAATGTCGACCAGCGATTGCATAGGATTCGACGGCGTCTCGAAGAACACCGCCTGCGTCGGCACCGAAAGTGCCTTCTCCCATTGGGATAAATCGTCGCCGTCGACGAAAACGGTCTCGACGCCCCAGCGGGGCAAGATCTCGTTGCACACAACGAAACACGAACCAAACAGGCTACGCGCGGCGACCAGCCGCTCACCGGCGCCCACTAGCGCCCCCAATGAGGTGAAAACCGCCGCCATCCCACTCGCGGTGGCGAACGCCGCCGGCGCCCCCTCGATCAACCGCAACCGTTCCTCGAATATGCTGACCGTCGGGTTGCCGTAGCGGGAGTAGACGTAGCGGTCGATCTCGCCGGTGAAAGCCTGTTCGGCTGCGGCGGCCGAGTCGTAGACGTAGCCGGACGCCAAATACATTGCCTCGGCGGTCTCTTCGAACTGCGACCGCAAGATGCCGCCGCGCACTCCGATGGTTGCCTGGCTGACACCGTCCGGCAGTGGCTTCGGCGTGCGCACCGAGCGCTCGTCACTCGATCTGCGCCGCTCCTCCTCATCGCTGCGCTCTGCATCGTCGCCGGCGCTCACGTTTGTTTCCAGGGCAATCCGATGGCACGCCAACCGACGCCGCCGCGGTGCCCGTCGCCGTCCAGATGTCCTTCGAAACCGTCGAGCACGTTGTATGACGGCGCGATACCCGCCGCGGTGGCGGCCTCGGCCGCCCCGATGGAGCGGTTACCTGAGCGACACAAGAAGATCACTGGCCGGTCCCCGGACGCGGCCGGCAGTTGCTCGGCCAGCTCGGCGACAAAGTTTTCATTGCGGGTGCCGTCGAGGCTGTTCCACTCGAGGTAGACGACCTCGCGGCCCAGGCTGGACAAATCGGGCACTCCGACGAAACGCCATTCGGCGTCAGTGCGCACGTCGACCAAGACTGCTTCGGGGTTCTCGCCGAGCAGCTTCCAAGCCTGCTCCGGTGTGATATCTCCTGCGTAGCTCACTCGCGTGAGTGTCGCACACCTAGCGGAGACCTTCGCCGGTGGCTACCAGAGCCTGCGCAGTGCTGCTGATACCTCGCGGGCGCGGCTGCGCGCGGTCTTCACGTCCGAGGCGGTGACGACGGCCACGCCCAGCGGGCGACGCCCTTCGGGCTCATGACGACCGAACACCCGCGCGTCGCTCTCCGGAGTCCGCAGTGCTTCGGCCAGCACACCGACGGCACTCGGGTTCCGGGCGCTTCCGTCGTGACCTGCGTAGATCACCTCGGCGGCGCCCGGCGAGATCATGATGGCGTCGGTCGGGAGGCCCAGGATCGCCCGCGCCTGCAGTTCGAATGCCGAGAGCCGCTGAGTGCGCAACGTGACTAGGCCGCTCTCGAAAGGCCGTGCGGTCACATCGCTGAAGTAGATCTCGTCGCCACGGACCATCAACTCGACCCCGAACACGCCGCGCCCGCCGAGCGCCTTGACGATCCGGGCGGCGATGGACTTGGCGGCGTCCAGCGCGGCCACGCTCAAGTCTTGCGGCTGCCACGATTCCTGCACGTCACCAATGGCCTCACCGTGCCCGATCGGCGCGCAGAATTCGATCGTCGGCCCACTCGGTCCGACGCTGCGCACCGTGAGCAGGGTGAGGTGGAAGTCGATCTCGACGAGAGCCTCGGCCAATACCCGGTTGTGGGCCAGTCGACCGCCGGCCGACACCGCGCGCTGCCAGGCCGACTCGATGTCGGCCGGTCCCAGCACCACGGACTGCCCTGCGCTCGCCGCAGACGTCACTGTCGCGACCGGGTGCACCCGCAATGGGTAGCCGGCGTGATCGGCCACCGCGCGCAGTTCGTCGACCGATCCCGCGAACCAGAATGGAGCAGTTGGCAGGCCGAGCTCATCGGCGGCCAGCCGGCGCAATCCCTCCCGGTCGGCGGTCAGCCGAGCGCAGCGGGCAGTGGGAAAGACCTCGACGGCACCGGTTTCCGCGGCGGCAGTCAGCGCGTCGGCGGCGACCGAGTCTGATGCCGTCACCACGAAGTTCGGCTCAAACCGCCGGATCGCCGCACCCAACTCGTCGGAGTCGGCCATGTTGACCACTACCGCCTGATCGGCGACACCATGCGCAGGCGCATCGGCATACCGCTCGACAGCGATCACCTCAACGCCCAGGCGCTGAAAAGCGATCACCAGCTCGCGGCTGAACTCCCCCGACCCCAGCAACATCACCTTGGTCCGGTCGGTGTCGACAGGCTCGGGAGGCCCGCCCTTGGTCGACTCGTCAAGCGTCACGCTGCTCAAGGATAGGTCCGCCGGTCGGTTAACGGCCGAATGATTACTTGCATGATGCAAGTAACATGGCAGCCATGCTTCCTCGCACGTACGAGCATCAGGTGTGCTCGGTTGCCCGCAGCTTAGAACTGGTCGGCGACCGGTGGACGCTGTTGATCGTTCGGGACGCCCTGCGGGGGGTGCACCGGTTTGACGATTTCCGCGCTCAACTCGGCGTTGCACACAACGTGCTCAGCGATCGGTTGTCACGGCTGACCGAAGCCGGCGTCCTCGAGCGGCGCCGCTACCAGCAGCGACCGGATCGCTACGAGTACCACCTGACGCAGCAGGGCAGAGACTTGTGGCCGGTGGTGATGTCGCTATTGCTGTGGGGAGATCGCTACCTCGCCCCGGACGGGCCACCCAAGCTTCCGCTGCACCGCAATTGCGGGGGTCGCCTCACACCGCAACTCACCTGTGCCGAGTGCGGTGCCAGCCTTGCGTACGGCGACGTCGAACTGACGCGCGGCCCGGGCGCCCGCGAGTCTATTGCGTCACAAAAGTGACTGTGGAATAGTCGGTTGCATCACGCAATCGACTCGGAGGTAGCCGTGACTCTCGACCACATGCCGTCCAACGGCAGCACGTATCTGCTCGGCCATGCCGACGCGGAGGTCCGGCGGCTGCTGCTGCAGGCACGGCTGTACGACCCTTACACCGAGCAGGCGTTGCGGCTGGCGGGCCTGCGGCCGGGAATGCGGGTGCTGGACGTGGGCTGCGGTCCCGGCGATGTGTCGTTCGTGGCCGCGAAGCTAGTCGGGCCCGAGGGGACGGTGATCGGTATCGACGCCGCGGACGACATCATCGAACTCGCGCGCGAGCGCGCCACCGAGCACGGCCTCACGTCGGTTCGGTTCGAGCAGACCACCGTCGGCGACCTCACGCTGGACGAGCCCGTCGACGCCGTGGTCGGGCGGCTGATCCTGATGCACCTGCCCCACCCGGTCGCGACGCTGCGTCAGCTCGCCGCTCTGGTCCGGCCGGGAGGGTTCATCGCGTTTTCCGAATTCGACATGACCGGGGCGCGCGGCGTGCCCGACCTGCCGTTGTGGCGGACGGCACGGGACACGATCATCGAAACCTTCACCACCTTAGGCCTCGACCCGACGTTCGCCGCGACCATGCCCGCATTGTTCCGGAAGGCGGGATTGAGCATTCCGCAGTTGGTACTCGGCGCTCCGATCGGCGGGCCCGAGCACACGGAACTGATTGCCTTCGTCGCCGACACTTTGGGGTCGCTGCTGCCCGCCCGGGAGAAGCTTGGGTTGGTCACCGATGACGTCTTCGCCGATTCGGACGCGCTGCTCCGACAGCTACGCGACGAACTCTCCGCGGCCGGCGGCGTCGCGACAACGCCGGCCATGATCACCGCCTGGAGCCGGATCTAAGCAGCCTACGGCTGGCCCGGAAGCAGCCGCACCATCAAGCCGTTGGCTTCGGCCAGCAAGGTGTCGCCATCGACCAGTTCGCCGCGGACAAACGCCTTGCGGCCCTCGGTCGCGGCGACGTGTCCGCGGACCACCAGCGGGGTGTCGATCGGGGTGATCTTGCGATAGTCGACGTGCAGGTAGCCGGTCCGGCTGATCGGGCGGCCGGCGGCGTGCACCACCATCCCGAAGACATGATCGAACAGCAGCGGAAGCACACCGCCGTGCACCGCCCCGTTGCCGCCCACGTGGAACCGGCAGAATTGGCCCCGCATCTCCACCCCATCGGGGTCGTATCTGCTCATCGTCCAGGGCGGCAGCAGCAGGCTGCCCATCCCCGGCAGTTGCGGCGATCGGCCTGCCGGACCCTGGCCCTCGGGTGCGTGAAACGGCGCGAGCAACGCCGATAGCGCCTCGGCGTGGTCTGCGGCGTCCTCCCAGACGTCGTCACTGGGGTCGGCTGACACCGCGAGATCCTGCAGCTGTCGCATCGCGGTCACGAACCGGCCGAAACCGGGCCCCGGGCTGGCGGCGCCGTACTCCGGAAAGCCGCCATGATGGTCGTAATCGGGATCGAGTTGTTCCGGGCTCTGCGAGGAATCCGTCACGGGCGCGCCGCCAGGACGTCGCGGCGCACGATGGTCTGATCGCGGCCCGGGCCGACACCGATGCACGAAACATGCGCTCCGGCAAGCTCTTCCACGCGCAGCACATAGTCACGCGCCTTGGCCGGCAGGTCGTCGAACGTCCGCGCGTCAGAGATGTCTTCCCACCAGCCGGGTAACTCTTCGTAGATCGGTTCGGCGCGGGCCAGCTCGCTCTGCGTCATCGGCATGTCATGCGTGCGTTTGCCATCGACGGTGTAGCCGACACACACCGGGACGGTTTCCAGGCTGGACAACACATCCAGCTTGGTCAGGAAGTAGTCGGTGATGCCGTTGACCCGGGTGGCGTAGCGGGCGATCACGGCGTCGAACCAGCCGCAGCGGCGACGGCGGCCGGTGGTCACGCCGAACTCGCCGCCGGTCTTCGACAGGTATTCGCCGTTCTCGTCGAACAATTCGGTGGGGAACGGGCCCGAGCCGACCCGAGTGGTGTAGGCCTTGAGGATTCCCAGCACTGTAGTGATGCAGGTCGGTCCGATACCGGAGCCGACGGCGGCGCCGCCGGCGGTCGGATTCGACGACGTCACATACGGATACGTGCCGTGGTCGACATCGAGCAGAGTGCCCTGCGAACCTTCCAGCAATACGGTCTCGCCGGCTTCCAGCGCGTTGTTGAGCAGTAGCCGGGTGTCGGCGATGCGGTGCTTGAAGCTCTCCGCCTGCGCAAGCAAGGCCTCGACGACGTGGGCCGGGTCCAGCGCCTTACGGTTGTAGATCTTGACCAGAACCTGGTTTTTGAACTCCAGTGCGGCCTCGACCTTGTGCTTGAGCTCCTCGGGGTCGAGCACGTCGGCGACGCGGATCCCCTGGCGGGCGATCTTGTCCTGGTAGCAGGGTCCGATGCCGCGGCCGGTGGTGCCGATTTTCTTGTTGCCCATGTAGCGCTCGGTCACCTTGTCGATGGCCACGTGGTAGGGCATCAGCAGATGCGCGTCGGCGGAGATCAGCAGCTTCGAAGTGTCGACGCCGCGGTCGTCGAGGCCCTTCAACTCGTCGAGCAGCACGCCAGGATCGACCACCACGCCGTTGCCGATGACATTGGTGACGCCGGGTGTGAGCACACCCGACGGGATGAGGTGTAGCGCGAAGTTCTCACCGGTGGGCAAGACCACCGTGTGGCCCGCGTTGTTGCCGCCCTGGTAACGCACCACCCACTGGGCGCGGCCACCGAGTAGGTCGGTGGCCGTGCCCTTGCCCTCGTCGCCCCATTGGGCGCCGATCAGGACGATTGCCGGCATGGCGCTGGCTTTCTCCCATCCCACTGGTATGTGCCGCTTATTGTGGTCCAGCCGGTGACCCACACTATCGCAGCAGTTTGCGAGGAAACTATTAACGCTCCTGATATCGCCGTGCTGGTCTTCGGCGATCGTCGCGTCCCTCGTTCACTCAGCGGGCTGACGATCGCCGGTCCCGACGAGATCGAGGCAGCCCGACGGCTGATTGTGGTCGGCTCGGACGCGGACCTGGCGGCGGTGCTGACCCGGCTATTGCGAGCCGAGCGGCTCGACGTCGAGCTCGGCTTCGTGTCACGACGGCGCTCCCCCGCCACCCGGGCATACCGGATACCGGCGGGTCGCCGCGCGGCCCGCCGAGCGCGGCGCGGTTCGGCGCGGCGGGTACCGCTGATCCGCGACGAGACCGGAACGGCGATCGTAGGGTCGGCGCACTGGCGCCCGCCTGACGACGCACAGCCGCTGCACGGCGAGGCCGTCGTCGACGACGCCGTGCTCTTCGACGGCGATGTCGCCGAGGTGCGGATCGAGCCGACAGCCGCTCCGCCGGGA
>DATJOR010000157.1:0-7290 GCA_035506875.1 Mycobacterium sp.
GCACGGTGACTCCATTGCGGTCGTGGGCGAACCGCTCCGACAGCGCATCGGCGTACTTCTGTGAGTCGGTTTCCCCGCCACTGACACCCGCGACGATCAGCCCTGACCTGCCGTCCTTGCTCACCAGCGAGGCGGCGGCCGCGGGCGGTGCGGTCCATGCCGAGGTCACGCTGGTCACATGCGCGGACCGGCTGAGCTGATCAGCGATATCAGTGCCGACCGCGCGGGCCGCTGTGCTGGTAACGCCGTCCCGGGCGGACACGACGAACAACAGCTGCGCGTCGCCCTGGCCGAACTTGTCAGTGAGAAGCTTTGTCGCCCTTGCCGATTCGGACGTCGGATCCTGGAGTCCGCCAGCCGACAAGCTCTTGGCGACCGGGATCCCGAAGATGCCCGCGACCACCATCACGAGCGCTGCGATGGCGATGGTCCATGTCGGCGCGGCGATGGCCAGCTCTGCGATCCGGCGCAGCAGGCCACCCCGGTAGATCCGGGTGCTGTCGTCGACCACAGACCTACGAGTCGCGGTACCAGACCGTCCAATGCCGCCAGCCATGGGGACCACCCGCCCTCCAAAATCCCGATCTCAACAGTCGGTGACTTTTGTCAACAATGGGTGACTTGGACGGTACGCCGGGTCCCGGCCCCAAGTCAACAGCGGCTGACATAAAGTTTGGGAATGAGCACCAAAAGGCCGCGCAATGCCGCACAGACCCGCGCCGACATCCTTTCGGCGGCGCGCCGCCGCTTCGCCGAGGAAGGTTTCGAACGGACCACCCTGCGCGCCATCGCGGCGGATGTCGGCGTGGATGCCGCGCTGGTGATCCGTTACTTCGGGAGCAAGCAGGACTTGTTCGCCACGGCTACCGAATTCACGATCAAGCTGCCGGACCTGACCGGGGCGGACCCGGACGACATCGCGGACATGCTGCTGCCGCGGTATTTCGCGGTGTGGGAAGACGACCAGTCGTTCCTGGCGCTGCTGCGGGCGGCGATGACCAGCCGGATCGCGGCGGACAAACTCAATGAAACGCTGTCCAAGCATGTGGCGCCGACATTGAAGGGTGCGACGCCGGACCATCACCTGCAGCGGATCGCGTTGACGGATGCGTTCGTCATCGGGCTCGCCGCGACGCGGTCCGTCCTCGCCAATCCGCCGGTGGCCGGCCTCAGCCGCGAAGAACTCAGCCGCTGGGCGGGGCCGGTCTTTCGCCTGTTACTAACTGGGCCGGCGCCATCGGAGTGACTGCGACGCGGCCTCGCAATGCGAGCCAGACGCGCGCCGACATTCTGTCGGCGGCGCGGCGGCGCTTCGCATCCGAAGGATATGAACGGACAACCTTGCGAGCCGTCGCGGCGGACGTCGGCGTGGACGCGGCGCTGGCGATCCGCTACTTCGGCAGCAAGCAGGACCTGTTCGCGACGGCCACCGAATTCAGGATCGATCTGCCCGATCTGTCGGATGCCGGGCCAGACGACATCGCGGACATGCTGCTGCCGCGGTACTTCGCGGTGTGGGAGGACGACCATACGTTCCTGGCCCTGTTGCGCGCGGCAATGACGAGCCGGGTTGCCGCCGATACCTTGAACCAGACGCTGGCCACCCATGTCGCGCCCACGCTGATGGGCGTAACCCCGGACAACCACATGAAACGCGTTGCGGTGACGGACGCGTTCGTAATCGGGCTTGCCGCAACCAGATCCGTTCTCGCCAACCCCCCGGTGGCCAACCTCACCCGCGAAGAACTCAGCCGATGGGCCGCCCCGGTCTTCCGTCAGCTCCTGGTCGGGCCGGCGCCGTCGTGACAACGCATGCCGGTCAGCAGCGACCCCGCAACGCCAGCCGTACCCGCGCTGACATCTTGGCGGCGGCCCGTCGGCGCTTCGGGGCCGAAGGATATGAACGCACGACCTTGCGCGCCGTCGCCGCGGACGTCGGGGTGGATGCAGCGCTGGTGATCCGCTACTTCGGCAGCAAGCAGAACCTGTTCGCGGCAGCGGCCGATTTCGCGATCGAACTGCCCGATCTTTCGGACCTTGATCCCGACGACGTCGCGAACATTCTGTTGCAGCGATTCTTCGCCGTGTGGGAGGAAGACGAGACGTTCGTCGCGTTGCTGCGCGCGGCGATGACAAGCGAGCTCGCGGCCGACACCTTGCGGCAGGTGTTCGCGCAACAGATCGCGCCCAAGCTGGTCACCGCCACGCCGGATCATCCGATACAGCGGGCGGGGCTGACTGGCGCCTTCGTCATCGGGCTGGCGATGACTCGCTATGTGCTGGTGAATCCGCCGGTGGCCAACCTGAGCCGCGACGAACTGTGCCGCTGGGCCGCGCCGGTGATCCGGCAGTTGCTTACCGGGCCGGCTGCGCCGTAACCCGAGCGGGCTTACTGAACGTAGACTTCCCCGCCGGTCGGGTAGCCGCCGCCATGGGTGGTGATGTGGACATGGTCGTAGTGGCCGTAGCCAGAGCCTGACGGGCCTCGTTCGGGGGTGTAGTACGTGCCGCGCCAGATGCAATCTTGCAAGGCGAAGCGAGCTGCGTTCTTGAACGCGAACCTCACGATCTCGTTGCCGAGCGCGATGCCTGCGGCGCTGGACGGGTTGGGGATCATCACGTCGATCGCCAGACCCCGCGGATGCCAGGGCAGCGCATCGGGCCGGACGCCGCCGATGTTCTTGATCTCCGGGAACGCCGCGCTGATGCTGCGGGCGGCCAGAATCGTCTTGACCTGCAGACCCCGCTCCGGCGCGACCCCGACGGGCAGCAGCTTCGGCGCGTTCAGGTTGACCACTCGCCATCGTGACGCCCTCGATGCCGGCGCCGTCTCGCCGGGATCGACGTTCACGCTGGAGAAAGCCCACGACGACGCGGCCAGCGCGGAAGCGGAGACCTGGACGCAGCAGGGCGCGGCGTCAGCTACCGAATCGGCGTGATCGCGGCTGGCGGCCGCATCGCCGCTACCGCCGACGGCAAAGAACAGGGCAGCCGGGGCACCTACCGCAGCCATGACCACAGGCGACTTCCGCCGGTCTCTGGCTAATCGGTGTCGCGCCACGCCAAGCAGGATACGGGCAAATCAAGAATTAGTCACGATCAGATAACGAGGCCAGCTCAGATGGGCCAGCTACTCGTCGGAGCAAAACGAAGAGCGGCCGCCCGTGGCAGCGGCTGGCGTTGTTTGACCGATATCGCGTCGAGCAACAGCGCGACGTAGCGACGCCAGCCGTCACTGTTGGCATCCATCGTCCAGAGCACGCTGTACAGCATCGCGACCAGCCGTGGCAGATCATCGGCGACCAGGTCGGCGCGCACGACGCCGGCGTTTTGACCGCGTCGGGCCAGCTCGCTGAGCGCCTCATACAGCGTGTTCGAGATGTCGGGGGTCAGCGACCCGGCCCGCTGGGCGGCGGTCAGCAGGTTGCGTTCGCGGGCGCCCAGCGATATCGCCGCATCGATCAGTTGGGCCAGACCGCGCAGCGGGTCATCGGCGCGCCGGACGGCCTCGATCGTCGGCGTCAGGTCCTTGGCGATGCAATGGTCCAGCGCAGCCCCGATCAGGTCGGCTTTGGTCGGAAACCTGCGATAGAGCGTTCGCTCTCCCACCCCTGCGCGGCGGGCGATCGCCTCGATGGGTGCCTCGGGGCCCAGCTCGTCGTAGACATCCCGCGCCGCGCGCAGAATCCGCTCGGCGTTGCGCGCCGCGTCCGCTCGCAACGGCCGATCGTTCACCGCCGTCATCACGACAGCGTAACTGACAGTTGACTGCCAATCGGCCGGGTTCTACGCTCGGGTAATTGGCAGCCATCTGACACTTATGGGGAACGCCTGTGACAGCAACGACTTCCGACTCCCGCTCCGAGACCGAGCTTCCCGTCGTGCCCGCACGGCGCGCCGCGCACTGTCCGCTCGCCCCGCCGCCTGAATTCGTGAGCTGGCGGGACGAGCCCGGGCTGCAACGCGCGATCTACCACGGCGAGCCGGTGTGGGTGGTCAGCCGCTATCAAGACATCCGTGCCGCGCTGACCGATCCGCGGTTGTCCGCGGATACCCTTCCCGACTCCCTGAAACCGCAAAGCGGCGAAAGCACCGCAATCATGTTCGCGCGCACGGATGACCCCGAGCACCATCGGTTGCGACGAATGATGACCAGCGACTTCACCTTCAGGCGTTGCGAAGCGATGCGGCCGCAGATTCAGGAAATGGTCGACTCGTTCCTCAGCGACATGATCAACGGCGGCCCGCCTGCCGACCTGGTGCGCGAATTCGCTTTGCCGGTACCGTCATTGGTGATCGCACTGCTGTTGGGGGTGCCGTCCGAAGACCTGGCCGCTTTTCAGCAGTACACCGGTGTTGGCCTGGATACCAAGTCCACCGATGAGGAAAAGACACAGGCCTTCACCTCGATGTACGGCTACATCCGAGAGTTGGTGGAGCGTAAGGAAGGCGAGCCCAGCGACGACCTGATCAGCCGACTGGTCACCGAGCAAGTGGCGACCGGCCAGCTCGACCGCGAAACCGCGGCCCTGTCGGGGATGACCATGCTGGTCGCCGGCCATGAGACGACGGCCAACATGGTTTCTTTGGGAACCGTTGCGCTGCTTGAGCATCCCGACATCTACGCACTGCTGGGGCAGACCGACGATCACGCGGTCATCGCCAACATCGTCGAGGAGCTGATGCGCTATCTCACTATCGTGCATGGCCAGGTCGATCGGGTGGCGACAGAGGATCTCACTCTGGGCGGTCAGTTGGTCCGCGCCGGGGACAAGCTGTTGATGAATTTGCCGGCCGGGAACTGGGACAGCGAATTCGTCGAGAATCCAGAGACTTTCGACATCAACCGCAACACCCGCGGGCACGTCGGTTTCGGCTACGGCGTACACCAGTGCATCGGTGCCAACCTTGCCCGAGTCGAAATGCAAGTCGCGTTCGCCACGTTGGCGCGCCGGCTGCCCGGGCTGCAACTGGCCGTATCGCCCAATCAGCTGAAGTTCAAAGACGCTGACATCTACGGCATGAAAGAGCTGCCGGTCACGTGGTGAGTCCCGACGACATGTGGTTCGACAAGCAGGTTGCGGTGATCACCGGTGCCGGTGGCGGGTTGGGTAAGCACTACGCGCTGCTGCTGGCATCGCGCAGGGCTCGCGTCGTCGTCAACGACACCGGTGGTTCGGTGACCGGAACGGGCCCGAACCTCGACGCGGCCGAGGCCGCCGCAGAGGAGATACGCCGCCACGGCGGTGAAGCCGTCGCCGACACCAACAGCGTGACGAGTCCGCAAGGCGGACAGGCGATCATCGACACCGCCCTGCGCACGTGGGGTCGACTGGACATCGTTATCAACAACGCCGGCATCGTCTGTGACGCGCCGTTCGAGGACATGACCGCCGATCGGCTCGAACCCCTGCTGGATGTCCATTTGAGGGGTGCGTTCCACGTGACCAGGCCGGCATGGAAAGTGATGCGCGAGCAACGCTACGGCCGCATCGTCAACACCTGCTCGGCGGCCGGAATCCTGGGCGCAGAGCGGATGAGCAATTACGGCGCGGCCAAGACCGGGTTGATCGGTTTGACGCGGGTGCTGGCCGCCGAAGGGGCCGACCACAACATCAAGGTCAACGCCATCGCCCCGATCGCCTACACGCGGATGCTGGCCCACTCCATGGACAGCGCCGGCCGGCCGGATGACCCGGCCGCGCAGGCAATCTTCGATGACCTGGCCGCGCAATACCTTCAGAAGCTGGATCCGGCCCTGGTGGCTCCGGTAGTGGCGTTTCTTGCGCACCGGTACTGTCCGGTGTCCGGAGAGATCTACACGGTGGGCGCCGGACATGTCGCGCGGTTCTTCATCGGCAGGACGAAGGGCTTCTACAGTCCCGCGCTATCGGTGGAGACCGTCCGCGATCATTTCGCGGAGATCCGCGACGACACCGACTACACCGTGCCGGGCGGGCCCGCCGACGAGATGAGCGAATTGTTCGCGACGATCCTGGCGAGCCAGGCCGACTGACGCTACAGGTGACTCGCGGCGAAATCCGCGGCTTGGGCCGTCATGCCATTCACCGGGTATTCGGCGTGCGCGAAACTCGGCGCCCCGCCGGGATCGCCGTTGCAGATCGTGTCCCCGGGCGCGCACAAGTCGTCGGTCTTGGGCAAATACAGCGGGCCGATGGTGATCGCGGGTGCGCCGTAGTTCTCCAGCCATTGATTCGACGGCTTTCCGAACAGGGTTACCGCGGCGACGTGGTTCGCTATCTCCGGCGGCATCGGCTTGGGCAAAAACGAGACGTACTCGGCCGGTATCCCCGCTGGTATGGACGCCGACGTGACGAAACCGGCCACGGCCGCGCCCTGCGAGTATCCGCCGAGCACAATCCGGGTCTTCGGGCAGTTCGCCGCGGTTGCCTCGATATGGTTGCCCGCATCCTTGATCCCGTCGACCACGCTTTGAGCGAACTGGATGCGGTCGCCGAAATCGCTGCTGGCTTCGTAGTTCACCGGATAGACGTCAAGCGACTTGGGACTGATTGCCGTGCGCAGCTGGTCGACGAACGGCTCCCCGATCCCGCCGACACCGGGCGGCTCACCGGTGCCGCGCGCGAATACCGCCTCGACGTCGGGGCAGGGCTGCGCGGCCGCGATGGTGATCGGCGCGGTCAGCAACCCGCAGGCGGTCAGCAGTACGGCAGCAACGAGGCGAACGATTTGGCGGAAGTACATGCTCAACATTGTTGCGCTGTACCCCCAAATGTGTCCTGTTATTCCGGTCGCATTGGCGTGGACCAAGCGCTACGGCATTTCCTCTGTTTCCTCTGAGCCTTGTGAGCCGTCAAGGACGCTGACGGCGATGCCATACGGCAGGAATCGGACTTTGCGCCCGACATCGGTGTTGTTTTGGTTGGCACGCAGTGCATCGAGTTCGGTGGCGTACACCTCTTCGACGCGGGCACCGCCGTCGGCGCTGACCGTGTAGATCACCCACACGCCGTCGCCGGCCTCGCCGGCGGTCTCGGGTCTGGTCCGCGTGCGCCGGGCCAGGTCTTCGAGCAGGCCGGACCATCCGGCCCGGTCACCGGGCATGGTGAAAAACCGGCTGATTCCGTCGAACGCCTCGCGTAGTCCCTCGCTGGCATCGCGGAACACCCGGTCGAAGTCCTCGGGATCGAACCCGAACCGTCCGTTGTCGTCCATTGCGGCCTCCTGGCAGCTCACATCGATAACACCAGTGTGCGCATAACCGGCAACGAGCGCCACGCCTTAGTAGCCGTACCCCCCGCCGCCGTA